>JAHBAA010000018.1 GCA_018385425.1 Acetatifactor sp.
GGAATGCCGCTGCCGGATATTTTTGTGTGGAGACAAAACGGCAGCTTTCAACGCCTGACACAGTTTTCCTATGAGGACTTCAAGGGGAGACTGGGGAGCAGGAGAAAATAGAAATGCAGGGCCACCCCATTTGCCCATGTTTTTGTTCGAGCAAAAAATAAGTGGCACAGAAGCGGAAGATAGGTTATAATGTACGCGAGCAAAAAACCATGCGACGCCGTAGGCGGGCATTTGCGTGTATATAGGTAATTGCGCTGATAGGTGTGAAGGTACGTCTGCCGAAGCAGACGGGGAGGGTATATGAATATACTTGTAATTGACGCACAGGGAGGCGGTATCGGCAGACAGGTGATTACTGCTGTCAGGAAGGCATACCCGGAGATCCGGGTGACTGCTGTGGGAACGAACAGCATTGCCACCGCAGCGATGATGAAGGCCGGAGCAAATGAGGCTGCCACCGGAGAAAATGCCGTAGTGGTGTGCTGCCGAAAGGCAGACGTGATCATTGGTCCGGTGGGAATCGTGATCGCAGATGCGCTGTTAGGGGAGATCACTCCTGCTATGTCTGCTGCCATTGGGCAGTCGAATGCAAAAAAGCTGCTGATACCGGTGAATCACTGCAATAATATTGTGGTGGGTGTTGCAGATCTTTCGATGCAGAAGCTGGTGGATGCAGTGGTGCAGGAATTGGGTCGAAACTGTCAATAGAAGTGTGAATGGTATGCACAGGAGGCATACAATCTCTTTGAAGAGGGATTGTATGCCTCTTTTTGTGAGGAAGGAGAACATTGCGTGGACTTACAGGAGTTTTTTCGGGAAAACAGAAAAGTGGCCCTTGCTTTTTCCGGAGGTGTGGACTCTGCCTATCTGATGTATGCGGCAAAGTCTTTCGGGGCAGAGGTGAAGGCTTATTACGTGAAAAGCGCCTTTCAACCGGAGTTTGAATATCAGGATGCCTGCCAGGCAGCCGGGTTCTGCGGTGTTGAGATGGAGACGATCACCATCGATATTCTCGATTGTCCGAAAGTCACAGCCAATCCAAAGGATCGTTGTTATTATTGCAAGCAGAAGATCTTCGGAGCGATCCTGAAACAGGCAAAACGGGATGGCTTCGAGGTGCTGATGGACGGAACCAATGCATCCGACGAGGTCAGTGACCGCCCGGGGATGAAGGTGCTTGCACAACTGCAGGTTCGTTCCCCTCTCCGGGAATGCGGACTGACGAAGCAGCGGATTCGGGAACTGTCCAGAGAGGCAGGTCTGTTTACCTGGGATAAGCCGGCCTATGCTTGCCTGGCTACCAGAATTCCTGCCGGAGAACAGATCACGAAGGATAAGCTGGAGAGGACTGAACAGGCTGAAAACTATCTCTTTTCCCTGGGATTTACAGATTTCCGGGTGAGAATGGATCAGGGAAGGGCGAAGCTGCAGGTACCGGAAGCACAGCTGGAAAAGGTACTGGAAAAACGCCCGGAGATTTTGAGAGAACTGAAGAAGTATTATGCGGAAGTATTTTTGGATTTGGAGGATCGGGGATGAACCAGGAGATCAGAAACACACTGGAACAACTGAAAAACGGTGAGATCTCAGTGGATGAGGCGATGCTTTCTATCAAGAAGCAGCCCTTCGAAGAATTGGGATATGCCAAGGTCGATCTGCACAGAGAGGTCAGACAGGGGGCGGCAGAAGTTATCTACGGAGCCGGCAAGACCGGGGAGCAGATCATCGGAATCGCAGAGAGTATGAGGCGGCATGGACAGAAGACGATTTTGATCACCCGCCTGGAGGAGGAGAAGGCCCGGAAGGTGCAGGAAAAGCTTCCCATGCGTTACGAGGCCTGTGCCCGAATCGGTATTGTGGGTGAGATACCAAGACCCGACGGACTGGGCAGGATCGTGGTGGCAACGGGAGGTACCTCTGATATCCCGGTTGCGGAGGAGGCAGCACTTACCTGTGAGGTACATGGAAACGAAGTAGTGCGTCTCTATGATGTGGGGGTTGCCGGTCTGCACCGTCTGCTGTCTCATATGGATGAGATTATGAGTGCATCTGTGATTATTGCCATCGCCGGCATGGAGGGAGCACTGGCCAGCGTGATCGGCGGTTTGGCAGACTGCCCGGTGATCGCTGTGCCTACCAGTGTGGGGTACGGTGCCTCCTTTCAGGGCTTGTCGGCACTGTTGTCCATGTTGAATTCCTGTGCCAGCGGTGTGTCTGTTGTCAACATTGACAACGGATTTGGCGCGGGTTACCTGGCCGGAATGATCAATCACATGCAACCAAGAGAAACGTAGGGAGAGAAAAAATGAGAACATTATATATTGAATGTAATATGGGGGCAGCAGGAGATATGCTGACAGCCGCACTGCTGGAATTGCTCCCGGACAGAGATGCATTTCTTGAGGAGATCAATCACATCGGAATTCCCGGTGTGGAAGTGACGGCCCGGGAGGATGAAAAGTGTGGTATTCGCGGGACTCATATCCATGTGAAGGTACAGGGCGAGGAAGAAACCGAGGAGATGTTTGAGCACGACCATGATCAAGACCACCATCATGGGCATGAGCACGACCATGATCATGACCACCATCATGGGCATGAGCACGACCATGATTATGACCACGAGCACGCCCGCCACCACGAACACCATCATTATTACACCGGTATGAATGAGATCCGGCGGATCATCGAGAAGTTCCATGTGTCTGACAAGGTGAAGCAGGATGTGAAAGCAGTCTATGAAACCATTGCAGAGGCAGAGAGCCATGCCCATGGATGCCCAGTGGAGGAGATTCATTTTCACGAGGTAGGTTCCATGGATGCTGTGACGGACGTGACGGCAGTCTGTCTGCTGTTGGAAAAGCTTGCACCGGAACAGATCCTGGTGTCCCCCATCCATGTGGGAAGCGGGCAGGTCCGTTGTGCACATGGTATCCTGCCTGTCCCGGCACCTGCAACAGCACATATTCTTCGCGGTGTGCCCACTTATGGCGGGGAAGTGCGGGGGGAACTGTGCACCCCTACCGGGGCAGCTCTTTTGAAGCATTTTGCCGCCCGGTTTTGCAGTATGCCTGTCATGCGCACGGAGAAGATCGGCATCGGAACCGGGAAAAAGGACTTTGAGGCAGCTAACTGCATCCGCGTTTTTCTGGGAGAAACAGAAGAAAAATCAGAGCAGCTGGTGGAAATGAACTGCAATCTGGATGACTGTACGGCAGAGCGGATCGCCTTTGCTGCGGAACAGCTCCTGGCACAGGGGGCATTGGATGTTTACACGGTTCCGGCAGGCATGAAAAAATCGCGTCCCGGGATTCTCCTGTGTGTATTATGTCGTGAAGGAGACCGGGAGAGAATGGCAGAATCGATCTTTCGACATACTTCCACATTGGGGATTCGAGTGCAGCCTGTTCAGCGGTATACGCTGGACAGAACGATCGAGACGGTTTCTACCGCGCTGGGTCCTGTGCGCAAAAAAATATCCGTCGGGTTTGGAATCCGCAGAGAAAAATGGGAGTATGAGGATCTGGCAAAACTTGCAAGAGAGAAAGATCTTTCCATAGAGCAGGTAATAAAAATAATAGAAAGAGAGGAAAAATAATATGCACATGGCAGATGCTTTGCTGGCGCCGGCAGTGGCGGCCACTATGTATGCAACTAGTATGACCGCAGCGTCTGTATCCGTGAGAAGACTTTCCAAAGAGGATGGGTTCGGAGAGGATGCGGGAGCAAAGAAGCTTCCAACAATGGCAGTGATGTCGGCACTGGTCTTTGCGGGACAAATGGTCAATTATACCATTCCCGGAACCGGTTCCTCCGGACATCTGTGCGGGGGCATGCTGCTGACTGCCCTTTTGGGACCTTATGCCGGATTTCTGTCTATGATCGTGGTGCTGACCATACAATGTCTTTTTTTTGCAGACGGCGGTCTCATGGCCCTGGGTGCGAATATCTGGAATATGGCGTTTTACGGCTGTTTTGTAGGATATTTTTTGATCTACAGGCCGATCATGAGAGGAAAACTGTTTCGGGGTGAAAAAGGCGGAAAGGCGAAAATCATTCTGGCCTCTGTACTTGGATGTGTGTTGACCTTACAGCTTGGTTCATTTTCAGTTGTGGTGGAGACCAGCCTGTCAGGCGTGACAGATCTGCCCTTTCAAGGCTTCCTGGCATTGATGCAGCCTATTCATCTGGCCATCGGTCTGGTGGAGGGGGCCGTAACTGCTGCAGTTCTGTGTTTTGTGTATGAGGCAAGGCCGGAGCTTTTGCAGGATGTCGGCGAGACAGCCAACCGGGGAAGGTTCTCAGGAAAAGCGACATTGCTGGTGCTGGCGGCAACCGTTGTGGTCATCGCAGGGGGATTCTCGCTGCTGGCAAGCCAAAACCCCGACGGATTGGAATGGTCTCTCTTTGGAAATGAGGACGGCGGATATGCAGCCAACATGGGACTGGACGAAGAAAACTATGGGATCGCCAGCGACACCTCAAAGACGCTGGGAGCAGTTCAGGAGAAAACAGCCTTCCTTCCGGATTATTCCTTCCGGACGGGAGAGTCTGACCTTGGGACTTCCGTATCAGGTTTGGCAGGCTCTGCGATGGTGGCAGGATGTGCGGTGATCGTGTGCCTGGCGGGAAGAGTTGTGAGAAAGAAAAAGGAAAATGAGAAAAACAGGAAGGCTTTCAAATTATGAGTCAGGCCGGGAACGCAAAGAGAACTATCCTTCGAACGGAGGAGCTGGCGTGCGGCCGCTCCCTTATTCACGACAGAAGCCCTGTGGCGAAATTGCTGGTGACAATTCTCTTTTTAATCGCAGTGCAATCCTTTGGAAAGTACGAACTGTCCGGTTTGGTGACGATGATATTGCTCCCGATGATCGCTTATCGGCTTGCGAACATAGAACTCTCTCTTTGCTTCTACAAGCTGCGGTTTGTACTGCCGTTTCTTCTTATCATGGGAGTTTTCCAACCCTTTTTGGACAGGACACCCAAGCTTTGTGTCGGTGCACTTGTGATCACAGGCGGAATGCTGTCGATGGCTGTTCTGGTATTGAAAGGGTTGCTTTGTCTGATGGCCTCCTTCCTGTTGGCGGCAACGACCCCTGTGACCGGACTTTGCAGTGCATTGGAACGGCTTTGTATACCCCGGATAATGACTTCCTGCCTTTTGCTGTGTGTGCGGTATGTGGGAACTCTTTTGGAGCAGACGGAAGTGATGTGGGAGAGCTATTCTCTTCGTGCACCCGGTCAGAAGGGAATTCATCCGAAGGCCTGGGGATCCTTTTTGGGTCAGCTGATTCTTCGAAGTGTGGACAAAGCGGATTCCTTATATACTGCGATGTGCCTTCGAGGTTTTCAGGGTAGCTTCCCGAAAGGTGACACGGATGAGGAAAGCCTGACGGACAGAAGGTCTCTTCTGTATCTGACCGGAAGCTTTTTCCTGATTTTTTTGGCCAGATTCCTTCCCCTGGCAGAATGGATTGGAGGGCTCTTATGATTCGAGTTGAAAACTGTACCTGCGGATATGGAGGAGACGACCCTGTGCTGCATCAATTATCCTTTCGGATAGCGGAGGGAGAAAGAGTAGGACTGATCGGAGCCAACGGCGCCGGCAAGAGTACGATTATGAAGTGTATGGTGGGGCTGTTGTCTGCGGAAGGCACTGTCTGTATTGCGGGAAGAGAGGTTTGCAGGAAAGAATTGCCCTGGATTCGCAGGCAGATAGGATATGTGCTCCAGGATTCAGACAACCAGATGTTCATGGCCACGGTGAAACAGGACATGATCTTTGGACCGATGAATTACGGAATGAGTGCGGCTGAGGCAGAGAAGCTTGCAAAACAGACACTTGAGCAGTTGGGGATGGAATTCCTCTGGGACCGGCAGAACCATAGGCTGTCCGGAGGAGAAAAAAGGATGGCTGCACTTGCCACGATTTTGACGATGAATCCCCGGATCCTTCTGATGGATGAACCTTCTCTTGCACTGGATCCCGGCAACCGAAGGAGACTGATTCAGGTGGTGAATCACCTTCCTCAGACGAAGCTGATCGCTTCTCATGACCTGGATCTGGTGTGGGAAACCTGTGACAGAGTCTTGCTGATCCATGACGGGAGGCTGGCCGCAGACGGACCCACAGAGGCAATTCTGCAGGACAGAGAACTGTTGGAGGAGAACGGACTGGAACTGCCCCTGTGCCTGGCGGGAGTGCCGTCGAGGACCAATTTTGAATGAGTACTTGCAATTTGGCGATACATAGAGTAAAATTTACTTGACTATGTTCGGAAAGCACCTACGTCGGTAGGTGTTTTTTTGAATAGAAAGAGTGCATTATCTGAGAAGAGGGTGGCGGATTCATGGTAGAGATGGATGTAAAAATATCGGCAAATGATTTGTATGATTACATGCTGAAGCATGCTTACAGTGGTGCGCAGGGTCTGTTGGGAAGCTGTGTCGGTGCGTTGCTTATCGTTGTTGCAGTGTTGACAGAGCGATGGCCCTATATTATTTTTGGGGCGATACTGCTGTTGTATCTGCCCTGCACTTTTTTCCTGAAAAGCAGACAGCAGATCGTGATGAATCCCAGCTTCCAACAGCCGCTGCATTATCTGCTGAACGACGAAGGGCTGACGGTTTCACAGGGAGAAGACAGTGCCTGCTTTGGCTGGGAGGATATGGTGAAGGCTGTTTCCACCAATAACAGCATTATCCTCTATACCACTGCGGTGAACGCAACGATCTTTCCCAAGAAACAGTTGGGAGACAAGCTGCCTATGGTGATTGAAATGATTTCGACCCATATGCCCCCTGCAAAGGTGAAGATAAGATGTTAAGCGAGAGAGAGAATGATATGAGAGATCCATTGCGTTTATTGGAACAGAGCGGAAGCGTGGAGATAGAGTCTGAAAAGTGTGAAGACACATATATGCTGGGGAAATTGCTGGGGGAGAACTGCAGAGCAGGTGAGGTCTACACTTTGATCGGAGATCTTGGGGTGGGCAAAACTGTTTTTACCCAGGGATTTGCGGCAGGATTGGGCGTGTCGGGCCCGGTCAACAGTCCTACCTTTACCATTGTTTCTGAGTATGACGACGGAAGACTGCCCTTCTATCATTTTGATGTATATCGGATCGGTGATTCCGAGGAAATGGATGAGATCGGTTACGAGGATTACATCTATGGGGAAGGAGTATCGCTGATCGAGTGGGCCAATCTGATCGAGGATATTTTGCCGGAACAATATACTCGTGTGACGATCGAAAAGGATTTGAATCGTGGTCTTGATTTTCGAAGGATCACATTGGAACGGGTAGGCTGATGGGCGGAATACTGTTTCAGGAAAAGAGGAGATTCGAATGAGAATTTTAGGATTAGACAGCTCAGGACTGGTTGCCGGGGTGGCGATCGTGGAAGATGACAGATTATTGGCGGAGTATACCACCGATTACAAGAAGACCCATTCGCAGACTTTGCTGCCAATGTTGGATGAGATTCGGAAGATGGTAGAGTTAGACCTGAACTCGGTTGATGCCATTGCCATTGCATCGGGTCCCGGTTCTTACACCGGACTCCGCATTGGGTCTGCCACAGCCAAAGGGTTGGGATTTGCATTGAACAAGCCTTTGGTGGAGGTGCCTACTCTGGAGGGACTGGCGTGGAATCTCTGGGGGACGGAAAAACTGGTGTGCCCTATCATGGATGCCAGACGAAACCAGGTATACACAGGAGTGTATGCTTTTGAAGCAGTAGGAGAAGGGTATGAACTTCGCACCCTTCTGGATGGCGGGGCAAGAGATATCCATACAGTGATCGACTGGTTAAATGAGAACGGCAGAGATGTCATTTTCCTGGGAGACGGAGTGCCTGTGTACGGACAGACCATCCGGACGGAATTGTCCGTTGGGTATCAGTTTGCCCCTGCAGGCAACAACAGACAACGCGCTGCCAGCGTTGCCGCTCTTGGCTCCCTGTATTTCGCTCAGGGGAAAACAGTCAGCGCTGCGGAACATGCGCCGGAGTATATGCGTAAGAGTCAGGCGGAGAGAGAACAGGAAGCGAAGCAGGCTGGCGGTGATACGCCATGAAAACAGTGATCAGACCATTGGAAAAGGCGGATGCGGTCTGCCTGGCGGAGCTGGACCGGAAGAGTTTTTCTCTGCCATGGAGCGTCGCTGAGTTTGAACAGCTGACGGCAAGGGATTATTGTACTTATTTTGTCGCGGAAGCGGATGGCCGAATTGTAGGCTGCGCAGGCTATGTACTCCTGTGTGGGGAGGCAGATATTGACAAGGTGGTTGTGGAAGAACGCTTCAGAGGGCAGGGAATTGCTTCCGAGCTGATGCGTATCCTGATAGACTATGGAGAACAACATGGAGCGGAAGCCTTCACCCTGGAGGTACGGGCGAGCAATGAGCCTGCGATCCGTCTCTATGAAAAATATGGATTTGTGACGGAGGGAATCCGCCCCGGCTTTTATGAAAAACCGGTGGAGGATGCGAAGATTATGTGGAGGAGATAGGGTGAATAGTCACCATTATTTACCACCTCGTTTTCGCTTATCTTTATGTTAGACTGTAAGAGACAACAGTTTATGCAGAGGATAGGAGAAGAATTGATGAGAACTTTTGTAGAAAAAACGGGAGAGATCTCCCGCGTGATTTGCAACCGGTGCGGCAGAGAACTGAGAGTGAAGCAGGGAGCGATCCGGGAGGGGGTTTTCCACGGAGAGACTTGTTTTGGTTATGACAGCCGTAAGGACGGAACGAGACAGTCCTTTGACTTATGTGAGGATTGCTATGATGAACTCTGTCGGAGTTTTCTGATTCCGGTCGAGGTAGAAGAACAGACGGAATTGCTGTAGAGACTGCGATTAGCCGGATGGAAGGAATGGAGAGATATGATTGATGTTTGCCTGCTTGGAACCGGCGGAATGATGCCGATGCCGCATCGTTGGCTGACGGCGTTGATGCTCCGTTACAACGGAAAAAGCATATTGATAGACTGTGGGGAGGGAACCCAGATCGCCCTCCGCGAGAAGGGGTGGAGTCCGAAACCCATTGACATTATCTGCTTTACCCATTTTCACGCGGATCATATCAGCGGACTTCCTGGTATGCTGCTCACCATGGGGAATGCGGAGCGTACAGAACCTCTCCGGCTGATTGGACCCAAGGGACTATGTAAAACAGTTAATGCTCTCCGAATGATCGCACCGGGACTGCCTTTTGAGATCTCCTGTACTGAGATCACCGGAGAGGAACAGGATTTTGAATTTGATGGCTTTCGAATCAGGGCTTTCAAGGTCAATCACAGCATTCTGTGCTATGGGTATAGTTTTTCCGTAGACCGAACAGGGAGATTTGATAAGGATCGGGCATTGTCCGCGAATATTCCGATGAAATTGTGGAGCCGTTTACAGAAAGGGGAGGTCATCGAACAGGATGGAGTGACCTATACCCCGGATATGGTGCTGGGACCTTCCCGCAAGGGATTGAAGGTAACCTACTGTACCGATACCAGACCTACAGAGTCCATAGTACGCAATGCAGTCGGAGCAGATCTGTTGATTCTGGAAGGAATGTACGGCGAGCCGGATAAGCTGCCCAAGGCGAGAGAAAATCGTCACATGATGATGTGGGAGGCTGCGAAGATCGCAAGCACAGCCCGGGTGCCAAAGCTGTGGCTGACACATTACAGTCCGTCAATGATCAGACCCGAGGAGTTTCTCGGGGAGGTTCGCAAGATCTTTCCTGAGACCTATGCGGCAAAAGACGGAAAGACCACAGAGTTGATGTTTGAGGAAGACTGAAGATACGATCGGAGAAATGGTTTGGAATGGGAGGAAGCATTTTGGAACCAATGGAAAAAGATGTTTTGATTCTGGCAATTGAAAGCTCTTGTGATGAGACTGCCGCAGCCGTTGTGAAAAACGGCAGGGAGGTGCTTTCCAATGTGATCTATACCCAAATTGCATTGCATACGCAATTCGGCGGCGTCGTTCCGGAGATTGCATCCAGAAAGCATATTGAAAAGATCAATCAGGTAATCGAGCAGGCTTTGACTGAGGCAAAACTGACGCTTCAGGATATTACGGCCATTGCAGTTACTTATGGCCCCGGTCTGGTCGGGGCACTGCTTGTGGGAGTGGCTGAGGCAAAGGCAATCAGCTTTGCAAGCGGAATTCCTCTGGTGGGAGTCCACCATATCAGCGGTCATATCAGTGCCAACTATATTGAACATGCTGAACTGGAACCACCCTTTGTATGCCTTGTGGCATCCGGCGGGCATTCCCATCTGGTAGTGGTAAAAGATTACGGAGAATATGAAATTATCGGACGAACCAGAGATGATGCGGCCGGTGAGGCTTTTGATAAGGTAGCAAGAGCAATTGGACTGGGGTATCCCGGCGGGCCCAAGATCGATCAGCTTGCGAAAGAGGGTAATCCTGACGCGATTTCGTTTCCCAGGGCTAAGGTGGCGGAGAATGAGTATGATTTCAGTTTCAGCGGATTGAAATCAGCCGTTCTGAATTACTTAAACTCCTGCCAGATGAAGGGAGAAACGGTGAAGACTGCAGATGTGGCGGCCTCCTTTCAGAAAGCGGTGATCGATGTGCTGGTGGAGCATTCTCTTCATGCGGTCAAACAGTTTGGCTTTTCAAAATTTGCGATTGCAGGCGGTGTAGCTTCCAACTCATCCCTTCGGAAGGCTTTTGAACAGGAGTGTGCGAGACAGGGAATCCGGTTCTATCATCCCTCGCCGATCTATTGCACAGATAATGCAGCGATGATTGGTGTCGCCGGTTATTATGAATATTTGGCCGGGGTCAGACATGGATATGATCTGAATGCAGTGCCAAATTTGAAATTGTAGGAACGTTACTATGAAAAAACATTGTACGGCCGTTATTTTGGCGGCAGGCAGCGGAAAAAGAATGCAGAGCAGTACCGCAAAACAGTTTATGCTGTTAGATGGAAAACCACTGATATGGTACGCTCTGCATGCAGTAGAAAATTCGGATATCATTGATCAATGCATTCTTGTCACCGGAGCGCATGACATCGATTATGTGCGCAGAGAGATTGTAGAGTATTATGGATTTCACAAGGTGGTTCATATCCTGGCAGGAGGAAGCGAGCGGTGGGAGTCGGTCGCAAATGTGATCGCACCTTTGGATGGAAGCTGCTATTTGCCGAAGGATGGCTATGTTTTTATTCATGATGGTGCAAGACCGTTTCTGACTGAGAAAATCTTGCGGGATACGTTTGCAGATGCAGTGCAATATGGGGCCTGCGTGGCAGCAGTACCCTCAAAGGATACTGTGAAGATCAGCGATTCGGATGGCTTTGCCCTGAATACACCCGATCGAAGAAATGTCTGGATCGTGCAGACACCTCAGGTATTTTTGAATGCATATGCAATGGAGGCGTATGAGTGCCTGCGAAAAGACGTACAGCGAAGAGGCAAAGAACAGATCACGGTGACGGATGATGCAAGTGTAGTGGAACAATACCTGGACAAGACCGTAAAGATGACAGTATCATCCTATAGGAATATTAAAATAACGACACCGGAAGATATCTGTATTGCAGATATATTCTGTCATCAAAAGGAATAAAATGACGATGAAAGCCGTATTTTGGGTGTTCCCAAAAAGTTACAAAAAAGATGAAAAATCTTGTTGACAATGTGCTTTGTATTTGTTAGAATAGTCCTTGCCGTTGAAACGACGGAACACTTGGAGAGATATCGAAGTGGTCATAACGAGGCGGTCTTGAAAACCGTTTGTCCGCAAGGGCGCGTGGGTTCGAATCCCACTCTCTCCGCTTGAGGGGACGAACATAACCCCTCGCAATTTCATATTTCATTATAGATTTAACTTTTTTGGAGAAGTACCCAAGAGGTTGAAGGGACACCCCTGGAAAGGGTGCAGGTCGTTAATAGCGGCGCGAGGGTTCAAATCCCTCCTTCTCCGCTCAGTGATGAATCACTGAAGCACCTTGACAAATAAACAGTAATGCAACCCTGAAGATTCCATCAGGATCTTATAAGAGATCCAAGAATTATTCAGAGAACAAGTTCGAGAAATCGAACAACTCAAACAAACAGTAATGCCAGATGACATCTGGCAGGACAAACACTTTAACA
>JAHBAA010000038.1 GCA_018385425.1 Acetatifactor sp.
TTTGCAGATCTGAACAAGAAGAGCAGCGGTGTGGACATCGTCTACACTGTAGTGGAGGATACCGTACCGGGTTATACGACGAACATCACAGGAACGGCGGCGACCGGCTATACCGTAACCAACAGCCATACCCCTGAAGTTCGCAATATTCATGTGACGAAGATATGGAATGATAACGGAAACAGTGATGGTATTCGTCCATCCGATGTAACGATTGTTCTGTATGCGGATGGTGTGATCACAGGTCATACTTTGACGTTGAATGCCGGAAATGCATGGAATGGCAGCTTTATCGGCCTGCCGAAGTACAACGCTGGTTCGGAGATCGTTTATACAGTAGGAGAGACTGCAGTGTCGGGCTATTCGGTTTCCTTTGCAGGATCCGCGGCCATCGGCTTCAGTGTGGTGAATACACATGTACCACCCACACCTCCTGTACCGCCCACACCTCCTGTACCGCCTACTTCAGATGAGCCTCATTCTCCAAAGACAGGCAGTCCGGAAGGGGCAGTGAGCTGGATGACTTTATTCAGCGGATTGGCAGCGGCGTATTTGAGCTTAAGATCCAGACGGAAGCGAGAAGAATAGCTGAGTGAAGTGTTCGCAAAAATGTAGCGAAAAATTTTCAAAAAACATTTTGAACCCCCTTGCAAAAAGGGGGTTCTTATGTTATACTACGACAGTTGTAACTATAAAACACGCTTTCCGATTCGCTCAGGGTGCATTCATATGGTTATGGAACCGTAAGAACGTTCTGATCGGAGTTGACCGCAGTATTAACGCCACTGCGGCTTGAAAAGGAACAGCGGAAGAAATTAACCAAACGGAGGTACAAAAAATGAGCGTTATTTCTATGAAGCAGTTGCTTGAAGCAGGTGTTCATTTCGGACACCAGACCAGAAGATGGAACCCTAAGATGGCTCCTTACATCTTTACCGAGAGAAACGGTATCCACATCATCGATCTGCAGAAGTCTGTAGGTAAGGTTGATGAGGCATACAGAGCAATCTCTGAGATCGCTGCACAGGGCGGCACCATCCTTTTCGTTGGTACCAAGAAGCAGGCACAGGACGCAGTGAAGACTGAGGCTGAGCGTTGCGGTATGTACTATGTTAACGAGAGATGGCTTGGCGGTATGCTGACCAACTTTAAGACCATTCAGTCCCGTATCGCAAGACTGCACAAGATCGAGCAGATGGCTGAGGACGGAACCTTTGATGTTCTGCCTAAGAAGGAAGTTATCGAGCTGAAGAAGGAGTGGGAGAAGCTGGAGAAGAATCTTGGCGGTATCAAGAACATGACCAGAATTCCCGACGCTATCTTTGTAGTAGATCCCAAGAAGGAGAGAATCTGCGTACAGGAGGCACACAGCCTTGGAATTACGCTGATCGGTATCGGTGATACGAACTGTGATCCCGAGGAGCTTGACTACATCATCCCCGGTAACGACGATGCAATCAGAGCCGTTAAGCTGATCGTTTCTAAGATGGCAGACGCTGTAATCGAGGCTAATCAGGGTGAGGCTGTTTACACCGCTGAGGATGTAGCAGTAGAAGAGGCAACTGATATCGAAGAAGTTGTTGAGGCTTAATTCATTTTGGATTAGAGACTTTACCTTTTTCCACTATTTTATGAAAAGTGAGGATAATTATATGGCTATTACCGCATCTATGGTAAAAGAGCTGCGTGAGATGACCGGCGCAGGCATGATGGATTGTAAGAAGGCTCTGGCTGAGACCGATGGCAACATGGAAGCAGCAGTTGAGGTACTGAAGAAGTCCGGTGCTGTGAAGATGGAGAAGAAGGCCAGCCGTATTGCAGCTGAGGGTGTTGCTAAGGTTGCTGTTTCCGGCAATACCGCAGTTGTAGTAGAGGTGAACTCCGAGACCGACTTCGTTGCGAAGAATGCTACTTTCCAGGAGTTCGTTCAGGAAGTTGCTGACAAGGCATTGACTGTTCCTGCTGAGAAGGCAGGCGACGGTGAGGATCTGGTTGCCCTCCTTGATATGAAGGCACAGATCGAGGAGAAGACACTTACCATCGGTGAGAAGCTTTCCATCAGACGTTTCCAGAAGGTTTCCGGTGACTGTGTTGCTTCTTATATTCACGGCGGTGGAAGAATCGGTGTTTTGGTTGCTGCTGACGGCGCATCTGATGATGCTGCGAAGGAAGCACTTACCAATGTTGCTATGCAGATCGCTGCTATGAATCCCCAGTACATCAGCAGAGCAGATATCTCCGCTGATGAGCTTGCCAAGATTCGCGAGATTACTCTGGAGAGTGCTTTGAACGATCCTTTCTCTCTTCCCAAGCCTATCCTTCAGAAACTGATCGACAAGGCTGTTGCAGGAGTATGGAGCGCAGAGGATGTAGCAATCTACGAAGAGAAGAAGAGCAACATGAACTATCTGCCTAACTTCCTTTCCGATGAAGCTAAGCCTCAGCTGGCTGCACTTGCTCTGGCTGACAAGGATGCTATCTCAAGCGATAAGATCTTTACCGGACTTGTTGAGGGTCGTGTATCTAAGCAGATGAAGGAGATCTGTCTGCTTGATCAGGTATACGTGAAGGCTGAGGATGGAAAGCAGTCCGTTGGTCAGTATCTTGCTTCCGTAAACAAGGCAATCGTCATCACCAAGATGGTTCGTTTCGAGGTTGGTGAAGGTATGGAGAAGAAGCAGGAGAACTTTGCTGCTGAGGTTGCTGCTCAGATGGCAGGTAACTAATCCTTCGATTACCGATATATGTGATTTTCGACGCCGCAGTGTGTTTGCACTGCGGCGTTCTGTTTTTTATAAAAAAACCTTTATCAATTCTTAAGGTTCATATGGAGCAAAATATGCTATAATCTTCCTTGTCGGAAAGAAAACGACGCAAAAAATAAGGGGGTCATCAAGATGAGACCCTATAGATGAGGAGAGTTTATGAAAAAAGGATGGAAAAAATGGATGGCGTTGTCTCTGGCTGCTGTCATGACAGTATCTATTGCCGGATGCAGCGGTTCGGACGGAGAGCAGACGACAAACCAAAGCCAGGCACAGTCAACCCAGGATGAGACTATGGAAGCACTGAAGAATCCGGAGTATGTTTATGTACCGGAGTACAAGGATATGCCGGAGGGGATCAGCATATACAATTCGGTTATCAAGGATGGGTTCCTCTATTCACTGAATTATGAATGGGATGAGGAGGCTGGAAAACAGAGCACATTCCTTGTAAAGTATCCCCTGGAAGGAGGAGATGAAACGAAGGTTCTGCTGCAGAAGCCCGAAGGGGATGAAGAAAGCGATATGAGCCTTGACAGCATTCAGATTACCTCCGGAGGCGAACTGATCGGTTTACAGCGAAAATGGGCTCCCAGTACCGATGGTGACGAATCGACATCCACATCTTCTCTTGTGAAGATCGATCAAACCGGCAAGATAGTAATGGAGAATGATATCACTGCAGTCATGGAAGAGCAGGGTGTCTCCTACTTTGACGGAATTGTTCTGGATTCCAAAGATAATTTGTATATTGCTGCCGATAGTTCGGTTCTTTTGTTTAGCAGTGATCTGAAGTTCCACGGGACGATCTCTGTGGGCGGCGGCACCTATTCCTATATTAACGGACTCTGTCAGGGTAAGGATGAAAAGATCTATGCAGTAGTTATGATCGGAACTGATACCGGAAGTACAGTCTCTCTGATCGAATTGGATTATGACAACAAGACGCAGGGAGCTTCTTACAGCAATTTCCCTACAGGTAGCGGAAACCGCTGCATCAGTGTAGGCTCTGAGGATGATTTCATCATCAGCGATGGCACATCTCTCTATGGCTACAGCATGGAAAAGCAGCAGTCCCATACGGTTCTGCAGTGGATCGACAGTGATATCAATGGGCAGTACATCTCCGGTATTGATACTGCTGAGGATGGAAGGATTCTCGTTCTCATAGAAGATTGGGAGACGAATGAGAACTCTATGGCACTTCTGAAGAAGACCCCTGCCTCTGAGGTGGTACAGAAGCAGGTGATCACCTTGGGCTGTTTTTATCCTGAACAGGAGCTGCTGTCTGTAGCAATCAAATTTAACAGACAGAGTGACAAGTATCGGATCACCTTCCGAAATTATTTTGACAATTCCAACGGCTGGAGTCAGGAACTCTATAACGATGCAATAACCAATATGCAGAATGCGGTGATCAGCGGTGCCAGTCCTGACCTGATCGAACTGAGTCAGCTGAATGTGCAGCAGCTAGCGAATAAGGGTGCTCTGGAGGACCTGAAGGTATATATGGACAAGAGCACGACAATCAATGTGTCCGATTACTTCAGCAATCTGGTAGAGTGCTACACCTTTAACGATGCGTTGGTTGCCCTTCCCCGTCGCTTCTATGTGCAGACGATGGCAGGAAGCTCAAAGCTTCTCGGCGATATTCAGGGTTGGACGATGAAGGAGTTGGTGGAATTTGCCGACCGTAACCAGGGAAAAGAACTGTTCCGCTATGCCACCAAAGAGACAATGCTTTCCATAATGATGCAGTTTAATGAGTCTGCATTCATCGACTGGAATACAGGAAAGTGTAGCTTTGACACACAGGAATTCATGGATCTGCTGGAGTTTGCGAACCGCTGTCCCCAGGAGGGGGACTATGATCCTACAGCACCTTCAGAGATGACCATGCTGGAGAAGGGTGACCTTCTTCTATCCACAGTGTATGTCAGCCAATTTCAGGATCTGCAGCCTTACATGAAAGCTTTGAACAATGAGGTTACTTTCGTGGGCTTCCCCACTGTAGACGGAAAGCGGGGTAATCTGCTGTCCGTCGGTGAACTGTTCGGTATCTCCTCCAGATCCGAAATGAAGGAAGGCGCCTGGGAGTTCCTGGAGTATTATCTGGCTGGCAATTCTGATTCTGACAGATATAATTTCGGTTTCTCTGCCAACAGGAAACAGTTTGACATTGAAGCGGCAGAGGCTGTGAAGATTCAGTATTATACCGATGACAACGGTGAGTATATTCTGGACGAGGAGGGCAATCCTATTCAGATGAACACCGGCGGCGGTATGTCCTACGAGGATGGCTGGTCCATTGAGTTTACGGTACCTACGCAGCAGGAAGTGGATACCATTGTCTCCATCATTGAAAATGCCAGACCGATCTCTGCCCAGAATGAGGAGATCATGAAGATCATCAACGAGGAAGTGGAAGGTTTCTTCTCCGGTCAGAAGCCGGTGAAGGATGTGGCTGACATCATTCAGAGAAGAGTTCAGATGTATGTAGACGAAAATATGTAATTCTTCAGGATGAAAGAAAAGACTAGCAGAAGTTCCCTTTCGAATCTCTTCTGGACAATTAAGACGAAACAACTATGTTTTTAGGGACATCCTGTCTTTTGCACAGTGCATGAGACAGGGTGTTCTTCTATGTGACCCGGGCGGGGCATATCGGAGAGAATTCAACAGGTAAGGTGAGATGAGCAGGAGCGTTGACTATAGTGTGCACCGCTTATGGATTTTCTGAACAATTTAACCGAAAAAGAAAAATCGTGACAAAAATGTAACAATCTTAATAATTTTGAGGCTGCAATTCATAAAATCTTAAGGTGAAATCGTTTAAGGTTATGGTATAATATGTATGTGTCAAAAAGCGGCTGTGAAACAAAAAGGAGAAGAGTGACTTCTCCGGTTCGCAAACTGTTTATTTGAGAGAACAAGATTTGAGGAAAGTGAAGTGAGTAAGTTGCAGATTACAAAGCAGAGTTCGTCGGGTGCTCTGTCGAAGAAAGCAAATAAAGCGACAAAAAAACTCTCCAGAAAGGTGTCAAAGCAGACCAGAAAGCGAAAATTTCTGTCAGGCCTGTTTATCACACCGGGTTTCCTGGGAGTGCTGCTGTTTTTTATCCTGCCCTTTTTGGTAGTGATCTTTTATTCCTTTGTTGATAACCCTATCAGCAAGGAATTCGTCATGTTCGACAATTTCAAAAGGATCGTGGGCAACATGGCGTTTCGGAGAGCAGTTCGGAATACGGCGCTGTTCTCCGCCATATCGGTGCCGCTGGCGGTGATCCTCTCCCTTCTGCTGGCAATCGTGCTGGATACGAAGCTTCCTTTTCGGAGTCAGTTCAGAACATTTTTCCTAAGCCCGCTGATGGTTCCGGTGGCCTCCATCGTCCTGATCTGGCAGGTCCTGTTCCATTATAACGGAGCTGTAAACGATTTGCTCAGCATCTTCGGCGTCGACAAGATCGACTGGCTGAAATCGGACTACGCGCTGATTGTCACGGTGATCCTGTTCCTGTGGAAGAATCTGGGATACAACATGATTCTGTTTATGGCGGCACTGGGAAGCATTCCGAAGGATATTCTGGAGGTGGCAAGGCTGGAGAGTGCGACCTCTCTGCAGACCTTTTTCTACATAAAGATCAGATATTTGTCCTCCTCACTGATGTTTGTGACGATCATGTCCTTGATCAGTTCCTTCAAGATCTTCCGCGAGGTATATCTGTTGACTGGAGATTATCCGGTGGATACGATCTACACTCTGCAGCACTTTATGAACAATAAGTTCCGGTCTCTGGATTATCAGACCCTGAGTGCTGCGGCGATTTTGATGTCACTTGTCATGATCGTGATCATTGGAATCCTTTTCCTTGTGGAGAACAGGTTCGGAAAGGATGTGGAAGGATGATGAAACAAAAAGATTACGGCCGAGAGCAGAAGCAGCTGATAAATCGAAAACGAAAGATAAAGTGCAAGAAGGCCTGGTATATTACGAAAATCACGTTGGCTACGCTGGTGGCAGCCTTTTTTGCGGTATTGTTCCTGACACCGATCATTCTGACGATCACGAATTCCTTCATGGCATCTTCGGAAATATCCGCCAACTATGGTTCCGTGTTTGCGACCAACAGCTCCGGAGGCAAGGTATATATTTCAGAGAAGGTGAACTTGAAATTCATACCGGATATGGTATCCTTAAGTCAGTACATCACAGTACTGTTTAAGAGCCCGGATTATCTGCTGAAGTTTTGGAACTCCGTTATTTTGGTAGGGCCTATCGTAGTGTTCCAGTTGGCGCTGGCATCGTTGGCCGCTTATGGTTTCTTTCGATATTCGGGCAGAATTCGAGAAATTATCTTTTTCTCCTATATCATTCTGATGCTGATGCCTTATCAGGTGACGCTGGTTCCCAACTATCTGGTCAGTGAGAAGCTAAAGATACTGGATACCAACTGGGCGATCTGGCTGCCGGGTATCTTTTCACCCTTTGCGGTATATCTGCTGACGAAATTCATGCGGCGAATTCCTGTCTCACTGATAGAGGCGGCGCAGATCGACGGCGCAGGAGAGTGGCAGATCTTCCGAAAGGTATGTTTCCCGCTTTGCAAAGGCGCTGTATGCTCAGCGGCCATTCTGGTATTTATCGATTACTGGAATATGGTGGAGCAGCCGTTGATTCTTCTGTCAGATCCGGAGAAGCATCCGCTTTCCGTGTTCTTAAGTAAGATCAATTCCGGGGAGATCGGCCTGGCGTTTGCAGTGGCGACCATCTACATGGTGCCCTGTCTGCTGATTTTCCTATATGGCGAAGAATATCTGGTAGACGGTATTACCTACCAGGGTGGAGTTAAGGGCTAATAAATTGAAGTAGAAAGGCAGTGGAATACAATCATGAATGAAACAAAGAAAAATAAAAGAGAATGGATCAAGACGGCAGCAATCGTGTTTCTGTCCATCATGTTGGTGTTGACCTTCTTCTCCAACACGATTATGAACTATTCCCTTCCGGAGGTTGCCACCAAATATGTGCAGCCCGGAACCATTACCGCAAAGATCCGGGGGACCGGAACCATAGAGAGCGGTGATCCCTATGCAGTACAGACTTCGGAGTCCAGAAAGGTGGACAGCGTTGTTGTCAGAGTAGGGGATCAGGTGCAGAAGGGTGACGTTCTGATGTATCTGGAGTCCGGAGACAGCAAGCCCTTACAGGATGCCAAGGCAGAGCTGAAGGCTGCGCAGGATGCGTACGACCAGAGATTGCTGGAGGGAGACCTGACCCAGGAGGATGTGTCAGCAGCCGGCCAGAACGTTTCAGCGAATACCAATTACAAGAAGTTATCCTCTTTGCAGGAGGAGATCTCTGCACTTGACGACAGCATTGCCGCCTACGACAAGCAGCTGAAGGAGTATGACGATAAAATCTTTGAGTTGGATCAGACACTTAGCGCATACAGTGTTCAGACCAGCTATGATACCGGAAGACTTCCGGATGCGCAGGATAAGGCGGCTGCGGCCAACGATGCATTGACTCAGGCAGAGACTGCATATCAGACCGCACAGGAGAATGTGACAACCTGCCAGAATGCCTACAATACCATTTCCGGACAGCTGTCCGATGCACAGGCTACAGATCCTGTGGATGAGGCACTGGTTGCGGATCTGACCGCCCAGCTTGCTGCGGCTCAGACCGATCTGGACAATGCCAACACGGCGCTTGCAGCGGCAGATACCACAAAGCAGGATGCTCAGACGAAGGCGGCAGCGGCAAATAAGTTGGTGAGTGACATTACCAATTGCATTGCCAATATTTCAGCTTCCGAGAAGGTCTATGTGTACAACAAGGGTGTGCTGACCAATGAGAAGAATGCGATCGAGAAGCAGAAAAACGACGCGGTTGATCAACTGACCGCTAAGCAGACTCAGCTGACCGAATTGATTGGCAAATTTAAGAATATCGAGGGACTGCAGCAGCTCATGGATGCGTTGAAGTCCGCAAAGGAAAAAGTAAGAGAACTGGAGGAAAAGCTTGGCGAGACCACTGTGACTGCAGACAAAGCCGGTACTGTCACCGAAATCCTGTACAAAGCAGGCGAGACCATTGTCACGGACAGCATGTCCGGCAAGGCGACTGTAGTGATGCTTCAGCCGGAGGGCAAGGGAGCTACCTTGAGTTTCTCAGTCACCAACGAGCAGGCGAGAAGACTCTCTGTAGGAGCAAAGGCTGATCTGGTCAATGCCTGGAGATATGATGATGTTGAAGTGGTCCTGACAAGTATCAAGCCGGACAAGAGCGATCCCGGCAGAATGAAACAGCTGACCTTTGAAGTCACCGGTGATGTGATCGCAGGGCAGACCTTAAGCGTTTCCGTGGGAGATAAGAGCTCTAACTATGATTACATCGTTCCCAACAGTGCGATCCGTGAGGACAACAACGGTAAGTTTATCCTCATCGTCGAATCCAAATCCAGTCCTCTTGGAAACCGCTATGTGGCAACCCGTGCGGACGTGGAGGTGATCGCGAGCGACGATACACAGTCTGCCATCAGCGGCGGTGTGATGGGATACGAATATGTCATCACCACGGCAAATAAGCCGGTAAATGCCGGAGACCTGGTAAGATTGACCGAAAACTAAGCAAACATGAATGAGGTCCAAGTTCATTTGGACCGGGAGTGGAATATGAAAAGAAAGGTACTTGGAATTAGTGCAGGTATTTCCTTCCTCCTGTTTCTCCTGTTGTTTGCGATAAGCAATCGTATGGTCAATTCGTTGGATACGCAAACGATCGTGAAGAGATGGAGTGAGGATGGCGGTAATGCCCATGTCAGCTGCTTTTTCTCGGTGAACAGCGGAGTGAGCCAGGACAGGATCGAGGAACTTGAACATTCCTACGACGGTCTTCTTGCGGACGCGGGAATACTCCCTGATCCCGAAAAGCCCGGCGCCAGACTATGGGTGGATGCCTACAGCGCAGACGGAAGGATCACGATTTCCTCTGATCGTGCCACACTTTCGATGGATGCCATCGGAATCGGAGGCGATTTCTTCCTGTTTCACCCGCTGAAACTGTTGAGCGGTTCTTATTTTTCCGGTAATGATGTGATGCAGGATTACTGCGTGATCGATCAGGATGCCGCATGGCAGCTGTTTGGCTCCAATGATGTTGCCGGACAGATGGTATCGATCAGCGGAGTGCCACATATCATTACAGGGGTGGTACAGCGAGAAGACGGGCGGCTGGACAAAGCCGCAGGACTGGATGCAACTCTGGTGTATGTGTCCATGGAAAGTCTGACAAAATATGGCAGAAGCAACGGAATCAACCATTATGAAGTCCTGATGAGGGAACCGGTGGATGACTTTACGGTAAACTGCATCAAAGAGAAACTGGCTTATGATGAGAAGGAAATAGAGCTTGTGGAGAATTCAAAAAGGTTTTCCTTTTTGTCCAGATTAAAGCTGATTCCGAAATTCGGAACCAGATCCATGAACGGGAAGGCGATCATCTACCCTTACTGGGAGAATGTTGCCCGAGGATATGAGGATATTCTGTCGGTGATCACATTGTTTGAAGTGATCTTCCTTGTATTCCCCCTCGGTGTAGTGATCGGGCTGTTTGCCTTCTATTGGAAACATAAGGGATGGACATTGGGCGAGAAGCTTCGCAGACTGAAGGATATAGCGGAGCGTCGGATCGAGAAGCTTAGATTGAGAGTTCACAGAAAAAAGAAAGCACAGAGATAGTGTAAGGAGGAGAGATTATGAAAAAAAATCTATTGAAGCGTGTGTTGGCCATTGGACTGACAGTAGCCATGACACTCAGCCTTGCCGCTTGCGGCGGGGACAAAGACGGAGAGGAAGGAACAACCGGTTCAAGCTCGGGCAAGGGCGACGCAGCGAATGCGGCACTTGCGAAAGAGAATGTTTACCGTCTGGATCCGGTGACGATTCCGAATTTGGTAAAGGAAAAGAATGGCAACATCTATGTGATGGATCTGATGCAGACAGATACCGATGTGTATGCGATCATCCAGAACAGCAAATATGATGAGGTAACCTATCAGGATACAACAGAATACTATCTGTTTGATATGAAGAAGGACACGAAGGCTGTCACCAATACCAAGCTCACATTGCCTGAAGCAGCAGGACAGGTCAATGGAGGAGA
>JAHBAA010000046.1 GCA_018385425.1 Acetatifactor sp.
ATGGTCTCCGTCAATGTGGAATCCAGCTACGAGAAGATTCTGAGCGTGTTCCGTGAGTCCATGTACACCAGACTTCCTGTCTACCAGGAGGAAAAAGACAATATTATCGGTCTGGTGAATATCAAAGACTTTATTCTCACCAAGCCCTCCCCCAACTTCAAGGTGCGGGACATTCTGCGGGAAGCCCACTATACATATGAGTACAAGAAGGTAGCGGATCTGCTCATGGAGATCCGGGAAAAGACGACCAATGTCACCTTCGTTCTGGATGAATACGGTGCAACTGTGGGAATGATCACACTGGAAGACCTGCTGGAGGAAATCGTCGGCGAGATCAGAGATGAATATGATGCCGACGAAGAAAACCTGATCCAAAAGAAGGATGATCACACCTATCTTCTGGAAGGCAGTCTGAAGCTGGACGACATCAACGACGAACTTGGCACCAATCTGACCAGCGAAGACTACGACTCTGTCAGCGGACTCATCATTGAGTGTCTGGACCGCCTTCCGAAGGATAACGAAGAGGTGATGCTGCCTGACGGCACAAAGCTGAAGGTACAGGGAATCAGTCAGAACCGAATCCGGAAAGTGCTCTTGACGCTGCCTCCAACCCCTTCCGAGAAGGAAACTGCACAGGATCAGGAGTAAATCGTCTCCAAGATGCCGTCGGCGATGGCCCTGGCCATCTCGTCGAACCGTTCATCGAACAGTTCATTATCCGCATCCGTGTTGATAAAGCCTGCCTCCACCAGGACGGCAGGCATTTTTGTGCGATTCAGCACCACCAGATTCGGCCGTTCGTTTACTCCCTGGTTGACAAACCCTATCGCCTCCAGATTTTCGTTGATGTTTTCCGCCAGCCTGGCAGCTTCTCCGTACTGATTGTAGACCAGGGTCTCCACCCCGGTATATTGATTGGGGTAGGGACTGGAATTCCGGTGAATGGACACAAAGTAATCCCCACCCACCAGATTCGCCTCTGTGGCCTTCTGATAGGGCGATTCGTAGACATCCGAGCTTCTCGTATAATAAACGTCTGCCCCGTTCTCCTCCAGAATTCTTCCCACTTCCAGCGTCAGGGCCAGTGCATCGTCCTTCTCCTGTCTTCCGTTATATACCGCGCCGGGGTTGCTGCCTCCGTGCCCGGCATCCAACACAACCAATGCCATAAAAAACTCCCACATAGCTTTGTTACTATGCTATGCGGGAATTTTCTCTTTGTGTTCTGTTTTCCTTCTACGAAACAGCAAACTGACTGTTGTACAGGTTGGCGTAGAACCCGCCCTTCGCCAGAAGGCTCTCATGATTGCCCTGCTCGATGATATTTCCGTCCTTCATCACCAGAATAATATCCGCCTCCTGGATGGTGGACAGTCTGTGGGCTACGATAAAGCTCGTTCTGCCCTGCATCATGGTGGCAAAAGCGTTCTGGATCTTTAATTCCGTGCGGGTATCGATGGAGGAGGTTGCCTCATCCAGAATCAGCATGGGAGGGAGACAAAGCATGACTCTTGCGATACACAGCAGCTGTTTTTGTCCCTGGGAAAGACTTCCGCCGTCCTCAGTGATCACTGTGTCATACTGTTTCGGAAGACGTTTGATAAAGCTGTGGGCATGCGCTGCCTTTGCTGCAGCGATCATCTCCTCGTCCGTGGCGTCCGGCTTTCCCATACAGAGATTCTCCCGGATGGTTCCGGAACGAAGCCAGGTCTCCTGAAGCACCATACCGTAGTTGGTGCGAAGGCTTCCTCTGGTCATATTGCGGATATCGGTGCCGTCCACCCGGATGGAGCCGCTGTCCACATCGTAGAACCGCATCAGCAGATTGATCACGGTCGTCTTGCCGCAGCCGGTGGGGCCGACGATTGCAACACGCTGTCCGGGTTTCACCTCCAGATTGAAGTTCTTGATCAGCTGCTTCTCCGGCACATAGCCGAAGCATACATCCTGAAGTTTTACATTTCCCTCTGCCTGTTCCAGTACCAATGCATCCTCTGCATCGGGAATCTGAGGCTCTTCATCGATCAGTTCAAAGATTCTGCCCGCACAGGCCAAAGCGTTCTGCAGTTCTGTGACAACGCCCGAAATCTCGTTAAAGGGCTTTGTGTACTGGTTTGCATAGCTTAAGAAACAGGACAGGCGTCCCACGCTGATGCCGCCCCTGATCGCCACTATGGCCCCGAAGATACCCACGCCTGCATAGACCAGACTGTTGACGAATCGGGTACAGGGGTTAGTCAGCGAGGAGAAAAAGATTGCCTTCAGAGAACAATTCTCCAGGCGTCCGTTGATCTCGCGAAACTGCTCCTTCACATCCTCTTCCCGGGAGAAGGTCTTCACGATCTTCTGGTTGCCGATCATCTCCTCGATGAGAGCGGTCTGCTCTCCTCTGGTCTCGGACTGCAGTTTAAACATGGAGTAGGTTCTGGTGGCAATAAATCTTGCCACAAGGAAAGATACCGGGGTGATACATACTACCACCAGCGCAATGGGCACATTGGTGATCAGCATGAAGACCAATGTGCCGCCGATGGTCAGTACCCCTGTAAACAACTGGGTAAATCCCATCAAAAGTCCGTCTGCGAAGGTATCAACATCCGCGATGACGCGGCTCACAATGTCTCCGTAAGCATGACTGTCCAGGTATTTTAAGGGAAGCTTCTCCAGCTTGTGAAATGCTGCTTCCCGGATATCCTTCACCACCTGATAGGTGATATGATTGTTGCAGGTAGTCATGACCCACTGGGCCACTGCCGTAAAGAGGACAGCAATACCGATTTTTTTCAGCACGGAAAAAACGCCGCCAAAGTCCACATTCCCTTTATCAAGGATCAAGTCCACCGCATCTCCGGTGAGAATCGGAATATACAAGGTCAAAACAACCGTCACTGCCGCCAGAATCACTGACAGTCCCACGAGGAGCCAGTATCTGCGAATGTAGCTCAAAACCTGCTTCAGCACAGCCATCTGGCCTTTTTTCTTCTGCTCTGCCATTACAGATCACCTCCCACTAAGTTTTTTTGCGCTTTCAGTCTCTCCTCGGGATACTGGGAGAAGTAGATTTCACGGTAAACCTCACAGTTTTTCATCAATTCATCATGCGTACCGATGCCGGCCATCTCGCCGTCATCCAGGCAGATGATCTGATCCGCATGTCGAATGGTGGAGGCACGCTGCGATACGATGAAGGTGGTGGTATGTCCCTGCAGGGTACGGAGTGCGGAGCGCAGCTTTGCATCCGTAGCATAGTCCAGGGCAGACGCGCTGTCATCCAGGATCAGGATCTCCGGCTGACGAACCAATGCTCTGGCAATGGTCAGCCTCTGTCTCTGCCCGCCGGAGAAATTCTTACCGTTCTGAGCCACTTCCGCGTCCAGCTTGCCTTCCTTGCCCTCTACCACCTCTCTCGCCTGAGCCAGATCGATGGCATGCCACAATTCCTCCTCAGTGGCATTGGGCTTCCCCCACAGAAGATTGCTTCGGATGGTTCCCTTGAACAATACCGCCTTCTGGGGGACCACTCCGATTCTGTTTCTAAGCTCCGTCTCGTCATAATCTCTTAAGTCTTTGCCGTTTAGCGTGATGGATCCCTCTGTCACGGGATAGAATCCCGGGATCAGGTTTACCAGGGAGGATTTTCCGGAACCGGTACCGCCGATCACGCCGATGGTCTCCCCTTTCCTCACAGAGAAGGAAATATCGTGCAGCGTTTCTGCACCTGCACCCTGATAGGTCATGGAGACATTGCGGAACGCAAGAAAAGCATCTTTTTCCTGCTGTACTGTACCCGATGTGAGGAGCTGCTTGGCATTGTTGATCTCAAAGACATTCGCCACCCGGTCTGCACAGGCCAGCGCCTTGGTGATGGTGATGATCAGGTTGGCAAGCTTCACCAGCTCCACCAGGATCTGGGACATATAGTTGATGATCGCGATCACCTCGCCCTGGGTCAGTGTACCTACATTTACCTGGATCGCCCCTGTATAGATCAGTACCATGGTCGCCGCATTCACGATCACATAAGTCACCGGATTCATCACCGCACTGATCTTGGCCACATAAGTCTGGCTGTTGGCAAGCTCCTCGGTGTACTGACAAAATCTCTCTTCCTCCTCAGCTTCCTTGTGGAATGCCCGGATCACTCTCACACCGGTGAGGTTCTCTCTGGTGATTCCGAGCACCCTGTCCAAATTGGCCTGTACCTTTTTATACAGAGGCATCGTCCACACCATGATACCGAACACCACGATTGCAAGAAGAGGAATTGCCACCACAAAGATCAGTGCACTCTTCACATCAATGGTGAATGCCATGATCATGGCACCGAAGACGATGATCGGAGAACGCAGAAACAGTCTCAGCACCATATTCACACCGGACTGCACCTGATTGATATCACTGGTCATTCGGGTGATCATGGTGGAAGTACCCACTTTATCAATATTGGTGAAATCCAAGCCCTGAATATGATCAAACAGGGCCTGTCTGAGCTTCGTGGAGAAGCCAACCGCTGCCTTTGCCGCAAAAAACTGCGCGGTCACAGCGGAAATCAGTCCCACGACCGCCAACAGCAGGAGGCGCAGGCCCATTCTTGCAATGTGCCCCATATCCTGGTTTGCGATTCCCTTATCAATGATACTTGCCATGACAAGAGGGACAAACAGTTCAAATGCAGCCTCCAACAGCTTAAACAGAGGGGCCATGACGGACTCCAATTTGTAGTCCTTCAGATATTTCATCAATCTTCCCATCTTCTATTCGTTTCCCTTTCTTTTTTCCTCTCCGGCGATATATCTGCAGATACTGATCTCATATCCCTCCGGCGCCTGTACAGTGTCAAAACATACCTCGCCGAGTTCCTCCACCAAAGTCCCCAGGCACGCTGCGACGCCCTTTCCTGTAAGCTTCCCGTAAGCCTCCTTCATCGTCCAGAGTCTGTACAGATAAGTCATCCGCTCAGGCTTGGCCAGGCACAAGGAGTGTTCCGTCTCCTTCTGTGCAAAAAACCTCTCGGCGACCCGCATAATCGTATCCGGATTTTTTTTCTGAATGTCCACGCCTACTTCATCGTGATCTGCCGCGGCAAACACATACTCCCCGGAATGGGACAGGCTGAAGCAGATCGGAAACTTTGCAAAATATGGTTTCCCATGTTCACCGATTCGATACCCGATCTGACAGGGGGCTTCCAATTCCTCCAACAGTTCCCGGACCGTCCCGGTCCAGGTGCCCTCCATGGCTTTCCCATGCGTATACTCCCGGTGTATTTTCTGAAGCAGCATCCCTGCTGCCAAGCTGACAAACTTCCCTTCCTCCGTGCGGATGCGGCCGGCCTTCTCCAGTCGACTGTCATCACACTTTTCAGCCATTTGGGCAAGAAGCTGCCGCCTTCCTTCGGCCTGACTGCACGCACTGCAGTCCAGCAGATATGTTCTCATTTCTTTACACCTTTTCAAAACGAAGACTGTCTCACAAAAGATCGAGACAGTCTCCAACTCCATTTATTCTTCCACTCCGGTGATCGCAATATGCAGTTCATCCAACTGCTTCTGCTCAACAGTTCCCGGCGCTCCCATCATAATATCCATGGCATTCTTGTTCATGGGGAAAGGAATGATCTCACGGATGCTTTCCTCGCCGCAGATCAGCATGATCATACGATCCACACCCGGCGCGATCCCTGCATGAGGAGGTGCACCATAACAGAATGCATTGTACATAGCGGGGAATTTCGCCTTCACAGCATCCTCTCCCAGTCCAACCAGTTCAAATGCCTTGATCATGATCTCCGGGTCATGATTACGCACTGCACCGGAGGAAAGCTCCACACCGTTGCACACCAGATCATACTGATATGCCAGAATCTCCAGCGGATCCTGATTATTCAAAGCATCCATTCCGCCCTGAGGCATGGAGAAGGGGTTGTGACAAAATTCCAATTCTCCGGACTCCTCCCCGATCTCATACATAGGGAAGTCAACGATCCAGCAGAACTCATAGCAGTCCTTCTTCATGTGCTTCTCACTGGCCGCACCCAGAAGCTTACGCAGTACACCTGCAGTCTTCTGCGCCTCCAGCTTCTTCCCTGCAGTCAGGCCGACAAAACAGCCCTTCGTCAGTCCAAGTGCGTCGATGACAGCCTCCTTGCGCTCCTGCAGGAACTTGGAGATACCGCCCACCAGCTCACCGTTCTCATCTAATCTGAACCAATAAGCCTTTTTCGCAGTCTGCACTTCTACCTCGGCCATGATCCCATCGATCTGCTTACGGGTAGCAGTGAAGCCGTCCACCACGATGGCCTTGACGGTATTTCCCTCGAAGGGTCCAAAACCGCAGCCCTCCATTACCTGAGTGGCATCTGTCAATGTCAGATCGATCCGAAGATCAGGCTTATCGGAACCGTACTTGTCCATTGCCTCCAGATAAGGGATACGAACAAAGGGAGCCTTGGATGCAGTCTTGTAGATTCCGTACTTTTCAAATACGGGAGGCAGCACCTCCTCTACCACTGCAAACACGTCCTCCTGAGAGGCAAATGCCATCTCCATATCCAGCTGATAGAATTCTCCGGGAGAACGGTCTGCTCTTGCATCCTCGTCCCTGAAGCAGGGAGCGATCTGGAAGTAGCGGTCAAAACCGGATGCCATCAGGATCTGCTTAAACTGCTGAGGAGCCTGGGGCAGCGCATAGAACTTGCCCGGGTGATTTCTGGCGGGAACCAGATAGTCTCTTGCGCCCTCGGGAGAGGAACAGGTCAGAATGGGAGTGGTGATCTCCATAAAGCCCTGTGC
Source organism: Acetatifactor sp. (assembly GCA_018385425.1). GTDB lineage: Bacteria > Bacillota > Clostridia > Lachnospirales > Lachnospiraceae > Acetatifactor. The sequence goes on from JAHBAA010000046.1 coordinate 6,795, forward strand.
GTTCATTCTCTGACGAAGCTCGGCAACGATCCGGCTTCTCATCACGATATTCTTCTTCATCTCCGGATTTCTAAGATCCAGATAACGATATTTCAGTCTGAAGTTCTCGTCAGCTTCTCTGGACTTGTTGATCTCAAAGGGAAGTGCATTATAGATACACTTGCCTAAGATCTCGATCTTCTCCGGTACTACCTCGATCTCACCGGTAGGCAGCTCCGGATTCTTGTTGGAACGCTCTCTCACCGTACCGGTAACGGAGATGGTAGACTCCTTGTTGACACTGTCGATGATCTCCATCATCTCCTCGGTCTCCACTACCACCTGAGTGGTGCCGTAAAAGTCACGCAGGATCACAAAACCAAGATTCTTGCTGACCTTTCTCATATTCTCGTACCATCCCAC
>JAHBAA010000087.1 GCA_018385425.1 Acetatifactor sp.
GGTCTCCGGAGACAGGCATATCCTGATTGGAGGAGCTCACAGACATCGATTCATTTAATGCTTATTCACAACCTGTCTTGCAATTGATTTGATGAAACTCCGAACAAAGACTAAAGTTCCTATTTCTCACGCAGCTTTTCCGCTGCCTTGAAATTCTCCCTGCGAAACTCCTCCACCTCTTCCAGATCCTCCGGCTCGATCCGTCGGAACTTATTCAGTCCTGTCACAAGAATGCAGATACTGTCCTGAGTCGTCTGAAAAGCTCCGTCCTCGTACATCGAGTACAGTACCAGGCCAATGGGCACAGCCAGGATCATACCGATCACGCTCCCCAGCTTGTAACCGATGAACAGCAGAAGCAGGGTGGGAAGAGGTTTCACGCCCATAGAGTCTCCCACGATCTTCGGCTGGATCAGCTGCCGCACCAGCTGACCGGCTCCCCAGATGATCAGCAGTCCGATGGCGATGCGGTAATCACCGGTAAAGATCCGCACCACCGCCCAGGGAAGCAATACCGCTCCGCTTCCAAAGAAGGGCAGAAAATCCAGAAAAGCAATTCCGATGGCGATCAGCGCGAAGGACTGTACATGAAGCACTGCCAGACCGACTGCGATCAGCAAAAAGATCCAGATCTCGATCTTGAACTGGGCCTTGAAGTAGCCGCCTACACACTTGACAAGACTTCCTCGAATCGTCTTGTATTTCAACTGTACTACGGCAGGAGTATGTTTCGTGAACCACTCGTTGATCGTCTTCCGGTCTGCCACAAACAGATAGGAGGACAGCAGAGCCATGATCACGCCGATAAAGATGGACGGAAGTGATTTTGCAAAATTGCCTGCCGCCTCAATGGTTGGTGTACTGATCTTGCCGAAGATACCGGTCAGTGCATCTCCCAGCTGGGTTCCCAGCTCATTCAGGCTCCACTTATGCGTCCCGGGAAGCTTTGCCAGGTAAGTGTCGATCACCGTGGCCATCTCCGCCAGATCCCCTTTAAAGCCGTTCCACATTTCGGGAACATTCTCGATCAGATTGCTTGCCTGATCTACCAGAAAAGCACCTCCCAGATAGAGGAGGAACACGATCAGTGCCAGAACCGTCACGATCACGACTACACCGCCGAACTGTCTTCGCACCTTCAGCTTCTGCTCAAAGAAGACAACCAGCGGACTGGCGATCAATGCGATCAGCCATCCAACCACAAAGGGCATGAAAAAGAAGATCAGTCTGGGGGCAAGAAAGATGATCAGCAGCAATACTACCAGTGCAATCAGTAAATTCACAACAGCTTTTGCGTATTTTCTCATAAGCCCTCCTCTATCACTTGATCAAGAATCTCATAGATCTCCTCTCTGCCCTGCTTCGTCTCAGCCGAAAAAGGAATCAGAATCGTTCCCTCCCGCACCTGCAGGGTGGTGCGGATCAGCTTCAGCTGCTTCTGTACCTGGCTGCGGTTGATCTTGTCCAATTTGGTGGCGATGATAATGGGTTCATACCCGTTCTTCAGGATCCATTCATACATGATCCGATCATTCTCACCGGGTGCATGCCGAATATCAATGAGAAGGAACACTTTCCGAAGCTGCTTTGACTGGTGCAGATAATCCTCGATCATCTTGCCCCACTTTGCCTTGATCTCCTCATTTGCCTTGGCATAGCCATAGCCCGGCAGATCCACAAAATAGATCCCGTCGTTCACATTGTAGTAGTTGATGGTCTGGGTCTTCCCGGGCTGGGCACTGGTTCTGGCCAGCGCTTTCCGGTTCATCAGGGCGTTGATCAGGGAAGATTTTCCCACATTGCTCTTGCCCGCAAATGCCACTTCGGGATGGGTCGTCTTAGGGAGCTTGCTTGTGATCCCGCATACGATCTCCAAACTCACGTTTTTGATCACCATTCCTCATCGTCTCCTTTCTATAACAGAAGAGCGCCGTTTCCCACGACGCTCCAAAAACAGTCACGGTACACTCCGACTGCCGTTTCTTACTTCTTTTCCCCTCTGCGGACGATGACAGGATCCTGCTCTCCGTCCACCACCTGCTTGGTAATGACACATTCCTCGATGGACTCATCGGAAGGAATATTGTACATCGTATCCATGAGCACAGACTCCAGAATGGAACGCAGTCCTCTGGCGCCGGTCTTTCTCTCAAAGGCTCTGGCCGCCACCGCCTCTACTGCCTCCTCATCAAAGGTCAGCTCCACATCGTCCATATCAAACAGCTTCTTGTACTGCTTTACCAGTGCATTCTTGGGCTCTGTGAGGATACGGATCAATGCCTCCTTGTCCAGTCCGCGGAGAGAGACATTGATGGGTACACGTCCCACAAACTCGGGGATCAGGCCAAACTTCACCAGATCCTGAGGTGTCACCTCCTGCAGCAGATCACTGATCTCCTTGGTCGTCTTCTGAGAAACCTCCGTGTTGAAGCCGATGGCCTTGCGGTCCAGTCTGGCCTCAACGATCTTCTCCAGTCCGTCAAAAGCTCCTCCGCAGATGAAGAGAATGTTGGTGGTGTCGATCTGGATCAGCTCCTGATGGGGGTGCTTTCTTCCGCCCTGAGGGGGAACACTGGCAACTGTGCCCTCCACGATCTTTAAGAGTGCCTGCTGCACGCCCTCACCGGAAACATCTCTGGTGATGGACACATTCTCGCCCTTCTTGGTGATCTTATCGATCTCGTCGATATAGACGATGCCGTACTGGGCACGCTCTACATCATAGTCTGCCGCCTGAATCAGCTTCAGCAGGATATTCTCCACATCCTCACCTACGTAGCCTGCCTCGGTAAGCGTTGTGGCGTCTGCTATTGCAAAGGGAACATTGATGATCTTGGCAAGGGTCTGTGCCAGATAGGTCTTACCGGAACCGGTAGGTCCCACCATGATGATATTACTCTTCTGAAGTTCCACATCGTCCAGATCCTTGGGCGCAGTGACACGCTTATAGTGGTTGTACACTGCTACGGAGAGAACCTTTTTCGCCTCTTCCTGTCCCACCACATAGTCGTCCAGAAATGCCTTGATCTCTCTGGGCTTCAGCAGGTTGATCTCCGGATGAAGATTCTCCTGAGAAACCTCATCCTCCAGTTCCTCTTCAATAATATCAGAGCAGATGTCGATACACTCGTCACAGATGTAGACGCCGCCGGGACCTGCAATCAGCTTGCGAACCTGCTTCTGGCTCTTATTGCAGAAGGAACATCTCACATCATTTCCGTTCATTTTAGGTGCCATTTTCTATTACTCCTAGTCGTTACTTTATACGTGAGAGGCGATTACCATATCGATAAGGCCGTACTCCTTTGCCTCCTCGGCGGAAAGCCAGTTGTCACGCTCTGTGTCGGCACATACGGTCTCATAGGGCTTGCCGCAGTTCTCCGCCAGCATGCGGTTCATCTTCTCCTTGGTCTTCAAGATGTGTCTGGCAGCGATCTCGATCTCGGTAGCCTGGCCCTGTGTGCCTCCCAAAGGCTGGTGGATCATCACTTCTGCGTTGGGAAGTGCAAATCTCTTGCCCTTGGCGCCGCCGGCAAGCAGGAATGCGCCCATGCTTGCAGCCATACCGATGCATACGGTAGAGACATCACACTTGATATACTGCATGGTGTCATAGATCGCCATACCTGCGGAGATAGAACCTCCGGGGCTGTTGATGTACAGATGAATGTCCTTCTCAGGATCTTCTGCCTCCAGGAACAAAAGCTGTGCCACCACAATGCTTGCGGACACATCGTTCACTTCCTCCCCCAGGAAAATGATTCTGTCCTTCAAAAGTCTGGAATAAATATCATAGGATCTCTCACCCTTACTGGTCTGTTCAATGACATAAGGTACTAAACTCATCGCAATCTCCTCCTGTTCTTACCAAAATGCTTTTTTGTCAAAAAGCCACTGCATCCATATTATCCCAATCGACCGGATTTTTCAACAAAGATGCTTTCTATTTAATAAAATTTTAAGGTTGCACCTCACTTCCCTGCAAGATGCAACCTTATCGAACCGTTACTTAAGAACCTGAAAGATTATTCCTCAGTCTCAGCATCCTCAGCCTTCTTGGAGGACTTCTTGGGCTTTACTTCCTTTGCGTTCGCTACAGCGAAATCGACAGCCTTCTTGATGCAGATATCTGTCATCACAGACTTCTTGCCTTCCTCACCCAACAGCTCCTTCACCTTCTCAACCTCCATCTGGTAGGTCTCGGCCATAACAGCTGCCTCAGCATCGAAATCTTCCTCGGTAGCCACGATATTCTCAGCAGCGACAATTGCCTCCAGGCAAAGTCTGGACTGAATTCTTCTCAGAGCCTGAGGCTTCACCTGCTCCATCAGTGTCTGAGGATTCAGGCCGGTGAACTGCATATACTGCTCCATGGAGATTCCCTGAGACTGCAGTCTCTGCGCATATTCCTGGATCATCTGGTTCTGCTGATACTCAACCATGGGTGCAGGGATGTCCATCTGAGCGTCAGCGATGATTGCATCCACAACAGCCTCTTCTCTTGCAAACTTTGCATCGGAAGCCTTGCGCTCCTCAAGAGAGGTTCTGACACTTGCAACATACTCTTCTACGGTATCACAATCCTTATTGTTTGCGAAATCCTCGTCCAAATCGGGAATCTGCTTCTCCTGAAGCTTCTTCACGGTACACTTAAATACTGCAGGCTTGCCGGCGAGCTCCTCAGCGTGATAGTCAATGGGGAAAGTAACCTCTACGTCAACCTCTTTGCCGATCTCTGCACCGATCAGCTTCTCCTCGAAGCCGGGGATGAAGGAACCGGATCCGATGGTCAGAGGATAGTCTGTACCCTTGCCGCCTTCGAATGCAACGCCGTCCACAAAGCCTTCGAAATCAAGGGTAGCGATGTCTCCGTTCTGAACAGCTCTGTCAGTCACCTCGACGGTTCTGGAATCCTTCTCTCTCTCCCTCTTGATCTCTGCTTCCACTTCCTCATCGGTTACTTCCACATCGATCTTGTCGATCTTCACGCCGTTGTACTTGCCAAGGGTAACCTCAGGCTTCACTGCAACCTCTGCAGTGAAGATGAAAGGCTTGCCGGACTCGATCTGAACCACATCGATGACAGGTCTGGAAACGATCTCCAGATCCAGTGCGCTTACTTCCTTCTCATATGCGTCAGGAATGATAGCGTTTGCAGCATCTTCATAGAAAACAGCTGCGCCGTACATCTTCTCGATCATCTTACGGGGAGCCTTGCCCTTGCGGAAACCGGGAATGTTGATTTTATTCTTATTCTTATGATAAGCGCCTTCGATTGCCTTCTCCAGCTCTTCTGCGGAAACTTCAATGGTAAGCTTTGCCATATTGTGTTCCATTTTTTCTACCTGTACACTCATTACTGTATTCCTCCTTATTATTACCGTATCTACTACTATTTCGTTCACGATTAGAGACACAGTCACAGTCATTTTAAGATTATAGCACATTCCTCATTAAAATACAAATGTTTTTTTCGTATTTTCATGGGACGTTTCTTCGACAATCCTGTTGACAATCTGCCTTCTGTTATGCTAAATTATCTTTAGCACTTTAACGCATCAACGCTTTTAAGCAATAAATCTTCAGGGCATTTCCGAGAAATTGCTTAGAGCTGGGATAGCGAAAAAAAGTAAAGGAGAAAATGAAAATGACAGTAGTAATGTGTTCTATCCTTCTTGTGATCTTCTTCGCCGTAATGATCGGCGTAGGATTCTACACAAGAAAACACGCAACCGATGTTAACGGTTTCGTGCTGGGCGGGCGCAGCGTAGGCCCCTGGCTTACCGCTTTCGCCTTCGGTACCTCCTATTTCTCGGCAGTGATCTTCGTCGGTTACGCCGGACAGTTTGGTTGGAAATACGGTCTGGCTTCCACCTGGGCAGGCTTGGGCAACGCCTTCATCGGCTCTCTGCTGGCCTGGAATATCTTAGGAAGAAGAACCCGTATTATGACCCAGAAGCTGGATGCCAAGACCATGCCCGACTTCTTCGGCAAGAGATTCGACTCTACCGCACTGAAGGTTGCTGCTTCTGTGATCGTATTCATCTTCCTGATTCCCTACACCGCTTCTCTGTACAACGGTCTCTCCAGCCTGTTCGGTCTGGTGTTTGACCTTCCCTACTGGGTAGTGATCGCAGTCATGGCAGTGCTGACCGGTGTGTACGTGATCTTCGGCGGCTATATGGCTACCGCCATCAACGACTTCATCCAGGGTATCATCATGCTGTTCGGTATCTGTGCCGTGATCGGTGCAGTGATCTCCGACAACGGCGGACTCCTGAAGGCAACACAGACGCTTTCCGCTGTTCCTGCGGAAGGATGGACCGGCGGTGCGTTCACTTCCTTCTTCGGTCCCGATCCTCTGGCACTGCTCTTCGTGGTGATCCTCACCTCCCTCGGTACCTGGGGACTGCCTCAGATGGTAGGTAAGTTCTATGCCATTAAGAGCGAGAAGGATATCCATAAGGGAACCGTGATCTCCACGATCTTCGCGATCATCGTAGCCGGCGGATGCTACTTCCTGGGCGGCTTCGGCAGACTTTACGCTGACAAGATCAAGTACAACGAGGCGACCGGTGCTCCCCTGTTTGACACCATTATTCCCTCCATGCTGTCCACCCTGTCACCGATCCTGATCGCCATCGTGATCGTGCTGGTACTTTCCGCTTCCATGTCAACACTGTCTTCCCTCGTATTGACATCCAGCTCCACCTTTACCCTGGACGTGATCAAGCCTTCCATGAAGAAGGAAATGACCGATAAGAAACAGGTATTTATCATGAGAATCTTCATCGTATTCTTTATCCTGGTATCTGCAGTCATCGCCATCTTCAAGGATGCCAATCCTCAGGTCACCTTCATCGCGCAGATGATGGGTGTTTCATGGGGTGCGCTGGCAGGTGCTTTCTTAGCTCCTTTCCTCTACGGTCTGTACTGGAAGGGCATCACCAAGGCTTCCGTTGCGGTCTGCTACGTATGGGGCTGTGCAATGGCAGTCATCCAGTTGATCGTTACTCTTGGTAAGGTAGATATCTCCGGATGGGGTACCTTCCTCTCCTACATCTTCAAGTCATCCATCAACTCCGGTGTGATCGCTATGGTGGGCGGCCTGATCATCGTTCCTATCGTAAGTCTCTTCACCAAAAAGCCTGAGAAGAAGGTTGTGGACAATATGTTCTCCTGCTTCGAGGAAAAGGTGGAGGTTGCCAAGAAACAGGCACTTGATTAAGCTCTCCATTCAGGTATGAAAAAGGTCGATTCAGTGAAAACTGAATCGACCTTTTATTTGTCGTAGTCTCAATTTCTATCAGCCCTTATTCTGCTGTTCTACCAGTCTGTCTGCGCCGTACTTCTTGCGAAGGGCAGGCTTCTCGATCTTACCGGTGGCATTTCTGGGTACCTCTGCGAAGATGATCTTCTTCGGTCTCTTGTATCTGGGCAGCTCATTGCAGTACTCCATGATCTCTTCCTCGGTACAGGTCATGCCTTCCTTGACGGAAATGATAGCACCGGTGATCTCACCGAGACGTGCATCGGGCAGTCCGATCACTGCAACATCCATCACCTTCTCGTAGGCGCTTAGAAAGTTCTCGATCTGGACAGGGTAGATATTCTCACCGCCGCTGACGATCACGTCCTTCTTGCGGTCAACCAGGAAATAGAAACCATCCTCATCCTGCATGGCCATATCACCGGTACAAAGCCACCCATCCTTTAAGGTTGCTGCCGTTGCCACAGGGTCATTGTAGTAGCAGGTCATCACGCCGGGACCCTTTACCAGAAGCTCTCCCACATCGCCCTGCTTCACTTCTGCGCCGTTCTCATCCACGATCTTGCACTTCCAGCGATAGCCGGGAACACCGATGGCACCTACCTTATGAATGTTCTCCACACCCAGATGCACGCAGCCGGGGCCGGTGGACTCGGACAGACCATAGTTGGTATCGTACAGATGGTTCGGGAAATATTCCTTCCAATGCTTGATCAGGGAAGGCGGAACAGGCTGTGCGCCGATGTGCATCAGTCTCCACTGATCCAGATCATAATCTTCCAGCTTCAGATCTCCTCTATCCAGGCTGGCCAGAATATCCTGCGCCCAGGGTACCAGAAGCCACACAATGGTACAGTGCTCCTTGGAGATGGTATCTAAGATGATCTCCGGGCTGGTTCCCTTCAGAAGAACCGCCCTGCTTCCCGCACAGAGGCTGCCCATCCAGTGGAACTTGGCACCGGTATGGTACAGAGGCGGAATGCAGAGGAACACGTCGTCTCTGCCGGTCAGATGGTGCTTCTGCTCCATCTGTGCAGCCTGTGTCAGGCTCTCATGGTTATGCAGGATCGCCTTCGGAAAACCGGTGGTTCCTGAAGAGAAATAAATCGCCGCATCGTCTTCTTCCTCCAGACGAACAAGAGGTGCTTTACTGGAGCAGTCTGCGACCAGTTCACGATAACTCTCGGCAAAAGTGGGACATCCGTCTCCCACGTAGATCAGCAGTCGGCCCTTGCTCAGTTCCTCCTCGATGGACTCGATACGACCGATAAACTCCGGTCCGAAGAACAGCACCTGCACCTCTGCCAGATTGGCACAGTACTGAATTTCCTTGGCATCAAATCTGAAGTTGAAGGGTACTGCGATGGCACCGGTCTTCAGGATACCGAAATAGATCGGCAGCCACTCTAAACAGTTGAACATCAGGATGGCGACTCTGTCTCCCTTCTGCACACCCCTCTCAATCAGCATGTTGGCCACGCGGTTGGCCTTCTCGTCGAAAATACTCCAGGTGATCTCCCGCCTGTAGGGCTCCATGGAAGTCTGTTGTACCAGATCATACTCCTTCCAGGTCTTGCGCTTTGTGTCCTGCACGGTAGGGTTCAGCTCGATCAGAGCTACCTCATCACCGTACAGCTTATGATTTCTTTCCAATAAATCTGTAACCGGCATCTTACATCTGTCCCTCTCAGTTCTTTATGTATTTAACGCATTAAAGTGTTACGTTTACACTATCATATCCCTATACAAAAGTCAAGCAAAGTGATGGAAATCCCTCATATTATACAATACAAATCAGGCTAAGTCCCTGCCGGACAGCTTCTCACGACTACAGGGTCTGCACACAGGAGATTTTTCCGATTTTTAAGTTTTCTCTTTCACAGTTTATCAAAAAGTGGTATGCTATTAAGCGGTTTGGACCGGAAATATCCGCATGCCCCAAATGACACTGATTACAAAGGAGCAACCCAATGATCATCGATATTCATTCCCATATTTTTCCTTCCGCCATCGCTGCAAAGACTGTGGACAAGCTTGCCACTGCTGCCTGTGTGAATCCCAATACGGACGGCACCGCAGAAGGTCTGTCCGCTTCTATGAGAAGGGCCGGTATAGACTACTCTGTCACCCTGCCTGCAGTGACCAATCCGGATAAGGTGCGAAGCATCAACGACAAACAGATCGATTACTTAGAGTCCGATCTGGCAATGGGAATCCTTCCCTTCGCCGGAATGCACCCTCTATTTGTCGATTACAAGGCAGAGATGAAGCGCCTTCGGGACGCCGGAATCAAGGGCATCAAGTTGCACCCGGCGTACCAACAGATCGACTTTGACGCCCCGGAGATGATGCACATTGTGGATGCAGCCTCCAACGAAGGATTGCTTACCATCGTCCACGGCGGCATCGACATCGGCATCTACGATCACAATTATTCTTCTGTCGAACATATCCTGAAGGTGGTGGACACCGTCCATCCGGAGGGTCTGATCATGGCCCACATGGGCAACTGGGGCAATTGGGAGCAGGTAGAAAGCGATCTGGCCGGTGCGCCCATCTATATGGACACCGCCTTTACCATCGGTACGATCCACCCCTATCAGGACGCTCCGAAGACCCCCTACGGCGACTGTACTCTGGACGATGACCTGTTTGTCCGCATTGTGCGCAAACACGGCGCAGACAGGATCCTCTTCGGCACCGACTCCCCCTGGCAGGACCAAAAGGACTATGTGCAGCAGTTAGCTGCACTGCCCCTCACTGCCGATGAGAAGAAAATGATCCTGGGTGAGAACGCAAAGAGACTTCTGAAGCTGTAATCTCAAAAAAACAATAAGAAAGGATTCCTCCGGCGATCGTTCTGCTGAGAGGAATCCATGCTTTCCACAATTCAAATTTTTTTCTCTACTCCACCGTAAAATCGGTCCACTGGATCTTGTTGTACTGCATCACATCATCCGCCAGCTTCATCCCCAGCTTCTCATAAAAGGGAATCGCATCTTCATTAGCGATGAGATAGACGGCAATGTCTTGCTCCCCTCCGGCGATCTCATGGGCCTTCTTCATAAGCGTCCTGCCGATCCCCTGTCCTTCATACTCTCTGTCCACTCCCAGATCCGTGACATACAGCCAATATGCAAAGTCAGTCAGTCCGAACAGAACTCCCACGATTTTTCTATTATCGTCCCTGGCCACAAGGCTGATGGACACATTCTTTACCAAGCGTTCAATTCGCTCCCGAAATCTCTCTTTTGGGTACTGAGACCCCAGATTCGTCCGCTTCAGGAAATCGATATATTCAGGTGCAGTCAGTCTCTCTTCTCTGTAAGTAATGCTCATAATCTCCTCCCGTTCCCATGATCTGTTCTCGAGTCTATTGCAAAATGTAGAATAAGTCAACAAGATTCCCCGGACCGAAAAAAAGGAGCACCCTTTGTTCCAAAAGGGTACTCCTTCTCATTACGCTCTCAACGAAGCAATACTGATCTTTTACGCTGCTTCCATCATTCGCA
>JAHBAA010000135.1 GCA_018385425.1 Acetatifactor sp.
CATAGTGGACGGTGTTTTTTGAAAGAGCGCAAAAAATAACTTGCCAACCATTTTCAATACGCTACAATGAAAGTACAGCATCCTGCGCGGCTCTGTGCCCGGAAATGCTCCCGCACAGACCGCGGATTTCAAAAAAACTCTATTGGGAGGTACCTATGACTGACTATCAGGCAGCAAAGACACGCTACAATACCATGCCATATAACCGCTGCGGGAGATCCGGGCTGAAGCTTCCTGCCGTTTCTCTGGGATTGTGGCACAATTTCGGTTCAAATGACAACTATGAAAATATGCGTCAGATGTGCTTTACCGCTTTTGACAACGGCATCACACACTTTGATCTGGCCAACAACTACGGCCCGGTAAACGGTGCTGCGGAGACCAATTTCGGAAGGATCCTTCGAGAGGATCTGGCTGCTTACCGGGATGAACTGATCATCTCCACCAAAGCAGGCTACGGTATGTGGGAGGGACCTTATGGTGATTTCGGAAGCCGCAAGTATCTGATCGCCAGCCTGGATCAGAGCCTGAAGCGCTTAGGCCTGGACTACGTCGACATCTTCTACCATCATCGCATGGATCCCGAGACTCCCCTGGAGGAGACCATGCTTGCCCTGGACCGGATCGTCCGCTCCGGCAAGGCTTTGTATGTGGGCATCTCCAATTACGACGGACCCACCATGCTGCGGGCAGCAGAGATTCTGAACGATCTGCACACCCCTTTTCTCATCAACCAGAACTGCTACAACATCTTCGATCGTTCCATCGAGAGAAACGGGCTGAAAGCCGAAGCTCCCAAGGCCGGAAAGGGTATCATCACCTTCTCTCCCCTGGCGCAGGGCCTGTTGACAGACCGTTACCTAAACGGCATCCCTGCAGACAGCCGGATCGGAAAGGGCAGTCCTTTCCTGCGCTCTTCCAATGTGACAGCGAAGCGTCTGGAACAGATCCTGGCACTGAACGAGCTGGCAAAGGAGCGCGGTCAGAGTCTTGCCCAGTTCGCCTTGAGCTGGATCCTGAAGGACTCCGATATCACCAGTGTTCTGATCGGTGCAAGTCGCCCCGCCCAGATCACCGACTGCATTCAGTGTGTCGGCAACACTTCCTTCACCGCAGAGGAACTACGCAAAATCGACGAGATCACAGCCTGACGCCAAAAAAGGGGGCGAAGCAATCCACCGCTTCGTCCCCTTTGACTTATTGCACCTTGATCTCAATATCGCCGCTGCCGGTCTTCACCTTCACCTTACAGTCACCCTGTCCGACCACGCATTTGCCTCTCTCTACTTCATGCCGCATTCCGTTGCTGTTGTAGACAACGCACTCTCCGCTTCTCACCTCTGCGGATACTTCGGTGCTGACTGCCTCCAGGTTCATATCCATGTCACCGCTTCCGGTAGTTGCGCACACCTCTCTTGCATTCCCACAGGTGCGCAGCTCGATGTCTCCGCTTGCGGTAGTCAGATAATAGGATACGAAATCGGAATCGATCTCCACATCTCCGCTGGTCGTCTTTGCGGACAGCATTCTTCCGAATACATTATCTGAAGTAACATCACCGCTCACTGCCGTAACGGCCACTTTCCCACAGTTTCCACAGTTCAACTGAATATCTCCGCTGATGGTCTCCAGACAAAAATCGTCGCAGGAAACATTATCCCACTCCAGCTCGCCGCTGACAGTTTTCCCATGTACCTGACTGCCGGCAAATTCCTCCACCCACACATCACCGCTGACAGTCTGTACTTCCAGTTTCTCGCTGTGGCTCTGCCGAAGGTCTACATCTCCGCTGACTGTCTGCACAGATAACTCGACAACGTGAATTTCCGATACCTTCAGATCACCGCTGACAGTCTGCACGGAAACCTTTGGAAATCCCTCCGGAATACGGATCGTCAGGCGAATGGCTCCGTTCATCACTCCTGTGCTGATGCCGGAGAAAATATTGATGCCGAAGATATTGATCTTCTTGCCGCCCTCTTCTTCCCCCATATCCTTCACACCCACATGGAAGATATTGTTCTCCTCATACTGGTAGAAACGATATCTCTTCTGCATCTCCTCGCTTCCATTGTTCTGATAATCCACAGTAAGCTTCCCATCCGGGGACTTCTCCAACTCTACATTGGCAATCAGACCATCGATCTCGATCCCCCGATAACCGCAATCATAGCTCTCCGACTTCTGAGAAAAAGCTTCCAACACCTGCAGATCCTGTCTGCGCTCTTCCTCGGAGAATTCCTGAATCATATCATCGATATCGCCCAATTCCTCGATGATTTCCTCCTCGCTCTTCCCGGCCGAAAGTCCTTCCGCAAAGTGCTGCTCATAGTCATCCAAAATCTCCTGCTGCAGTGAAAAATTAAAACTTTCCAGCTTCTCTCTCAAAGCTGCCATATACTCTAATCTTGTCATGTTTTCCTCCTTATGCCATTGGACCTACCAAATTACCAACTGCTCTCGTAAATTCTTCCCATTCGACTTTCAGTGCTCTCTGATACTGTATGCCCTGCTCCGTCAGCCGATAATACTTCCTCGCCGGCCCCGACTCGGATTCCACCAGATAGGTGGTCACATAATCGTCCTCCTTCAGCTTCCTCAGAATCGGATACAGCGTTCCGCCTGCTATGGACATCTCCGAAGAGATCCGCTCCGTCAGCTCATAGCCATATTTATCTCCCCCGGCAAGCAAGGACAGCACACACAGCTCCAGTGCTCCCTTTTTAAACTGCGTATTCACCCTTCGCACCTCCTTTCTCCGTCTATTCTTTGTTGATGAGTTTATCATAACACATACTATTATATATTGCAATATACTATTTTAAAAAAGTAACCATTAGGGACAAAATTGCCCCCAATGGCTCAAAAACTACCCAATGGCTATGACGGCTGCCTGGCTGCCCCGCTCACCCTTGGTGAAACGGTGAGACCAGTAATGATCAGGATTGCACATGGTACAGCCTCCAATCAATTCGATATTCTCTGTCTTTACGCCCAACTGCAGGAAACGCTCCCGCACTACGCCGCGCAGATCCAGCATATATTTGTCGCCGCAGGCATCATAGTATGCCTCCGCTGCCTTCCCCAACAATTGATCCACTGCCTCTATCACCTCGACTCCCACCTCAAAATGGCACCGATCGATGGCCGGTCCGATGGCAATGCGGATCTCTGACACATCCGCCCCCAGAGCACACATCTTGGCGATCGCCTGTCTGCCGATGTCCGCCACCGTACTGCGCCAACCGGAATGGACCGCTCCGATGACACCATGCTTTGGATCCTGCAGCAGCACCGGTACACAATCTGCGGTAAAGACCACCAGCGGCACACCGGGTTTGTCGGTCACAAAACCATCCGCCTCTATAGGAGCTTTCGTCTCCTGAAAGCTCCGAAGATCTTCCGCCCCCGCCACATGCACATAACTGCCGTGAACCTGACGTCCCCAGACCACTGCATTGCCCGGAATCTCACAGTCCCGCAGAAATCTTCTCCAGTTCTCATTCACACGTTCCGGCTCATCCCCGCGATTTCGTCCAAGATTCAGACTCTCAAAGATTCCCTCGCTGACGCCGCCCTCCCTGGAGGAAAAACCGTGCGAAACCGTCAGAAGCCTCGACCGCTCTGTTCGAAGGCTGGCGGTATCATCCCGAAATTCTGCCAGTCGGTTCCCCTCATATCTGACGGTCATGTTGAGATTGGTGCGGTGCTCCGCCAAAGCCTTCAGAAAATACCGATCTCCTTCCCAGGTAGGTAAGTTCGGAACCTGTTCAATGGGTACCCATTTCAGTTCCCCTTCCGGGCAGTCCTCCCGCAGGCTTCCCTCGAAGGCGTTTCCCCGGTACAGATACATATCCTCCGCTTCCTCCGCATCAGAGTAAAACTTCACCAGCCCGACCCGCTCATACCCTGTCAGCGTCAGTCCGGTCTCCTCATAGACCTCCCGGACCACACATTCATCGGCTGTCTCTCCGGGCTCAAATTTCCCGCCCACACCGATCCATTTTCCGGCATTGATATCGGATTTTTTCTTGATGCGATGCAGCATGAGATACTTTCCCTCATGCTCGATATAACATAACGTGGTATTGATCATACCTGTCCTCCTAAGCATTTCCTTTCACTCATTGTAACACAACCTGCCTTCTTCCTGCCACAAAAGGAGCAAAAAAATGATGCGGCACCCGAAGAGGGTTCGCCGCACCATATTGTCTTCTGACTTTCCCCGCCGGAAAGAACCGCGCCATCCTCCTCGAATTCCTTGGTCATCATAGTATGTATGCCCTTAGGCAGAGATTGCACCTTCTCAAGAACTCCTGCCCTCCTCAGAGCGTCCTCCACCAACGCATCCTCATTCTCGCTGTGTCTGCCCATGAGCACATTATCCCTGATGGTCATTCCAAAGATCGCAAAATCCTGAAAGGTGGTGGTAAACAGTCTCCGATAGGCGTGAAGATTGTACTCTCGAATATTCACCCCGTTGACGCGGATCACGCCGGCAGTAGGATCGTAGAGACGAAGCAACAGCTTGATGATGGTCGTTTTACCCGCTCCGTTGTGTCCGACCAACGCTGCGATCTCGCCCCGTCGAATTGAAAAGGACCAATCCGAGAGAATCTCCTCTTCCTTGTAGGAAAAGCTGACATGGTCAAACTCCAACGTTTCAAACCCGCTCGGCATCAACCCGTCCGTATCCTCCGGGATCTTCTCCTCATACTCCAGAAATCCCCGCAGACAATTCCTGCACATTTCATCACAGAATATGCAGGAATTCCAGTAAGATAGTATCTTTCACAATCAGTCTCTCTCAATTGCCGCCACCGGACAACTCTCCAGTGCATTCTCAGCTTGATCCACTTCGACCTCCGATTCTATGGCCTCTGCCATTCCCTCATCATTCAGAAAAAAAATCTCAGGACAAATGCTGGTGCACAACCCACAGCCGATACATTGATCATTTACAATATATTTCACGTTTTCTTCCTCCTTCTCACGCGCCTGAAGACAGCCGGTTTTCGATGCCGCTTTTCTTAACAGGGCAAACCGGATCTTTTCCCGGGAAAATAAAATGATTATCCTCTCGAGGATTAGTATCTCCTGATCAGAGGAATCTTATCAAATCTGCCTGCCATTTTCCGCTTCCTGCGTGCCTGTGGCGTGGGTTCTGCTCCACAAGCCCACGGAACAAGTGCACCATTCCTGTAACGAAGGGTTAGAATAGATAACAGATTGCAGCCTGATCAGAGATTTGCGTGGTTTTGGAAGCACCGCAGACGGAAAGTCCCAACAATGCGGCGATGAAGACCGTTTTTTCATTTTCTGTTCCCCTTTGACCGTATTCAGCGCTTCAGAAAGCTGCCCTTTTCCTGAATCAGCAGACCATAGCTGTGTTCATAGTTTTCGGCAAAGTAGAAATCTGCACTACAGTATATTGCTTTCGAGTGGAATCAGTCCCCCTCCTACAAAATCCTCATAAGCTCCGTGTAGAGTAGTTCATTGCCCTTCACGATGAGCATCAGATCTTCCTTGGCCAGGTTCAGGCGGCGAACCAGAGAACGCACTGCAAGATTCTTCGACCGCAGGTACCCCAGCTCATCGTAGTAATATTGCTCATCCAATACGACAACCAGCTTCTCCGCATCCTGCCAGTTTTCATCCGTTTCGCTATATCCCAGTCTTACTGCATCCTGCAGGAGATTGCACGCCTCATCCTCATCATTTGCAAACAGCACTGTAATATGGGGATATGCTCTTCTGTTTCCGCCGGGGCGAAGCTTCACCATATTTCGAATAAATGTGGAAAGCTCCGCATTCGTGCGGATCCGATTGG
>JAHBAA010000139.1 GCA_018385425.1 Acetatifactor sp.
ACCCTTTGTTTTGCACTGCGGAAGATGGGACTTGAACCCACACGGTATTGCTACCACAAGATCCTTAGTCTTGCTCGTCTGCCAATTCCGACACTTCCGCATTCGCATCACGCAAATAGTATATTATCATCACCATAATCAGAAGTCAATAGTTTTTTTAATTTTTATAAAAATTCTTTCAATTCCACGAAAAACAGCGAAATCTCTCCCTTTTTGACTTAATTATCTCTTGACTGCCACCCACTCGCCGACTTTAACCGGGATCTCTCCTTCAGCATTTTTCCTCGCCAACAGCTTCTCATTCAACTCAATTCCCTCGCCCTTCAGAAGCACAATAATGGTTGACCCGCCGAATTCGAAATAACCCTTCTCCATTCCGCGCCTTACCTTGTCACCGATTCGAACGGGAACGTTGGTGATCCTGCCGACCATCATTGCCCCCACCTCCATCTGAATGAATCTTCCGAAGCGATCCGACCGGATCACCTGATATTCTCTGCTGTTCTGGGCAAATACCGGAAAGCTTTCCGTTGCTATGGGTCTCACACAATGGAGTACACCATTGATGCGATGGTTTCCTACAACTGTCCCATCCACCGGGTAGCTGTACCGATGATAATGTGCCGGGGTCAGACGAAACACCAGGGCCAGTCCATCCCGGAAATCCTCAGCCAGTCTCTCGTTCTTCAACAGCTCTCCCAGGGAAAACCTGGTATGCTTGATCTCCAGCACCTGTCCGTCCCGTATCTTTGAGACAGAGAGCAAACCGTCACAGGGGCTTGGAAAATGACTGTCCTCAGCATCAAACAGGACTTCTTCCCGCTTTCTGATAAAGAAGTCATTGAAGGATGCAAAGCCCTTCTTGGGCACTGCAATTCCTTTCAGCGAAATATTGTTCTTCTTCTGAAAAAGGGGAATCAGCCAGGTGGACAACCTGCTGTCCAAATAAGCCCCGGCAATCTTAGAAATGCAGGGGCTCACCAATACTTTCAGGCAGGCTCTGCCTGCGGCAGTACGATATAAAAATCTCAGAGAAAGTGATTCTTTCATAATCTACCTCAATGTGTGAAGAAAATCAGTCCAAGAAACTCTGCCAATCCGATCAGCAGCATCAGAATCTTGCCCAAGGTCTTTGCCTTTTTGATGTTAACCGGAATGATAAAGCCCACAGATGTCACAAACAATACCACAGGGAACAACATCATCTGCTCCCATACCCCGCTGCCGTATACCAGATAAGCTGCGGGAAGAATCAATGCGATGGTAGTCACCGGAACGCCCAGATATACCTTTCTGGCTGTGGTCTCTGTCTTCTGCCTCTCCTCTTCCAGAATGTTGAAATATGCAAGACGAATCAGTGCACACAGCGTAAACAGTGCGGAGATGACGCCAACCGCCGGAATCTTACCGGAAATCATATAGACAAAGATTCCGGGCATCACACCGAAACTGATCAGATCGCTGAGAGAATCGATCTGAATCCCGAAATTTTTCTCACTGTCCGACCGATTTTTCTTCGTGGAAGCTACCAGCCCATCGAACATATCACACACCCCGGCAACCAGAAGGCAAAAGATCGAACCCCTGAAATCGCATGCGATCGCACGGATAATTCCATAGAACGCAGCCAGCATTCCGATATAGGTAAGCACAACTGTATAATTATAATATCCTAAGAGTTTTTTATTCTTTTCGTTCATTGGTTCTCACTCCTAAATCAATGCATACTTTCAGAGAAAGCTAACTATTATTATACCTTCTTTCCTATGTAATAGGCAAGTAAAAAATCACAGAAAAAACACATTTCTAAAAAAAGAATAAACTTTTTCTTACACTATACACGCAATCATCCTCTTTGACCAGAGTCTGAGCAACATCTTAATCACATATTAAGAATTGACGGCCACAATGAAAAAAGCCCCTGCGAAGGACCTTCATTTTGTCCTTCGCAGGGGTGAAACAATTTATTATTTCTCAAGAGGCTTGCCTGTCAGAAGTTCGTAGGCCTGCAGATACTTTGCAATCGTCTTGTCCACGATCTCCTGAGGAAGGGTCCAGTTGTGGTTCTCATTTGCCTTCAGCCAGTCCCTTGCAAACTGCTTGTCAAAGGAGGGCTGTCCGTGCCCGGGCTCATAACCGTCTGCGGGCCAGAAACGGGAACTGTCAGGGGTAAGCATTTCATCACCGATCACAATATTGCCATCCTCATCCAGACCGAACTCAAACTTGGTGTCTGCAATGATGATTCCCTTGGTCAGTGCATACTCAGCGCACTTCTTGTACAGTGCGATGGTATAATCCCGCAGCTTGGAAGCATACTCCTCACCCTTGCCGGGGAATCTCTTCTCCAGGTACTCTACGCTCTGCTCGTAGGAAATATTTTCATCATGATCGCCGATTTCAGCCTTGGTAGAAGGGGTATAGATCGGCTCAGGGAGCTTATCAGACTCCTTCAGTCCCTCGGGGAGCTTGATGCCGCACACAGTGCCGTTCTCCTTGTAGCTGGCCCAACCGCTTCCGGTGATATAGCCGCGTACGATGCACTCCACAGGAAGCATCTCCAGCTTTCTGCACATCATACTGTTGCCGTCGAACTTCTCCTGGCGGAAGAATTCAGGCATATCCTGCACATCTACAGAAAGCATATGGTTGGGAAGAATATCCTTGGTATAGTCAAACCAGAACTTGGAAATCTGAGTAAGAACCGTCCCCTTCTTATCGACCTTGTTGTTCAGAATGACATCGAAGCAGCTGATACGATCGGTTGCCACCATGATCAGGCTGTCCCCATTGTCATAGATCTCACGCACTTTGCCTTCTTTGATAGGCTTTAACTCTTGAACGCTCATGATATTACTCCTTTGCTGATTGTTAATAAAACATAATGAGTGTATGTTATTTTTTTGAAAAAATCAAGTGCATTCCACACATTTATTCCAGAATGACACGGATTTCCACCGTTTTTTTATTGTCCAGCAGCTGTACATCCACAGAGTTACCGGGAAGAACTTCTCCATCCAGTCTCAGCTCCTTTACCTTGGTATAGACCTCCTTCTGCTCAAGAGCCTGGTATACTACGTGAACCTCGACTCCGTGGAAGAACAGACGTATGCCAAGTTTTCCGCTCTGATCCAACTGATCAGCAACCAGCTTGGGTTCCAGGCAGAGTTTTCCGTAATCCCCCTTCACGCCGAAGCATTCGATCACCATTGTCATCATCAACCAGCTTGCAGAACCTGTCAGGTAATGGTACATTCCTCTGCCCTTGTCGCTGAAATACTCGGGAAGTCCCGGATAGATCCGACTGGTCTCAAAATCTTTGGACTGCTCATAGAGAGCCTTAAATACCTTGAAACCCTCCTTGATGAAGCCTCTCTGATACAGAGAATTGCCGTACATAATTGCCATATGGGAAAACACCGCACCGTTTTCCTTGTGTCCGTAGGCGAAACCAAAGGCACGCCCCATATCGGACTTCACCTCACCAAAATCCGTGTTCAGCTTATATCCTCCGACCTTCTTGTCGAAAAGCAGCTTATCTGCGGCGAAGACGATCTGCTCAACCTGCTCCTTAGTAGCAGTACCGGACATAATCGGGAACACTTGGCTGGTCAGGGTCATTCTCGTGCCGCCTTGGAATTCCCCTTCCAGTCTGCGCTTGCTGTTATCATAGTAACCGTTAAAGAAGCTGCCGTCCTTCGTCTCAATCCACTCCGTCTTTCGGATATGTTCCTTCATCCACGAAGCCATGCCTCTCAGAACCTGAGCGATCTCCCTTAACTTGACGTTCTGCTTTTGGCCGGAGACCATATGACCACAGGTATCGTAATATGCCTTCAGAAAAGCCTGTTTCTCCGGCACGGAATCATATATTTCGCTTCGGTCGGCAAACAGTCTGCACACTTCAGATTGGAACTGCATGGTGGGGGAGATATTTTGTGCATAGTGATCGATCACTGATGCCAGTTTCTCCAGATTGCCGGCATATGCAGCCGTAAAAGTCACACTTTCACCGTTCTCCTGTGCCATATCATAAGCATCATTCCAGTCTGCGCCCCGCAGTCTGATATGATTGTGCTCACCAACATCGTAGAATGCCGTCAGATTCTGCAGCAGAATATGCTCTAAAACAGTGCCTGTCACAATTCCTTCCGCAGAACGCTGTTTCGTACCGTACGCCGGACTCCACTGTTCATCCTTCTGCTCACCGCGAAATATCTGGCGATCCTTGAAATAAGGGACCTCTTCCGCCAAGATCTGCTCATCACCGGTCTGACGAATATAGAACTCGGTAGTCATATAAGGCCATAAACCATGGTCCATCCATACTCTGGTGATATTATTTCTGTCCGCAATAAACTCGCCCATGCCCTGTCCGATGATCGTGGCATTGGTACCGTCCATACGTACACCGCCGTAATTGGATACCAGCATATCCCGGACGCCCGCCGGCTCCATAATCAACAGTGCCAGGCAGTCCTGCCACAGATCTCTCCAACCTCTTCCGCCCTTTCCATAATCGTGATGGGGGAGAAAGGAACATCCAAATAACCTGCGTAGTATCGGTTGGAATGTCACCCAATACATATATCCGTTGAAGAAGGGATCTCCGGTCTCATAGTGCACATTGGTTTTGCGGATCCATTCCTCTTTTCCCTTTTCCAGAGCATGCTCTACTGCCTTGGTATCCGCGTAGTCTGCCATCAGCTTCTCTTCTGCGTCTGTCTCAGCCGCAGGATGAATTCCCAGGAAAATGCACCAGCTTCTGCTCTCTCCCGGCTGCAGACTGCACTTCTCAAAGGCAAGGGCGCCGATGGCCTCACACCCGGCAGCCTCCGCCCCGGTTGTCTTCCAGATCTCGTCCGCTCCCACACGACCGTTGAAAATGCTCTCGGGATGGGTAAAGCTTCCGCCCTCTCCGATAAAGTTCTCCACTTCCGGGCAGACAAAATCCGGGTGTTTTCCATCGTCATCCGTTCCATAGACAAAATAAGTCAGGGTATTCTTTTTATGACCACGCTCATCAAATGTGAGCGTAGGAGTCAATTCCAGTCCTGCGTCTGTCACCTTCATTCGATGGAGCAGACTGGTGACATGCCTGTGGTCCCGCAGATTATCAGCAGAACGGCCATAGATAGGGATCGCCGCCACGGGGACAAAGGATACAGCCTCTGTTCGTTCATTCCTCACGGTAACCTGCATCACTTCAAAGGGTCTCTCGTCACAAGGTACAAAAGAGGTGATCTTTGAAGCTAGACCGTATTTCTTAGAAGATCTGTTCAGCGAATGCCACATCAGACCCGCATCCAGACTGCATTCCTCCTCAAAGGCTGTGCCCTTGAAATACTCTGTCTCTGCAGATACTCCGGTGGCAGACCAGGCAGTCCCAGGCTCCATCACACACCAGAAATTGCGGGTAGAACGCAGATTATGAAGATCCTCGCTGCTGACAGGGCGAAGCAGAAAACTGTTCTGATCCAGTTTACTATCGCCGCCCAAGGTGGGAGTAACGCTGCTCTTCAAACCGTTCTCTGCAGCCAGTGGAAAATAGAGATAACTGTTTTTCTCAGGATGATCCAAATGGAAGGAACCATATTCATCCGTAAAATAATATCCGCTCATATCAAAGTCACTCCTTCTCAACCGTCAGCCGTCTCATCCGTACCACTGCCGGTCAGTATTCATTTCACTAAGCAAGAAAGACATGGATCTGGGTGATCTTGCCCTCACGAACCTTGCGCGCCTCTTCGCCGCACAGATAGGTGTTGGCAGCGGCGATCCTCATTTCATTCTCCACATATTCGATACGTTTTACCTTTGCAGCATCCTCACCAAAGGTTGCCTTGCCGCCTGCATTGTGATAGATAACCTCACAGCTGCCGCACAGAGTAAAGGCTGCTTCTCCGGCATCATCAAACATTTTCGCAGACAGCTTGGGATCGAAGACAAAGCGAAGCTCGTCCTCCTCCAGCTTGAACCCGCCGTTTCCAAGGAACATACCGATCCACATGGACAGCATCTCCACGGTGGAACCGGACAATCTCGCCACAAAGCCCTGTCCATGTACAGAAGGATCCGGGTTTGCACTGGATGCCAGGAAGGAAGAATTCTCCAGTATACTTCTGCCGTACATCTCAGGCTTCTGGAAGGGAATCAGCGCATCCTCAATGGCCTCATAGAATTCCTCGTACAGTCCCGCTTTAAACAATCCAAGGAAGTACTTATATTCCATATGAAGGAAGATGCTTTCACGCTCCAGCCAGCCGGGCGTAAATGCTCTGACACGGCCGTTCTCTATGGACATTTTGTCGATAGACTCGGAAGTCTTATACATTTTTAATTTCTTGTCATAAATGTCTGTCTCTTTGATCTTCGCGTACATCTCTTTCGCAGTGGGTCTGTCCTTCTCCTGACAGGCGGCAAGCATCTTAGCCGGTCCCTCCAGGAAGAACGGAACCTTCACCAGACGGAAGGAGTGAACCTGCACGCTTGGCAGACCATAAGGACTGATTCTGGCGGTACCGTCTGCATTTTTCACTTCTTCGAAGGAGTCTGCCTCATAAGTGAAATAAGTAGGCATAATGCCCTCTCCCAGCTCAAGTGCTTTGTCACAGGCGGTCTGGAGCTTTAATGCAAATGCCTTCAAGACCTTCTCCAACTCTCCGAAGGTCACCACAGACTTATCCCCTGATACCTGGAACTTGACAGTCTCCCGATAGTTTTCACGCAAGGTCGCCACCTTGTCCCAATAGTCATAATCGGAAAGATCCTCCTGCAAAGTATCATATACTGCTCTCATAAAATCACACAATTCTGCGGGAAGGGTTATTTCACCCTCTGCGGGAAGTACGCTGACCATAAAATCAACCAACCGCTTAAGCTCCATGGTCTCGGGCATACTGCTGCCGAACAATCCGGGCAGACCGTTCATGGCATCGTTCCAGCCGGGTTTGCCGCCCTCCATCTCGATCCCCATTCCAAAGGAGTCCAGCAGCGCAAACTTGTTCACTGCCA
>JAHBAA010000068.1 GCA_018385425.1 Acetatifactor sp.
AGTCTAAAAGATGGTGATTTAGAATTATGCGAAAGTAGCCATCCCGATGACTTGTCTAATTTGTAGAGAATGGAAACTTTCAGTAAGCTGGTGTGTTTAACCGAGAGACGAATATGAATTTTACGGAGGAATTAAGAATTGAATCAGTGGTATTTTGATATAGGAATATTATTTGTAATACTTCTGCTAATTGTCGGGATTATTGTTTGTGTAATTTCCCTTATTATAAAGTCGATAAAAAAGAAAAACAGAAAAGCTGTTATTATTGCAGTATGCATTCATTTTGCTTTACTAACAGTGTCAATTTTATATGGTTCTTCTCATAGTACATACTATAAGTACAATGATTGGGTTATTTTGAATAGCAATATTCATATAATTGAAGAAAAATATGGTGAATTTGATTTAGGAGAAATCAAAGAGGGTGAAAAAGGCAGAGTGGCATATTACATATATACAGATAATGGACCGATAATGCCCGACCACTTAAAACACTATTATTATATGGAATATGATGAGTGGGGGATGATTTATAATGTATTTGATGGACTTCAGCCGGGAGGTTGACAAATTCCAGTTTTTCTGCGCTCTGTCGATCGCAGAGACCTTTTGTTGTGTTCGATGAAACTGATCTTTCGGACTGGGTAGGAATGGAGATTACAACACAAACCTGGTTGATCATGCCGTAGTTGGAGAGATTCCTCCCGGAGAATTTCAATATCAATCGGTTTAGAATCCTGACATCGATTCCGTAGACTACGAGCAAAACTGATATATGGGATGGATATTCCCGGGCCATAGGGACAGTGTTTTCCGGCTTTTTTCCTGTCCCAATTGGCATGTAAGGGCCATCCGTACAGGAAAAAACGTTATTTTCCGGCCCGGGTGGGTTGTGTTTCTGACTCCTTCATGCTATACTGTATCGAAAGTTGAGAGATAACGAAACTGTCTGCTCACTTGCATCCATGCTTATATGGATGCATGGGGGCAGTTTTTGTGTGAAGAAAGAGGTAGTATGAACGACGAATTACTGACAGGAACAGAGGAACAGGTTGATATGGCTGCGATTCTTCCCGAGGAGAGCGATCAGCTGGCAAAATGGGAAGGGGTGATCGACGAACGCATTATGCGTGCCATCCGGGATATGGGCTTCGACAAGCTTTCCCCCATTCAGGAGCAGGCCATTCCTGCACTGTTAGAGGGCAGAGATATCATCGGACAGGCGCAGACCGGTACCGGCAAGACGGCTGCCTTCGGGATACCGGTATTGATGAAGGTGGATCCGGAGAACAGGAAATTGCAGAGCATCATCCTCTGTCCCACCAGAGAGTTGGCGGTGCAGGCAGCGGCAGAGCTGCGGAAGCTGGCAAAATATATGCACGGCGTAAAGGTGTTGCCCATCTACGGCGGACAGGATATCGGCAAGCAGATCGCGGGGCTTCGTGGGGTGCAGATCATCGTCGGTACTCCCGGTCGCGTGATGGACCATATGAGAAGGCATACCATCAAGCTGGATGACGTCAATATGGTGGTGCTGGACGAGGCAGATGAAATGCTGAACATGGGCTTTCGGGAGGATATGGAGCTGATCCTGGGAGAGATTCCCGGGGAACATCAGACGGCACTGTTCTCCGCTACCATGCCTAAACCGATTCTGGAGATCACCGGGCAGTTCCAGAAGGATGCCGTTCAGATCAGGGTGGCTGCGAAGGAGCTGACCATTCCTTTGGTATCCCAGAGATATTATCGTGTCAAATCACAGGATAAGGATGCGGCCTGCATCCGACTGTTGGAGTATTATCAGCCCAAGCTTTGCCTGATCTTCTGCAATACCAAGGTGAAGGTGGATGAACTCTCCGAGGTGCTGAAGAAGGCCGGTTTCCAAGTGGAAGGATTACATGGCGATATGTCCCAGCATCTTCGGGATGTGGCGATGCACCGATTCAGAAGCGGCATCAGTCATATTCTGATCGCCACGGATGTGGCTGCAAGGGGGATTGATGTAGACAATGTTGAGGCTGTCATCAACTATGATATCCCGCAGGACATCGAGTACTATGTCCATCGCATCGGCAGAACCGGCCGGGCAGGCAAGACAGGAAAATCCTTTACCTTTGTGTCCAGCCGGGAGATGTTCCGCATTCGGGAGATCGAGAGAGTCTGCCATACGACCATAGAGGAGAAAAAGCTTCCCGGTGCTGCCAAGGTGCTGAAGACCAAGGCAGATAAATATCTGTCCAAAGCCATGGAATTGAAAGACCATGAGGACATAGAACTGATGAAAGCCATCCTGCAGCGCAGAATGGACAATGAGGGATTGGAGGCACTGGATCTGGCGGCCATGATGCTGAAGCTCCAGGTTGGGGATAAGGGCGAGGAGATCGAAGAGGATAAGCCTGCACCCAAGCCAAGAACAACCCTTCGAGACCGCTTTGGACGCGGAAGAGACGGCGGACGTGGCGGACGAGGTGAACGGAGTGGCAGGGACGGTGCCGGATCCGGGCGCGGCGAGGAGCGTGACAGAAGAGGCTTTCAGTTTGATAGTCATAAGGACAGTAAGCGAGAAATCGGCGGAGGCCGGGAGGAACGCCAAGGAGACAGTCGCTTTGACCGGTCAAGCAGACACGGACGCGACGATAAGAGAAGGGCACGATACGAGGAGCAATCCGATAGGTGGGACAGAAAATCCAAAGTAGGCGCTGCTTCAGACAGAGATACCCGACGCAGAGACCACAATCCGGATCAGAACAGAAAGCCTGAAGGGAAAAAGAAGAAGACGAAGCGTTTTCCGGAGGGATTTGATTTCAATCCCCTGAAAAAGCTGGAATTCGGTCGGGAGCATTCCGGAAAGTCTCGGCGTGGGCCCGAGGGCAAACCCAAGGATCTGCGCCGTGACGGAAGTGAAATCGGTTCCAGCACACCAAAGAAGCGTAAGAATTCGGAAACCGGGGAAGCATAAGAAGGACAGAGCAGAAAAGGAGTAGGTGCGTATGAGAGTAGGCATGGGATATGATGTACACAGATTGGTGGAAGGCAGAGACCTGGTCATGGGCGGCGTGAACATCCCCTATGAGAAAGGTCTGTTGGGGCATTCTGATGCGGATGTTTTGCTTCACGCTATTATGGATGCACTGCTGGGTGCGGCAGCACTGGGAGATATCGGCAAGCATTTTCCGGACAGTGATCCTGCATACAAGGGAATCTCCTCAATCCTCCTCCTGGAGAAGGTAGGAGAGCTTCTCACAGGTGAGGGCTATTTTGTCGGAAATATCGATGCCACCATCATTGCCCAGGCGCCGAAGATGCGTCCTTATATCGATCAAATGCGGGAAAACATCGCGAAGGCTCTGGATGTAGATGTGAGCTGCATCAATGTGAAGGCGACCACCGAGGAAGGCCTTGGTTTCACCGGCACCGGAGAGGGCATCTCCGCCCAGGCCATCTGCATGCTCACCAGTCCTGCAGATCTGCCCTTCGGTCAGGTAGGCGGCGGCTGCGCAGGCTGCGGCGGCTGCAGCAGAGAAATCTGATGGAAAGTTCCTATTGACAAAACCTTTTGTTTTGCATATCCTAAATACAGATATGGTGAAATGCGATGATTGGGGAGAGTATCTTCGAGGAATGGCACCAGAGAGCAGTGGTCGGCGGCTGAAAGCCACTGCAGTCAGGTCGGAGAGAAGTGCACCCGGGAGCAGATTCCCTGAAGAGGATCCTTCGTAGGGGAGTACGTAGCACGCACGTTACGCGTATGAAGTTGAAAGATGCAATGGCATCTTTAAGTAGAGTGGAACCGCGGATCAATTCGTCTCTTAGGGAGAGGATTGGTCCGCTTTCTTATTGGTAGCGAGGAATGAAAACAAGCGGCTGCGCAGCAGACATTTGTTTTCACCCGAGCGTACACGAAACAAATGAATAAGTCACGGAGTGACGACTCTGCGAAGCAGAGAGCATTTGTGAGTGGTTATATTTGGAGGCTTATAACATGAGCATAATCGGCAATGTCAAGGAGGAGATCAGGATCATCAAGGAACGCGACCCTGCCATTCATTCCTCCCTGGAGGTATTTCTTTACCCCAGCTTTAAGGTCATGCTTCACAATCGGATTGCGCACAAATTGTACTGTAAACGACATAATTTTCTGGCCAGATGGATCTCTCAGAGAGCTGTCCGCAAGACGGGCATTGAGATCCATCCCGGTGCCACCATCGGCAAAGGGCTGTTCATCGACCACGGCAACGGCGTGATCATCGGTGAGACCACCATCATCGGGGACAACGTGACGCTGTACCAGGGCGTAACCCTGGGAGGTACCGGCAAGGAGCACGGCAAGCGCCATCCCACCATCGGCAACAACGTGATGATCAGCGCCGGTGCGAAGGTCTTAGGGTCATTTACCATCGGAGACAATTCCAAGATCGGTGCGGGAAGCGTGGTTTTGAGTGAGGTACCGCCCAATTCTACGGTAGTAGGCGTGCCCGGCAGAGTGGTGCGCAGAAACAATCTGGCATTACCGCAGGAATCCATGAACCAGACAGACCTGCCCGACCCCGTGAAAGAGGAGATCGCAAATCTCCAGAGAACAAACGCAGAGCTTTCAGCCAGACTATCGGCTTTGGAACAGATTATCGGACACAAGGAGGAACAATAGATGGAAAACAAAGTAACAATGTACAATACTCTGACCAAGAAGGTAGAACCCTTCATCCCAAACGTGGACGGCAAGGTATCCATGTACACCTGCGGACCGACCGTGTATCATTTTGCCCACATCGGCAACCTGCGCAGCTATATCTGCGAGGATGTGTTGGAGAAGACCCTTCGCTATGTGGGATATGATGTGAAACGTGTCATGAATATCACTGATGTAGGACATCTTTCCAGCGATGCGGACACTGGCGAGGACAAGATGTTAAAGGGCGCCAAGAGAGAGCACAAGACCGTGATGGAGATCGCAAAATTCTACACCGATGCTTTCTTCTCCGACTGTGCCAAGCTGAACATCAAGAAGCCCGATGTGGTGGAGCCTGCCACCAACTGCATCCCGGAGTTCATCCATATGATCGAGTCTCTGCTTCAGAAGGGCTACGCTTATGAGGCGGGCGGAAATATCTATTTTGACACTTCTAAGCTGGAGGACTACTATGTGTTCTCCAATCAGAGTGAGAAGGAGCTGCTGGTAGGTGTCAGAGACGATGTGGACGAGGATACCAACAAGAGAAATAAGAGCGACTTCGTACTCTGGTTTACCAAGTCCAAATTTGACGATCAGGAACTGAAGTGGGACAGCCCCTGGGGCGTCGGCTACCCCGGCTGGCACATCGAGTGCTCCTGCATCAGCATGAAGCATCTGGGAGAATATATGGATATTCACTGCGGCGGCGTGGACAATATTTTCCCGCATCATACCAACGAGGTGGCGCAGAGCGAGTCTTACCTGGGACACAAGTGGTGCAACTATTGGTTCCATGTACACCACTTAAACGACAAGAGCGGTAAGATGAGCAAATCCAAGGGGGATTTCCTCACAGTATCTCTCCTGGAGAGCAAGGGCTATGATCCTATCGTTTATCGTCTCTTCTGCCTCCAGTCTCACTACCGCAAGCCTCTGGAGTTTTCCTATGAGGTGCTGGACAATATGGCAGCAGCCTACGACAAGCTGATCCGAAAGATCGGCACGCTGAACAGGGAAGGCGAGGTGGATCAGGCAGCATTTTCAGAGTACCGCAGCCGTTTTGAGGAGGCGCTTTGCAGTGACTTTAACACATCCATGGCGATTACCGTGCTTTACGATATGCTGAAGGCTGACATCAGTGATGCTACCAAGTACGCATTGGCAGAGAGCTTTGACTACGTTCTCTCTCTGAATCTGACCACGGCACATGCCAGAAAAGAGGCAGAAACAGGCGTGGATGCGGAATTGGAAGCATATGTCCTGGAAAAGATCGAGGAGAGAAAGCAGGCCAAGAAGGCGAAGGATTTCGCCAAGGCGGATGCTATCCGCGCAGAACTGCTGGAGAAGGGCATTGTGATCGAGGATACTCGTGAGGGTGTAAAATGGAAGAAAGCGTAAGTAAGGTACCCCGAAAGGATTCCAACGGTCTGCTTAATCTGATCCGGTCCGCATTCCCTCAGAAGGAAGTGGATATCCGTACCTACTCCCCGCTGACACTGGCCTATATCGGAGACGCGATCTACGATCTGATCATCCGAACAGTGGTGGTGGCAGGTGCCAATCGCCCGGCCAATGAGCTCCATCGCATCACGGTGCGCTACGTCAGTGCTCCCGCCCAGGCTCGGATCATCGAGGCTTTAATGGAGACACTGACCGAGGAAGAACAGTCAGTCTACCGCAGGGGCAAAAACTCCAAACCCCACACCACCGCCAAAAATGCCGATCCGGCGGACTACATGAAGGCTACAGGCTTTGAGGCTGTGCTGGGGTATCTGTATCTGAAGGACGACATGGAGAGGGCGCTGGAACTAGTCAAGACCGGAATCAGGCTGGCAGGGCTGACGATCTGAGAGAACTTCTCTCAGCAAATATAGGAAAGGAAGGTATTGCGGAAGTATCCCCGTCTTGAAAAGGGGGCAGCTTTGGGCGATACCGTGGTTTATCTATGTCATATCAGGAATTTACCATAGAGGGACGCAATGCGGTCATTGAGGCATTCCGTTCCGGCAAGACCATCGACAAACTCTTTCTGCTGGACGGATGCCAGGATGGTCCTATCCAGACCATCAAGAGAGAGGCAAAAAAGCAGGATACGATCGTAAAGTTTGTGGACAAGGAGCGGCTGGACCAGATGTCTGTCACCGGCAGGCACCAGGGCGTCATCGCTCAGGCAGCGGCCTACGAGTATGCTGAGGTGGAGGACATTTTGCAGGCTGCCAAAGACAAGGGGGAACCTCCCTTTGTGCTGATTCTGGACAATATCGAGGATCCCCACAACCTGGGTGCCATTCTGCGTACCGCCAATCTGGCCGGTGCTCACGGCGTTATCATTCCGAAAAACCGGGCAGTGGGGCTGACAGCCACAGTGGCCCGCACCTCTGCAGGTGCCATCAATTTCACACCGGTGGCTAAGGTGACTAATATCGCCAAGACCATCGAAGACCTGAAGAAGGAGGGGATGTGGTTCGTGTGCGCCGATATGGGCGGCACTTCCATGTACGATCTGAATCTGACAGGCCCCATCGGGCTGGTCATCGGCAACGAAGGCGAGGGCGTGGGAAGACTGGTGAAGGAGAAGTGCGATATGATCGCATCGATCCCTATGAAGGGGGACATTGATTCTTTGAATGCCTCCGTGGCAGCAGGAGTACTGGCCTATGAGATCGTGCGGCAGAGACTGTTTCATAAGTGATTGTTCCCATTCCAATGGAGGAAGACAATGTACGAAGAATACGAAAAGTGCGAGGACAGTGAACTGATCGCCAGATTCCGCGCCGGAGAAGAATCGGTGATGGAGTATATCTGCAGCAAGTATCGGGGACTGGTGATGAGCAAGGTGACCTCCATGTTTTTGCTGGGAGGAGAGAAGGATGATCTGATCCAGGAGGGAATGATCGGACTGTTCAAGGCAGTCATCGACTACAGACCCGAATGCCAGACCAGCTTTACCACCTTTGCCAATCTGTGCATCAACAGGCAGCTTTACACTGCCATCAAAAGGGCGGGGAGAAGCAAACACATTCCCTTGAATACTTATATTTCACTCTGCACCGAGAAGGATCAGGATGACGGAAAGCCTGAGGAAGGTGACAAATTAGGGGCATTGTCCGCGGAGGATGTGAGCCCAAGCCCGGAACAGATCCTGTTGGACAGGGAACACTTAGACGAACTGGAGCGGGATATTCAGACGATGCTCAGCGATTTTGAAAAGCAGGTGATGGAGCTCATGGTGGCCGGACTGAGGCCGGCAGAGATGGCAGAGATTCTGGATAAGGAGGAGAAGGGAATCTACAATGCCTGTCAGCGCATTCGGAAGAAAATCAGGGAAGTGCTGATCCATCTGGATCAATAAAAGACAACCGGAAAGAAGACTGTCCTGCGGGGCGGTCTTTTTTGTTTATTTTTATTTAACATTTGTTAGTGCCCTAATCAGTTGACGGGAAAGACTTTCAGAGATTATAATGATACGGTATTTGATGTGTTTGAGCGAGAAAGGTGAATAACATGCCGAAATTCAGTGTGAAGAAACCATATACGATCCTTGTGATGGTGGTGGCAATCATTATCCTGGGCTTTGTCAGCTTAAGCAGCATGACCACGGATCTGCTGCCCTCCATGAGTCTGCCCTACCTGTTGGTGATCACTACCTATCCGGGAGCCAGTCCGGAGAAGGTGGAGTCTACCGTCTGCGAGCCTATGGAGAGCGCTCTGGGCACCATCAAGGGTGTGAAAAATGTATACAGTACCGCCAGCGAAAACTACGGAATGGTTCAGCTGGAATTCGTCGACGGAACGGATATGGATTCTGCCATGGTGAAGGTATCCAGCGCGTTGGATACCGTCCGAGCGGGACTGCCGGATGAGTGCGGTACCCCCAGTATCATGGAGATCAGCATGGATATGATGGCATCCGTCTATCTGGCAGTGTCCTGTGACGGAAAGGATATTCAGGAGACCTCCAGATTTGTGGAGGATACCGTGAAGCCCTATCTGGAGAGACAGGACGGTGTCACCAGCATCTCCAGCCTGGGAACCGTGGAGAACACTCTGGTAGTGGAGCTTTCCCAGGAAAAGGTGGATGCGCTGAACGACAAGATTCTGGCGAAGGCAAACGAGGCCTTTGCAGAGGCACTGGAACAGCTGGAAGATGCAAAGCAGCAGCTGGAGGATGCCCAAAAGGAGCTGGATAAAGGAAAGAAGGAGCTGGAGGACGGACAAAAGGAACTGAATTCCGGAAAGTCTGAGCTGCAGGACGGCAAGGATAAGCTGGAGAGCGGCAAGAAGGAGCTGGAGGACAAGCAGAACCAGACGAATTCGATGCTTGCCACCCAAAAGGCAGCGCTGAACACGGCGAAGAGCAATCTGGAGTCGATCCAGACGAAGCTTGCTACCGCCAAGGCTTTGGATGATGCAATGAAGCAGATCGATCAGACCACAGATGAACTCATGAGTCTGCAGGGCTGCTATAACTCCTTTCAGGAGTCTTCCCGGAAATACACCGATGCTCAGGCTGTGATCGATTCCTATGCAGGGGTCGTGCTGCCTCCCGAGACGGAGGAACCACAGGAGCTGGCGGAAGCAAGACTTCAGCTGGCGGAAGCTCAGACAGAACTGAACACGCTGAAAACAAATCTCACCGGAAATGCCGTATTGGAACAGACCTGGGCGGAAGTGATCCAAATGGATGAGAACCAGCCCACTATGGAACAGCTGCGTCAGATGGATTGGGCAGATCCGGCTAATTTTCCCGCGCTGGAGGCGGCCATGCCTGTTATGGAGGCAGCCATCCTCACCGGTGCGGGAACGCTTACCGCACAGAAGGTCGTTCTGACAGAGCAGATGCTGTTCGCCACAGGCGGTGCGTTGGATTATGAGACCTTCAAAAATCAGGTGGATCAGATTCTTGCGGCTCAGAATATTACGGACCTGAACAAGGCTATTCAGGATATCAATAACGGTCTGATTATGATCGAACAGGGCCAGATGACGGCAGCCATCGAGTTTGCAAACGGCAAGGCCCAGATTTCCCTGGGGGAATACCAGATGGAGGTCGCTCAGGCCCAACTGGATTCTGCACAGGCGCAGATCGATTCCGGCAAGGAGTCCTTAAAGGATGCGGAGGAGCAGCTGAAGACCGGCTGGGAGGAGTATGAGAAGGGGCTGGAGCAGTATGAAAAGCAGAGAGAAGAGGCACTTCGCTCTGCAAATGCAGACCAGTTGCTGGACATCTCCACGTTGGCCCAGATCGTGTATGCCCAGAATTTCTCCATGCCTGCCGGCTATCTGGATGACAAACAGGACGCTTCCTGGCTGT
Source organism: Acetatifactor sp. (assembly GCA_018385425.1). Lineage (GTDB taxonomy): Bacteria > Bacillota > Clostridia > Lachnospirales > Lachnospiraceae > Acetatifactor. The sequence goes on from JAHBAA010000068.1 coordinate 9,987, forward strand.
TGAAGATAGGAGATTCTTATTCCTCTGTGGACGAGATCAGCAATCTGCTCCTGGCAGATATGGACGAGATCGGTGCAGTCAGACTGGGGGATGTGGCAGACATCACGGTGATCGATAATGCGGATGACAGCTACGCCAGACTGAACGGCAATCCGGGTATTATCCTGTCCGTTTTCAAAAGCTCCACCACAGGTACCAATGAGGTCAGCAAAAATGTGGAGAAGGCATCCTCCTACCTGGAACAGGAATATGAAGGACTCAGCATTGTTAAGCTGATGGACCAGGGTGACTATATCACATTGATCATCAAGGGTGTCGTACAGAGCATGGTGGTAGGTGCAGCGCTGGCAATCGTTGTTCTCGCACTGTTTTTGAAGGATGTAAAACCCACTATTGTTGTTGCGGTCAGCATTCCGCTGTCGGTACTCACCGCCCTGATATTGATGTATTTCTCGGGGATCTCTTTGAACATGATGTCCCTGTCCGGTCTGGCATTGGGTATCGGTATGCTGGTGGATAACTCCATCGTCGTCATAGAAAATATATACAGACTTCGCTCCAAGGGAGTAGAAGCCCCTAGAGCATCCGTACAGGGTACCAGGCAGGTAGCCGGTGCCATCATTGCATCCACTCTGACCACAGTCAGCGTGTTTGCACCTATGGTATTTTCAACCGGCACGGTGCGGGAACTGCTGATGCCTATCAGCCTGACTATTATCTTTACCCTGACGGCATCCCTGCTTGTGGCTATGACCGTGGTCCCCGCCACAGGTTCCACCATCCTGAGAAATTCCAAAGAGAAGAAGCACCCTCTTTTTGATAAGATTCAGAATGTCTACGGCAAGATGCTGGCATTTTGCTTACGCTTTAAGATCGTTCCCCTGTCCATTGCGATAGGCCTTCTGGCATTTTCTGTCTGGGCTGTGCTCCGCATGGGTCTGGTAATGATTCCCGAGATGACCTCCAATCAGATTCAGGTCAGCATTACCATGCCAGAGGACATCGACAAAGAGGAATCCTTCCGGATCGCTGACCAGGCAGTGGATGCGATCCTGACCGTGGACGGCGTGGAGAGTGTAGGTGCCATGAACGGCGCTACAGTCAGCCTGGTGGCTTCCGCATCCGGTTCCGGCTCTTCCGACTTCCACACCTACTCCTTGATGATCATCACAGAAAATGAGGATGCCGGTGAGGACGAGGTAAAACGGATCTGTAAGGATATTGAGGAGAAGACCGCAGATTTAAACTGTGAGCTGACCATTGCCACCGGTATGGAAGAGATGAGCACCTTCTTAGGTTCAGGACTGTCCATCAGAGTCTACGGAGATGATCTGGATAAGCTGAAAGAGATCACTGAAGATCTCTGCGAGATCGTAGACTCCGTGGAGGGCTATACAGAGATATCTAACGGCCAGGATGAGCCCGATCAGGTAGTGCATCTTGTATTGGATCGGGATGCGGCCATGAAGCAGGGACTGACTGTGGCACAGATCTTTGCGGAAATGAATAAAGAACTGACCAGATCCGCAACCGCCACCCAGGTGACTTTGGATGGGGTCAATATGAAGATCATTGTGAAGGACCGGAGAGACCCTCTGCTGAAGGAAAATATTCTGGACTACACGTTCCCCATCAAGGAGACCGACGAGGACGGCTTCACACGGACCGTGGACCATCCGCTTTCTGAGTTTGCCACGGTGCGCGTGGAAGATGGTGTTCAGGCTATCTCCCGTGAAAATCAAAGCCGATATATGAAGGTGACTGCTTCCGTGGAGGAGGGATACAATGCAACCCTTTTGAACCGTGAACTGGAGCCCCTTATCGCAGCCTATGAGCTGCCCTCCGGCTATAGCTTCAGCTCCGCAGGAGGTGAGTCTGATGCGGTAAACGAGATGATCTTCCAGATGCTGAAGGTGATTCTGATGGGACTGGCATTTATTTACCTGGTGATGGTTGCACAGTTCCAGAGCCTGCTCAGCCCCTTCATTGTGTTGTTTACGGTGCCGTTGGCATTTACCGGCGGTCTGATCGGACTGCTTGTGATGGGAGAACCCCTTTCCGTCATGGGTATGATGGGATTCGTGGTGCTTCTGGGTACGGTTGTGAATAACGGAATCGTGTTTGTGGATTATGCCAACCAGCTTCGTATCGGCGGTCTGGACAGAGAGGATGCGCTGATCGCTACCGGAAAGACCAGAATGCGTCCGATTCTGATGACGGCGCTGACCACCATCTTAGCAATGGCAAGTCTGCTCTTCGGCGATGATATGGCCAGCCAGATGTCCAGAGGTATGGCGATCGTGGTAGCCGGCGGTTTGGCTTATGCTACCCTGATGACCCTGTTCATCATCCCCGTGGTGTATGACATCCTCTTCAAGAGAAAGCCTATCAACGTAGATATCGGCAGCGAAGACCTGGACGATGTACCCGACGATGCCGCTGATTACCTTCGTATTAAGAAGGAGGAGGCGCTGGCAGCCTTCCATTTGGATGAAGAGAAATCGGATGAGACTCCGGAACAAGTTTAGACTTGTTCCGGCAGCCATCTTTTTGTGGAAATTGTTTGAAAAATTTTGAAAAAACCAGTTGACATTTCTATAGTGCTTTGCTATAATCGTCATTGTTGATGTGATGAACGTCACATGATGCTGCTGTGGCTCAGTCGGTAGAGCGTCGCATTGGTAGTGCGGAGGTCACGGGTCCGATTCCCGTCAGCAGCTTCCACGCAAGGCATGAGCCGTGCAAACGAAAAGGGAAAGAGCCTGAGATTAAGCTTGCTTAAATCTCAGGCTCTTTCCCTTTTCGTTTATAGGGCGAAGCCCGTGACCGAGCCCTGAAGGGCGAGGTCTCACGGCGCATGCCATGCGTGGACGGGCAGTGGAAGAGGCGAAGCCCGTGACCGAGCCCGAAGGGCGAGGTCTCACGGTGCATGCCGAGCGTGGACGAATAAAAAATTTATGAAAACACCCAGCAGAACTTCTTTTTCAAACACTTTATAGGTGAAAGGCAGGTGAGAATGATGAAACCGGATGTCATTGAAGGCTATATTGAAAAAGTTTACGGATATGCGTTTAAGAATACATATTCTCGTGAAGAAGCAGATGAACTGACACAGGAGATATTATTTACTGTTGTCCGGGAACTGCCAAAACTCAAAGATGTAAGCAAATTCGAGCCGTGGCTTTGGGGTGTGGCAGCAAACGTGACAAAGGGTTTTAGGCGTAATATGGGAAAACAGCGCGCGATGTATTCTTATGATACGCTTGAAAATCTGCCCTATGAGGATGAGTATCATGATGATCAGGAAGAACTGTATGATGCTGTACGGACGAAAATCGCAATGCTCTCGGCAATATACCGTGATATCATCATTCTTTACTATTATGATGGCCTTTCAACGAAAAAGATCTCTGAGAAAATGGGGATTCCGGAGGGTACTGTCAGATGGCGTCTTACTGAGGCTCGGAGAAAATTGAAAAAGGAGTGTGTTGATATGAAGGAAACGGCTTTACGACCTGTGAAAATGAATCTCAACATATACGGAAACGGAAATTATAATGGAACAACCATTCCTTTCCCCACCGTATATATTGAGGATGCTCTTTCTCAAAATATATTGTATTATTGCTATGAACAAGCGAATAGTGTTGAAGATTTGGCTAAAGTGTGCGGCGTTCCGGCATACTACATTGAGGAACGAATTCAAAATCTTTTGAATCGAGAAGCAATGCGTGAAGTCTCGAAAGGAAAATATCAAACCGATTTTGTCATTTGGTCGGACAAATATGGTATTTATTGTGAAGAAAATGCGGAAAAGGCACTGATGCCTATGATGGCCAAGCTTCTGAAAGCACTTGCCGGTATCGCCAAAGAGGCGGCGAAGATTGATTTTTACAAAGCTGAAAAGAGTGAAGCGGACTTGTTTTATCTTTACGGAGTTATGGCGTTTTCGTATGCAAGAAAGCATTACTGTAAATTACCATATCCGTGGTTTCAGAAAAAATATGATGGCTATGAATGGAGCTACCTGGGAAATATGGAAACCGGAAAGCATCGCAGAGCAGGAATCGATACAATGCACAGTGCCAATTCAGGCAGTAGGGGAAGCAGCAGTCATACCGCTTTTGCGGGTATCAGTGGCATGGCCTTCCGGAAAATGATGTATGATAATTACATAAATGTCTGCGAAGATATTTTGTGCAATGGTGTGACGGAGGACATCGATTCCGCAGCCCATGCAATTCAGGACGGATATATTGTAAAAAGACCGGATGGCAGCTTTTTCGTAACTAGTCCTTACTTCACGAAAGAGCAAAAAGCGGAATTTGATGCTATAGCTGACAAATATCTTGCACCTCTCATGCCGGAGTATTCTGAAATCGTTAACAGGTTTATCTCCGGATACAAAAAGCTGTTCCCCAAGCATTTAAATGATGACGCAGATCGTTTGTGCAACAATTTGTTTATGGGAATGTATTCGGTCATTATCGAGTATGCGCAAAGAACAGAAGCAATTAAGCTGCCTTCACCGAATTGTTTTTGTGATGTTTTGATCCAATTTAAATAAATTTAATTCACGGCGTCCGGGACTTGAGTTTCCGATGGGATTCTGAATTGCAGAAACGGAAGTGTTTGGCTTGAAATAGACTTTTTCAATCAGCTATGTTACAATATTAGCACGAAATCACTGGTAAAACAGAGGTTTCGTGCTTTTTGTATCGGAAGAAGGTACGGACATATTGTGTGTATGATTTCTTTCGATGTGCCGAAGGAATATACTTGGATTTACATGAAGATGAAGCTGATAATTGTCGATGTGGTTCATGTAAAAGCGCAACAGGCGAAAGGGAGAAAGAGATGAGCAAACAAGACGGAAAATGTATCATCATATGTGCAGGAGATCTGACCCTGGGCGAGGTTCCGGTTTCAGATGAGGATCTGGTCATCGCGGTGGACGGCGGACTGAGCTACTGCGGTCTGCTGGAGGTAGAGCCGGACATTATCATCGGAGATTTTGATTCCATCAGTGACAAGGAGGCCGAGGCAGTCAGGCTGTTGGAGCAGCAGATTCCGGATCGAATCCTGCGTCTACCCTGTGAGAA
>JAHBAA010000130.1 GCA_018385425.1 Acetatifactor sp.
GTTGCAGACTGTAGCGAGGCGTCGGTACTTAGGCTGCGTATTTTGCAGCCTTATGTACCGCTACGTCGAGGTCCAAGCGAAAGCGTGTCTGCAAGCAGACATACAGGTCTTAAGGCGAAGGAACACCATTTTCAAAAGGGAGAAGCGTTTTGACACTATCACCAATTTCCCTATTTATCTTTTGTATATTTCTTACAGATTGACAAGAAAAAGAGTCTTTACAGGCTCTTTTTTTTATATTATAATTCAGATGTAAATGATAATCATTATCAATAAGGAAGACGATTATGACACTGTTTGAAACGGAAAAGGGAAAGCAATATCGTATCAAAGGGCTCTATGTGGATCCGGGAATCACCAGACGCCTACAGGCCCTGGGTTTGAATGACGGTACGGTTATTACCGTATTGAACCGAAAACATCAGGGAGCACTGATCATACAGGTTCGGGGGACCAGACTGGCACTTGGAAAGTATATTTCCTCCGGAATCGAAGTGAGTGAGGAAGGAGAGGGCACAAGATGAGTGAGAGAAAGGACCATATCAAGGTAGCCTGCATCGGCAATCCCAATTGCGGAAAAACCACATTGTTCAATGCACTTACCGGCTCCAGGCTGAAGGTGGCAAACTGGCCGGGAGTGACTGTAGAGAAAATCGAGGGTGAGACCAGTTATGAAGATACGTCTATCACACTGATCGATACGCCCGGGATCTACTCTCTGACCTGTTATACCATTGAGGAGAAGGTGACCAGACTCTGTGCGATGGATGATGACATCGACGTGATCATCAATGTGGTGGATGCCTCCAGCTTAGAGCGCAATCTGTACCTGACCCTGCAGCTGTTGGAGCTTGGGAAACCGGTGGTTCTGGCTCTGAATATGATGGACGTGGTCAGGGAACGTGGGTTGGAGATCGATCTCCACCGTCTGCCGGAGATGCTGGGCAATATTCCCGTGGTTCCTGTCAGTGCCGCAAAGCGGTCCGGACTGGACATTTTGCTGCATGCGGTGATCCACCACTACGAGGAGGGGGCGGAGGAGTTTCTTCTGGAATATCCGCAGGCAATCGAAGAGAGAATTGCCAAGCTTTCTGTGATGATGCAGGCCCATTATCCCACCCATTCCTCCGTCAGATGGCATGCCATCAAGCTGCTGGAGGATGACGAGGAGGTGAAGGCGGAGCATCCCATTGCTGTCAACAACATTGCCGATCGCAGCTACGAGAAGGAGATCATCCAGAGCAAATACGATTACATAGAGAAGATCGTGGCGGAGACCATATTTCACCGAGAGAAAAAGGCCGCCTTTACGGATAAGCTGGATCGTGCGCTGACCCACTCCGTATTTGGAATTCCTCTGTTTCTTTTGATCATGTGCTTTGTGTTCTTTTTAACATTTTTTGTGGGAGATGCCCTGAAAGGAGTCTTTGAACTGGGCTTGGACTGGTTTTCACAGACAGTGGATGCCGGCCTGCAGGCACTCCATGCGTCCGATTGGCTGCGGTCTCTGGTGGTAGAAGGAATGATTGCCGGCGTAGGCGGCATTCTGACCTTTATCCCCAATATCGTCATTCTGTTTCTGGCGCTGGCTGTGCTGGAGGACAGCGGTTATATGTCCAGAGTGGCTTACGTCATGGACTCTGTCATGGGGAAGGTGGGTCTGTCCGGCAAAGCTTTTTTGCCCATGATTCTTGGATTCGGCTGCACTGTACCGGCGGTAATGGCCACCAGAGCGCTGGAGACAGAGAGGGACAGACGTAAGACGATGATGGTGATCCCTTTTATGTCCTGCTCCGCCAGACTTCCGATCTATGTTCTGTTCTCTGAGATGTTTTTCCCGGAGTGCGCCGCACCGGTGGCTTTCTCCCTGTATGTAGTCGGGATGGCGGTAGCAATTCTGGCCGCCCTTGTCTACAACCGATTGACCAAGGGCAGAGAGAACGATTCTCTGCTCATCGAACTTCCGGAATATAAGAGACCCAACGCCCGAACGATCCGCATTTATGTCTGGAATAAGCTGAAGGATTATCTGTCCAAGGCGGGCACGACCATCTTTATTGCCTCCATTGTCATCTGGTTTCTGCTCAACTTCGGCATCACAGGTATGGTGGAAAATCCTGCCGACAGCTTTGGCGCAGTGATCGGAAAACTGTTCGCACCCCTGTTGGCTCCTGCAGGTCTCGGCATGTGGCAGATCGGTGTGGCGTTATTGTCAGGCATTTCCGCCAAAGAGATCGTGGTGTCCAGCTTTGCGGTATTGTTCGGCGTGTCCAACGCCAACTCCTCCGCAGGAATGGCTGCAGTGGTGTCAAATATCCATGCAGTGAATCCTGCCTTTGGCCCCCTGAATGCCTATTGCCTGATGCTGTTCTGCCTCCTGTATGTACCCTGTGTGGCTACCATTGCCACGATCAAAAAGGAGAGCGGGTCCACCGGATTTACCCTGAAAATGATCGCATTTCAGATGCTTTTGGCATGGACGGTATCCACCCTCGTCTTCCAGATCGGAAGCTTATTCTGAGATTTTCCTTGCTATGTGGAATCCTGATAGTGTATAATATTGCATGGTTGTAGATACAGATACCGCTGATGACAGGGCATTACAATTAATGTGAGGATAAGCTATGAGTGATATGCGAGGAATTGATACTCCGGTTAGACAGCGCAGGAGAAGAGTGTTCAGAGAGGTTGCCAACCTTGCTTACAATTCCACCAATCTGAAGGATGATTGTGAGGCGCTTCCCTACAAGATCGTTGACTATGAAGAGTCCCAGTATTGGGAGAGCGTTTACCGGGACAGAGCTGTGGTACGGGAACGTATCCGCCTGGCCATGGGCATGAGCCTTCGTCCCGAGAACAGAGAACATCCCGGGCATCTGACGGAGGGAATCGAAGAGAGCAATATTGATGAGAAATATTATGAGCCGCCGCTGATGCAGGTGATTCCATCCGCCTGCAACGCCTGTCCGGAGAACCACTATGAGGTGACGGACGCCTGTATGGGCTGTGTGGCGCATCCCTGTCAGATGGTGTGCCCGGTGAAGGCTATTTCCATGAAAAACGGCCGATCCTTCATTGACAGAGAAAAATGTATCAAATGTGGAAAATGCAAGGCGGTCTGCCCTTATGATGCCATCAGCCATAAGGACAGACCCTGCAAGAGTGCCTGCGGTGTAGGTGCCATCAAGTCCGACCGCTTTGGAAGAGCAGTGATCGACAATGATGTCTGTGTATCCTGCGGTATGTGCATGGTCAGCTGCCCCTTCGGAGCGATTGCGGACAAATCCCAGATCTTCCAGCTGATTCGGGCAATGCAGTCCGGTAGGACAGTGATCGCTCAGATCGCTCCTTCCTTTGTGGGACAGTTTGGCCCGAAGGTGACTCCGGAAATGTTTAAGACTGCCCTGAAGGAACTGGGCTTTGCGGATGTCTATGAGACCGCCATCGGTGCGGATATGGGGTGTGTTGCAGAAGCAGAACACTATGTTCGTGAAGTGGCCACAGGAAAACAGGACTTTGCGCTGACCAGCTGTTGTCCTTCCTGGTCGGTAATGGCGAAGAAGCTGTTTCCCGAAACCATCGACAAGATCAGTAATGAGCTGACTCCCATGGTCGCCACTGCCAGAATCATCAAAAATGAACACCCGGATGCGTCGGTTGTGTTTATCGGACCCTGTGCTTCCAAGAAGCTGGAGGCAAGCCGAAGAACCGTCCGCTCGGATGTGGACTTTGTGATCACCTTTGAGGAACTGACCGGTATGTTTGAGGCGAAGGGGATCCTTCTGGAGGAGATCAAGGCGATGGATGAGATTCAGGATGCCACCGGAGCGGGCCGAGGATACGGAGTAGCCGGCGGTGTTGCCAGTGCCATTGAACAGTGTATCCAGGCCTATCATCCCGGAACCCCGGTGAAGGTGGTGCATGCGGAGAGTCTGGCGGAGTGCAGGAAGATGCTGCTGCTCGCCAAGGCGGGTAAGCTGAACGGCTGCCTGATCGAGGGAATGGCCTGCCCCGGAGGCTGTGTAGCCGGTGCGGGTACCAATATCGCCATTCCGGCGGCGGCAAAGGAACTGGCCAGGTTCAAGGCGGCGGCCAGGGAAGAGATCCCGAAAAATTGATTTTTGGTTGCACTTTTTACAGAAAAGAGGTAAAATAACTGTTACGTCCGACGAGAGAAGAACACTCTTTGGCGGATAGATCGATGAAGGAGCAGAGAGGTTCTCTGTCCGAAGAAAGGTTACTGTTGCTATGAAGATCAGAACAAGATACGCTCCCAGTCCTACAGGGAGAATGCATGTAGGAAATTTGCGCTCTGCCCTCTATGAGTTTTTGATTGCAAAGCATGACGGCGGAGATTTTATGCTCAGAATCGAGGATACCGACCAGGAGAGATTTGTGGAAGGCGCCATCGAAATCATCTATCGCACTCTGGAGAAGACCGGTCTGGTCCATGACGAGGGTCCGGACAAGGACGGCGGATATGGTCCCTATGTGCAGAGTGAGAGAATGAAGACCGGCATCTATATGAAGTATGCCAAAGAACTGATCGACAAGGGAGAGGCTTACTATTGCTTCTGTGACAAGGAGAGACTTGCTTCCCTGAAGACAGAAGTGGTGGAGGGCAAGGAGATCACGGTTTATGATAAGCATTGTCTCCATCTGTCCAAGGAGGAGATCCGGGCGAATCTGGATGCCGGCAAGCCCTTTGTCATTCGGCAGAACAATCCCGTCGAGGGAACCACTACCTTTACCGACGAGCTTTACGGTGATATCACGGTGGAGAATTCCCAGCTGGACGATATGATCCTGATCAAATCCGACGGTTATCCCACCTATAACTTTGCGAATGTTGTGGATGACCACACTATGAATATCACTCACGTAGTGAGAGGAAATGAGTATCTGTCTTCTTCCCCCAAATATGTGAGACTGTATGAGGCATTTGGCTGGGAAGTTCCCGTGTATGTTCACCTGCCTCTGATCACAGATGAGAACCACAAAAAGCTTTCCAAGAGAAGCGGACATTCCTCCTTTGAGGATCTGTTGGAGCAGGGCTTCGTCACAGAGGCCATTGTAAACTACATTGCGCTTCTGGGCTGGTCTCCCGAGGATAACAGAGAGATCTTTACGTTGGAGGAGCTGATCAAAGAGTTCGACTACCATAGAATCAGCAAATCTCCTGCGGTGTTCGATATTGTAAAGCTTCGCTGGATGAACGGCGAGTATATCAAGGCCATGGATTTCGATACCTTCTACGAGATGGCTGAGCCGTATATCAAGGCAGTGATCACCAAAGATCTGGATCTGAAGAAGATCGCCAATATGGTGAAGACAAGAATCGAGGTATTCCCGGATATCGCCGGCCATATTGATTTCTTCCAGGAGCTTCCTGCGTATGATGTGGCGATGTATACCCACAAGAAGATGAAGACAGATACAGCTTCCTCTCTGACGGTACTAAAGGATGTGCTCCCGTTGCTTACAGAGCAGACTGATTTCAGCAATGACGGGCTGTATCAGATGCTTTTGAAGTATGTGGAGGAGAAGGGCGTAAAGAACGGTTATGTGATGTGGCCCATCCGTACCGCGGTTTCCGGCAAACAGATGACCCCTGCCGGTGCCACAGAGATCATGGAGGTATTGGGCAAGGAGGAGACGATTGCAAGAATTCAGAAGGGAATTGAACTTCTGGAGAATGCTTAAGCTTTCCGAACTGAACGAATCACAGCGTCAGGCTGTTGCCTGGGAAGGAGGCCCGCTTTTATTGCTGGCGGGCCCCGGTTCCGGGAAGACCCATACCTTAGTCAATCGTATTCTCTACCTTCTCGAGAAGGGGGCAGATCCCTCCTCTATTCTGGTCATCACCTTCACAAAGGATGCTGCCGTTTCCATGCAGCAGCGCTTTTTTGCTCTTTCCAATCAGTATTATCCCGTCAGCTTCGGCACCTTCCATTCGCTTTTCTATCATATCATTCAGCGAAGCAGTGGAACCGCAAAACGTAATTTCCTTTCGGGAGTCGAGAAGAAACGTCACCTGATTCCCATTCTTCGAGAGTATTTTCTTCAAAAAAATCAATATGTCACCGCTCAGGAATTGGATGCAGATGCAGACCAATTGCTCACAGCCATCAGCTTCTATAAGAATACTTCCAAATTAGATTCAGCCATCCGCAAAGCACCACACAGATACCAGGAGGATTTCTCCGCTCTTTTTGAGGAATATCAACACAAGATAAAAGCATTGGGAGCATTGGATTATGACGATATGCTGTTTGAATGCAGGCATCTCCTCGCCCATGATGTTAAGGCACGAAAAGAGTGGCAGAATCGATTTTCACACATCCTGATCGATGAGTTTCAGGATACCAATCCTGTACAGTATGAGGTGATCCGAATGTTGACCGGTCCGGACACGGATCTGTTTGCGGTGGGAGACGACGATCAGGCGATCTATGGGTTTCGGGGGACGAAGCCGGATATCTTGAGAGATTTTGAGCGGGACTATCATGCGTCCAGACTGTATCTGCCGGAAAATTATCGCAGCCTGCCGGGAATCGTGCAGGCTTCCACCCGGGTGATAAGCGGCAATCGGAATCGATATGAGAAAAAACTTACTGCGGTCAACCCGGAGGAAAACTGGATGGGTTATCCATCCTTCCGCGTGCGGAGCTTTGAGGTGAGAGAGCAGCAATATGCCTATCTCAGCGATGAGATAAGAAGGTTCCTGGAGCATCATCAGGAGGACGGACAGACACTGGCTGTCATCTTTCGAACCAATCTGATGGCCCAGGCACTTGCCACCAGGCTGACCCATCAGGGGATCCCCTTTGCCATGAAGGAGAAGGTGCGGAATGTCTATGAGCATTTTCTCGTAAAGGATATCATGGCATACCTTTTGCTTGCGTCCGGAGAGGGAACAAGAGAACATCTCCTTCGAATTCTCAACAAGCCATCCAGATATCTTCACAGGGAGGCAGTGGGAGAGGATGGAACCTTTGTCAGTCTGAGAAGCTACTATCGGAGAGACCCCAAGGGCTATGGGCCACATATGACCCAGCTGGAGCAGATCGATCTGCTGGAACGACAGCTGAAACTTGTAAAGGACATGCCACTGACTCTTGCAGTCAATTACATCTGTAAGGCCATTCGCTATGAAGAATATCTACGCAGGAAAGCAGAATATGATCCGGGTGTCTGTCAGGAGTGGGAGGAGGTTCTCACCTGGCTGAAGGAGGATGCGATGAATTATCGAAATGTTCGGGAATGGGTGGAAGCACAGGAACTCTATGCAAAGACACTTGCCTTGGGACAGGAAAAGAGGGCGGCAAAGCACTTTGAACCGATCCGTCTGATGACGGCACACAGCTCCAAGGGACTGGAATTCACCAGAGTGCTGATCCCGGATTGCAATGAGAAGGTCTATCCCCATGGAAACAGCCTGGAATCTGAGACAGTGGAGGAGGAGAGAAGACTGTTTTATGTGGCGATGACCAGAGCGCAGAAAAGTCTGGAGCTGATCTTTCTCACAGGAGAAAAGACGCACCCCAGACTGCCCAGCAGATTTATCAATGATTTTATACGGGAAAAACATTTTTATGAGAACTGACGATTATTCTTCCTCGGAATCCTCTACCAGTTCATCGAACTCGACAGTGTCCAGATATTCGTCAAATGCATCTGCAACCTTCTCATATTCCTCGTCATCCTCGATATAGATCAGTTCCGGCTCCTCGTTGGGGTCCGCCGGATTCTCCTGATAACCGTAAAACCATACTTCACCGTCCTCATTCTCGCCCTGGTCATTCAAGGGGAGAAGAACGATATAATCCTTCTGTTCCACAGTGAGGATGGTGATGATGGCACAATTTACCTTCGTCCCGTCATCCAGCTCCAGTTCAACGGTCATTTCTTCTGCTTCTTCATCATGTTTAGAATTCTTACCCATAGGTACCTCCTGAAATAGTTTTTCTACAGTATACCCTTTTTTGTTTCTTCTTGCAATCAAATTCGCTTCCTGATCCGAAGATGACTGGGACTGATCGGGGGATTGCGGGAGAAAGGCTTGCTTTGTCATGACCATCTCTCCAAAGATATCCTCCGATTTCTTCCTGAGATCCTTAAGCTTGAGGGTGACGCCGCCGTAGGATCGAATGCCGTGAGCTGCAGCCTGCTCTTCCGTGTAGTCCTCCAGAAGATAGACATTCTCCAGCCGGACAGGACCGCTTGTATAATGACAGACCATGGGAATGACCCCGGTTTTCTCAGGGTCGATCCGAATCCCATCCTCGGTCACGGTAAAGGTGACGGCAGCCATTCCTTCCAGCATGGCGGCAGTCTGTTTCTGAGTGGAGACATAATTGCCGAGAGAATAATAGCAGAGAGCGGTGTTGCCGTTCTCCGAGGTGATCCATTCCACAGGTTGGGGTACGTGAGGATGAGTTCCGAGGATCAGGTCAGCACCGGCCTGTGTCATTTGTTCTGCCCATTTTCTCTGATAGGAGGAGGGAGTGGTGGAATATTCCGTGCCCCAGTGGGGACAGACGATGACCACATCGGCAGCCTCCTTCGCCCTTGCTATGTCACTGAGAACCTTTGGGTTCAGTTCGGTAAAGTCCAGAGCGCCGGTGGTTTCATCCATGGCACAGAGCAGATCAAGATGACCTCGAATTTCTTTCGGAACCACCTCCAGATTGGGACCGTAGGTGTAGTTTAAGACGGCAAAGGTCTTCTCACCGACCGAGAGAAGAGGCAGGGAGTCATCAGTGGCTTCCCTGCGGATACCGACGGCCAACAGCTCCGGATAGGAATCCCAGAAGGTAAGGCAGTTGGTGATCCCGGTGAGTCCCTGATCCGCTGCGTGATTGGAGGCGTGAAGCACCACGTTGAAGCCTGCGGCTGCGATGGCGTCACCCACTTCGGTTGGAGAGTTGAATTTCGGAAAACCGGAGAAACCCAGCCGATTTCCGCCGAGAATTGTCTCCTGGTTGATGATTTTGATGTCACAGTACTGCAGAAAATCAGTGATATTCCGAAAAAGAAAATCGAAGTTGTAGGAGCCGTCCTCCTGCTTTCCGGTTTTTACAATGCCCATATGCATCAGGTTGTCCCCCACAGCCATGAGAGTGATCGTTGTCTCCTGAAAGGCAGTAACCGAGTCCGAGGGATCAGAGGGGTCTGATTCTTCAGGCGATTGCGGAGGATCGTCGACAGAAGAAGTCAGGAACTCCCCGGATGGTTCCTGTGTCCCGGATTCATTTGACATGGCTGATGGTGTGCCTTCGGCCGGGACGGAAGGAGGTCTTCGGAAGAGCGCAAAAAGAACGCCTGTCATCAAAATGATCGATGACAGTATGCAAAGAATACTCAAAAACAATCGATTGTGACCGTCATTTTCCGGACGCATCCGCACATTCCTCCTCTTTTTTCTCATCATACTTCATTCAGGTATTTTGCGCAATATAAGTTGTGATTTTGAGAAAAATCAAGTATAATATGCATAGAGTTTATCGCTTGAAACCGATCGAGTCAATACATTTATTTACAGGACAGGAGGACAGAAACTATGTATTCAGACTTTTATTCCTATGGCCCCGGCGTTGCTTTCGTCGGCAGTGATGAAGGCAGGCGTCAGGACACAGTGTTTCATTTTGTGCAGGAGGAGGGTTATGGGGAAGCGTGCGGTATTCTGCTGTATGATCAAGACGGTGGGAAACGACCCCGGCTGATTCCTTTTACAGAAGAAGACAGGCAGGGGTCTGTCTATACCAAAACGGTGAAGGATCTGGATACGACGGGATGCAGCTATCAGTTTTCGGTGGGAGACAAAGTGATCCCGGACAAAAGAGGTCTGTGTTTTGTCCGGAAACCCTATGGAGAGCCCACATGTGAATCAGAGCTTCAGGCGGTATTTCCGCGTCAGTTCGACTGGAAGAGGGATACCCGTCCAAAGGTACCGTTTGAGGAGATGGTGATGTACTGCATGCATGTGAGAGGTTTTACCGCGCATGCTTCCTCCGGTGTAACGGCACCGGGGACCTTTGCGGGTGCCGCCGAAAAGATCCGTTATCTGAAGAGTATTGGTGTTACATCGGTGGAATTTCAGCCGATCTACGAGTTTTTGGAAAAGCGGGAAGAACCTCAGAGTGCAGAAATGTCTGCACTTTCCCCGGTTTGTGACGAGCCGAAGCTGAACTACTGGGGCTATCAAAAGGGATATTATTTCGCACCAAAGGCAGCCTATGCCGGGAGTGAGAGACCAGATACAGAGTGCAAAGAGATGATCCGAAGCTTTCATCAGGCCGGACTGGAGGTGGTTCTGCAGTTCTATTTCCGGGAGGATACGGCACCCGGTGAGATCCTGTCTGTCCTTCGGTTTTGGGCCTGTGAATATCATGTGGACGGTTTTCATTTGATCGGAGACGGTCTTCCGATGGAGCTTGTGACCAAGGATCCTTTGCTTACAGATTGCAAGCTGTTCTACCACAGATTTGCGGAGAAGGAGAAGGACGGGCTGACCCTTTCGGGCAGAAAACGTCTGGCGGTCTGCAATGATGATTATCTGTATGACTGCCGCAAATTCCTGAAGGGAGATGCGGGGATGCTCTCCGCAGTGATCGGTCAGTTTACTTCTGTGCCGGAGGATCTGGGCAGAGTCCATTATCTCACCAATTATTGCGGTTTTACCTTATACGATCTGGTGTCCTACAGTCAGAAGCACAATGAGGCGAACGGTGAGGATAATCGGGACGGAAACGATTTCAACTTCAGCTGGAACTGCGGCGAGGAAGGTCCTGTGAATAATCGAAAGGTCCAAAAACTGCGTCTCAAACAGATCAGAAATGCTTATGCCTTTCTTTTGCTGACAGCCTCCACCCCCATGATCTTCATGGGAGACGAGTTCGGCAATTCCCAGCTGGGGAACAATAATCCTTACTGTCAGGACAACGAGATCACCTGGCTGGATTGGAGTCTGGTCAGGAAGAATAAGAGCATTCTGGATTGTTGGAAGAAGCTGACTGATTTTCGAAAGAATCATCCGATTCTCCATCCGGCGAAACCGCTTCTGATGACGGACAGCAGATCCTGCGGTTATCCGGGTCTGTCCATACACGGTACCAATGCCTGGAAGGCGGACTGCGGCTTCTCTGCCAGACATTTTGGGATGATGCTCTGCGAGGCGGATGCCTTGCCGGGCGAAACGAAGCTTACCGAGACACAGAGCAAGCTTAACTTTCTGTATCTGGCTTTCAATATGAGCGGTGAAGAGCGTGCACTGGGGCTTCCTAAGCTCCCAGGCAGGAGAAAATGGCAGGTGGCCTTCTCCACAGATGAGACCGTTTCCAAAGGTGAAGTGATCCCGGAAAACAGCAGGATATTTCCTGCGAGAAGTGTCACGGTTTTGGCTGCGGGAGACGAGGTGTGAAAGGATTAAGAGGCATGGGGAAGATTTGGTCGCACTTTAAGACGATTACGCATCATAAATTTCTGGTGATGCAGGGCTGTTTTCGCGTGGGACTTTACCTGCAGGGAATCTGCCATGATCTTTCAAAATACAGTCCCTCAGAATTCTGGCTGAGTGCCAAATATTATCAGGGCTACCGAAGCCCGCTGAATGCGGAGCGCGAGGATACCGGGGTATCTACCGTCTGGCTGCACCACAAGGGGCGCAACAAGCACCATTACGAGTATTGGATGGACAGTTCATTGGATCCTGCCCTGAAAGGAATTCTGGTGCCGGTTCCCATGCCGAAACGGTATATTGCCGAGATGATCATGGATCGGATCGCCGCCAGCAAGGTGTATGAGGGGGACAAATATACGGATGGCTCCGCCCTTGCCTACTTTGCAAAGGATCCGGATCACAGGGGCATGCATCCGGAGACTGCTGCAACGCTCCAGTATTATCTGGAAATGCTTGCCGAGAAGGGAGAAAAGGAGACCTTCCGCCGTGTGAAGGAGGATTTAGTCACCGGTAAAAAGTAGCTGCATACCATAGTAAAAAAAGAAGTATGGAGTGCAGATGAATTCCTGGATCATTATTTTATTGTTGTTCGGAGGCTTTGGCAATTGCGGCAGCTCCTGCTGCGGAAACCGTTCCGCCCGGTGTTGCGACAGAGAAGAACGTCGGAGTATGGACAGAGATTGTGCCTGCGAAAGAAGAGAAGACGGCAGAAGGGACAGAGACCGTGACTGCAAGTGGGAGAAGGAGACCGGCTGCGAGCGAGACTCCGGACGTTCCGATATAACGCCTCCCGGCTGGTCTGATTATTCCTCTGAGAGAAGAGACTGTGACTGCAAGTAAGAAGCAGCACGGCATATAATGTTTTTACCGTTTCTTTGTCACGAAGGACAGAAGCCCATAGAGAAACCCCGATTGCAGCTGCAATCGGGGCATTTTTTTGCTTAGTTGGACATTGCTTCCTTCCAAAGCTTGTTGTAGAGGGCGTCTCCCTCCGTACCCAGATACTTGAAGGCCTCCAGATTGTCATACTGTGACAGGTCAGGGAAAGCGATCTTGGAATTGCGGATCTCTTCATCCTCGATCAGGGCCTGAGCGGCAACGTTGGGAGTGGAGTAGGTGATGTATTCAAAGTTCATCAGGGCGATATCATCACGACACATAAAGTTGATGAATTTCTCTGCATTTTCTACGTTGGGAGCGTTCTTGGGAATGACCCATCCGTCGATCCATACATTGGAACCTTCCTCGGGGATCACATATTCCAGATCGGGATTCTCACGCTGGGTGAAGATCGCTTCTCCGGAATAGATCACACCTAATGCTGCCTCGCCGCCGATCATCTTGTCACGGACCTGGTCGATGACATAAGCCTGTACCAGAGGCTTCTGGGCGATCAGAAGATCGGTTGCCTCCCGCAGCTCCTTCTCATCCAACGTGTTGCAGGAGTATCCCTTCATCATCAAAGCTACCATGAATGCGTCCCGGACCGAATCCTGCATCAGGATCTCGCCCGCATATTTCTCGTCCCAAAGGATAGACCAGCTGGTAACCGGCTCGTCCACCATGGTCTTATTGTAGAGAATTCCTACGGTACCCCAGCAGTAGGGGATGCAGTATTTGTTGTCCGGATCAAAGTCACGGGCCGTGCGATAGTAATCGGCACCGATATTTGCTTTTGCATTGGGGATGTGATCGTAATTGATCTCCTGAAGCAGGTCGTTTTCAATCATCTTGTTGACCATATAGTCCGAAGGGCAGATCACATCGTACGCGGAAGATCCTGCCTCCACCTTGGGATACATGATCTCG
Organism: Acetatifactor sp.; assembly: GCA_018385425.1. Classification (GTDB taxonomy): domain Bacteria; phylum Bacillota; class Clostridia; order Lachnospirales; family Lachnospiraceae; genus Acetatifactor. Next base: position 13,271 of record JAHBAA010000130.1, read on the forward strand.
TTGGTCTCAAACTCATCATAGATCACCTTGATTCCGGTCTCCTGCTCAAACAGTTCCAGAGTTTCAGGATCCAGATATTCCCCCCAGTTGTAGACATAGACAACATTCTCTTTGGATGAACTGTTGCCGCAGCCGGTAAGTGCTGCGATGGACAGACATCCGCACAGCAAGAGTGCAAGTAATTTTTTCATTGTTTTCTCCTCAATCAAATCGTTAGTTTTTTTTCTTCTTGGGGGTATAGTTTACCAGCAGAAGAAGGATCAGCACAGAGACAAAGATCAGGGAGGAGAGTGCGTACATCTCCGGTTTGATTCCCTTCTTTACTTCTGTATAGATCTTGGTGGATAGTGTATCAATTCCGGGCCCTTTTGTAAAGTGGGTGATGATAAAATCATCCAGCGACATGGTAAAGGCCATCAGGAATCCGGACAGTATCCCCGGCAGAAGATCCGGAAACACCACCTTGAAAAATGCCTGAATATGGGAAGCACCCAGATCCAGTGCCGCCTCATAGGTACTGGGATTCAACTGCTTCATGCGGGGAAGGATGCTCAGGATGACGTAGGGAATGTTGAAGGTAATATGTGCCATCAGGATGGTCAGAAAACCAAACTTGATTCCCAGACTGATAAACAGAAGCATCAGTGAGATACCGGTGACGATCTCCGCGTTCAGCATGGGGATATTCGTGATACCCAGGCAGATCGTACGGAAATGCTTCTTCATCCCCTGCATGGAGACACAGGCAATGGTCCCGATGATGGTGGCAAAGGCTGCGGAGAGGAATGCAATCAAAAGTGTGTTCCACAGCGCCTGCATAATGGCCTCATTCTCAAATAAAGAGCCGTACCATTTCACGGTAAATCCGCCCCACTTGCTTCTAGTCTTGCTCTTGTTGAAGGACAGCACGATCAGCGTCACAATGGGAGCGTACAGAAAGAACAAAATCAACAGGATGTAGATCTTTTTTGCAATATTTCTCATCATAGTGCGTTGGCCTCCCCATCCTTGTCGGTGACGGCACTGATCACCATGTTAAAGATAATGAACAGCATCAGGACGATGGAAAGTCCGCTTCCCAAGTGCCAGTTGCCGGTTTGAGTGAATTCCTGCTCGATCACATTGCCGATGAGAAGCACCTTGCTGCCGCCTAAGATCTTGGAGATGACGAAGGTAGTCAGAGCGGGAACAAAGACCATGGTGATGCCGCTGATGATACCGGGAACGCTTAACGGAAGTGTGATCTTTAGGAAGGTCTGCACACTGTTTGCCCCTAAGTCTCTGGCTGCATTGACCACATTGGGATCGATCTTCACAAGTACATTATAGATGGGCAGTACCATAAAGGGCAGAAAATTATACACCATGCCCAGCACGATGGCAGAGGGGGTGTTGATGATCTTCAGGGCGGGAAGGTGCAGCGCACTCAGGATCCCATTGATCACACCGGTCTTCTCCAAAAGCGTCTGCCATGCCATAGTGCGCAGCAAAAAATTCATCCACATGGGAAGAATGAAGATCAGAACGATGAGAGAGTTTTTGCTGGTGCTCATGCCGGTGAGGATCATGGCAAGAGGGTATGCCAGAAAAAAACAGATCACGGTACTGATCACGGAGAGCTTGATCGCCTCCCAGAGTGCCTTGGAGTGCTCGGGAGTGGCGATCGCCTTGATGTTTTCCAGGGTGAAGGCACCGGTCTGGTCTGTCAGTCCGTAGTAGAATACCATACACAGCGGGATGATGATAAACAGTGCGGACCAGAACAGAAAGGGTGCAGAGAGCAATTTCTTATTCATCGAGCTTCGCGGCCTCCTCATCCTCTGACGCAGGCTTGTTCATGATCTGGATGTTAAAGGGATCTACCGAAATGCCCACTTTGGAGCCTACCTCGTGCATTTTGGTGGAGTGAACCAGCCACTCAAAGCCGTTTGCCATCACTTCCATCTCGTAGTGTACCCCCTTGAAGATCAGATGGGTCACCACGCCGTCGATGGTGCCTTTCCCTTCCTCCACCAGCATCACATCCTCGGGACGGATGACCACATCTACCGGCTTGTTCTCGCCGAAGCCGGTGTCCACGCAGGCAAATCTTGCGCCCAGGATCTCTACCAGATTATCCCGGATCATGGTGGCACCGATGATATTGCTGTCGCCGATAAAGTCTGCCACAAATGCGTTCTCGGGTTCGTTGTAGATCTTTTCCGGACTGCCGATCTGCTGGATATAACCCTGATTCATCACCACGATGGTGTCGGACATGGTCAGGGCCTCCTCCTGGTCGTGGGTGACATAGATGAAGGTAATGCCCAGTTCATTTTTCAGCCGGATCAGCTCGTACTGCATGTCCTGGCGCAGCTTTAAGTCCAAAGCCCCCAGGGGCTCATCCAGAAGCAGAAGCTTGGGCTCATTGACGATGGCGCGGGCGATGGCGATTCGCTGCTGCTGGCCGCCGCTTAAGGAATCGGGCATGCGGTGCTCGTAGCCGTCCAGATTGACCAGCTTTAAGGCATATTTGATCTTATCATCGATGTAGGACTTGGTCTTCCCCTTGATCTTCAGACCGAAGGCAATGTTTTCCGCAATCGTCATATGGGTGAACAGGGCGTATTTCTGAAATACAGTGTTCAGATTGCGTTTGTTCGGCGGAAGCTCGGTGATGTCCTTCCCCTCAAAAAACACGTGACCTTTGTCCGGCTTTTCAAAGCCGCCCAGAATACGCAGCGTAGTAGTTTTACCGCATCCGCTGGGACCGAGGAGGGTCAGAAACTCGTTTTCTCTGATATAGAGATTGAGTTCATCCAGAATCAATTGACCGTCATAGGATTTTGAGATATCCACGAAATTCACAAGCGCATCCTTCAATTTGTTTCTCCCTCGTTTCTTTTGAAATCTATGGTAAAAATCATGGCCTTCTGCCTATTATTTACAGCTGTTACAATCATTGCATACTGACCTTGATTTTATACATATTTCGACGGAAAGTCAATGAATTTTGTGTAAAATCCGAGGGCGTGGAAAAAGAATGGGCGGAAGAACAAATTGTGGGAAGCAAGTGACCTGTATTATGGAGAGAAACCGGATATTTTGAATTTCAAAGGGCAGTTATCGGTTGCATTTTTGGGGGATTGAGATTATAATAAAAGTTAGGTGTGGATAGATGACACAGTAGATTATTTACGAGTATTACATAAAGGAGAGTTATTGATTATGGCACTGATGGACAAAATTAACAGTCTGCTGAAGAAGAATTCCGGGCCTACGATGAAGTTCCGGGGCAAGGATATGATATATCAGGTAGAGAATACCGCCAGACATGCGAAGATCGTGCTTGGTACGGACGGAAAGCTTCGCAATCCATGGAATGAACCAGTGCTTCTGCGTGTTACCCTGAATAAGACCAACGGAAAGCTGGTGATCTATATTGCAAAGGAGCAGGCCGGAATTCAGGATGCGAGAGCGATCTACAGCAGTGATCAGGCGGACGGCGTATATTCGGATGCCTTTCCTGTTACGGATGAAGAACTGGCACAGCTGAGAGCACTTCTGACACAGATCATCATGGAGCAGGAAGAACAGGAAGAGCAGGAGTAGTATTTTTGACCTGACCGCAAGTATCAGACATCATACTGGGAGGACGATCCGATGGAGAATGAAAAATATGTTGCCTATGTGTCCACATACACTCAGGGTGACAATCATGGAATTAAGATTTATGATGTGGATATGGAGAATGGAAGATTTATCGAGAAGGATCAGGTAGAGATCACCAATTCTTCTTATGTGACCATCTCCAAAAACAAGAAATATCTGTATTCGATTACCGACTTCGGTGTAGAGGCTTATAAGATCAAGAAGGACGGTACCCTGGATTTTATTAACTTTGCCAACATTTACGGTATGAGAGGCTGTTATGTCTCCACCGATTACAAGGACAAGTATCTCTTTGTGGCAGGGTATCATGACGGCAAGCTGACGGTGATGAAGTTAAAGAGCGACGGCTCTATCGGTGAGATTACCGATGAGATCTTCCATAAAGGTCTGGGAAGCCTGGGAGACAGGAATTTCCGTCCGCATATCAACTGCGCGAGAATGACTCACGACAACAAGTATTTGCTTGTGGCGGATCAGGGGATGGATCACGTAAACGTTTATCGCTTTGATTCGGTGACCGGAAAGCTTGCTCTTGCGGATGTGATCCGCAGTGAGATGGAGTCTGCCCCCAGACATATCAAGATCTCCAAGAACGGAAGGTTCATCTATATCGTTCACGAGTGGAAGTGCTATATTGATGTGTATGAATATACCGATTGCAATGGCACTCCCAATTTTGATAAGATCCAGACGGTTCAGACTGCCAAGCTGGAGAGAGGCAGCTCCAATGCTACCAGTGCATTGACTTTCTCTGAGGATTACAAGTATCTTCTCTGTACCGTATCCGGTGACAATTCCGCAGTATTGTTTTCTGTGGACGAGGAGACCGGTATGCTGGAGAAGGTCTTCAACCTTCCGATCAGCGGAGAGTATCCGAAGGATGCAAGCCTGTTCCCCAACAATCATTTCCTTGTCTCATTGAACCATGAGTCCAATGATATGACTTTCTTCAAGGTCAATCTGGAGGACAAGACGATGATCATGAACGGTGCGCCGATGAAGGTGAATGTACCCAACTGTATTGTTTTCTATCGGCTGAAGGGCTGATCGTATTTTTTACAAAAAAACCGTCGGAGTCTGCTCCGGCGGTTTTTCATTTTATTTCCGATAGAAGTCGACCATAGAGGACAGTCTTGCGGACATATTGATCATCATGGCATCCAAAATCGTGAGAGCCGTCATGGACTCCATGACAACCACTGCACGGGGAACGATGATGGGATCGTGTCTGCCTTTGATATTGATCTGTATTTCCTCGCCGGACTGATTCACCGTCTCCTGGGTCTGATAGATGGAGGGGGTAGGCTTTACGTGAGCACGTATCAGAAGTGTGCTTCCGTCACTGATCCCGCCCAAGGTTCCGCCTGCGTGGTTCGTCTTCTTGGAGACAGCGCCGTTTTCCATGCAGAAGGCATCGTTATTCTCACTGCCCCTTCGTGAGGAGACTTCACACCCGTCACCGATCTCTACGGCCTTCACTGCACCGATGGACATGATCGCCTTTGCCAGGTTGGCATCCAGCTTTTCAAAGACCGGGTCACCGATTCCGGCGGGAAGACCGTTGACGATACATTCCATACAGCCGCCCACAGAATCCAGCTCCTTCCGCGCCTGTGCCAGATAAGCCACAGCCTTTTCATTGGCGATAGGGTCCGGCATGGCAGTTTCCGTGGAGAGGATGATGCTGCGGTCCGGGTTGGATACGTCTGCCTGGATGGGACCGATGGAACGGGTATAGGCACATACCTCTATGCCCAACTCCCTCAGGAGCTTTTGTGCGATGGCACCTGCCGCAACACGGCCGGCAGTCTCCCTGCCGGAGGAACGTCCTCCGCCCCGATAGTCTCGAAAACCGTATTTCTGATCGAAGGTGTAGTCCGCATGTCCCGGACGGTAATAGGTTGCAATGTCACCGTAGTCGGCAGAGTGCTGAGAGGTGTTGCGGATCATCATGGAGATAGGGGTGCCGGTGGTCTTGCCTTCGAAAATGCCGGACAGTATCTCCACCTCATCGTTTTCCTTGCGGGGAGTGGCAATGGAAGTGCTTCCCGGTTTTCTGCGGTCCAGGTAGAACTGGATGTCACTTTCCTCCAGAGGAAGACCGGCGGGACAGCCGTCTACTACAACCCCCAGTGCTTTTCCGTGGGACTCTCCCCAGGTCGTTATTTTGAAAATGGTGCCGAATGTGGAACCAGCCATATAGTTACCTCCCTGCTGTCAGCCTGAAATCGGGCTTTTTTCTTTTTATTATTGTCCATTATACGTTCCGCTCATTTAAAACGCAAACTTTTTTGAAAAAAGTGTGCAGAAAGACAAAAAGTATGTTATGCTGTTTGCAGTTTATGTGTCATAGAATTGATCTTTATCGGAGGAACCGGGTATGTATCGTATTTTGAAAGAAGAGGGCAGGGCGAAACGGGCTGAGTTTCAGACCGTTCACGGAACTATCCAGACCCCTGTTTTTATGAATGTTGGAACGGTGGCTGCCATCAAGGGAGCAGTATCTACTGAGGATCTGGAACAGATCAAGACCCAGGTGGAGCTGTCCAACACCTATCATCTGCACGTTCGCCCCGGGGACAGAATCGTGAAGCAGCTGGGCGGTCTGCATAAGTTTATGTCCTGGAACAAGCCGATCCTCACTGATTCCGGAGGATTTCAGGTGTTTTCCCTGGCGGGTCTTCGCAAGATCAAGGAGGAGGGTGTCACCTTCCAGTCCCATATCGACGGACACCGGATCTTCATGGGCCCGGAGGAAAGTATGCAGATTCAGTCTAATCTGGCTTCCACCATTGCAATGGCCTTTGACGAGTGTCCACCCAGCAAGGCTGAGAGAAGCTACGTGCAGGCTTCTGTGGAGCGTACCACAAGATGGCTGGCCAGATGTCAGGCACAGATGAACCGACTGAACGCTCTGGAGGACACCATCAACAGGAATCAGCTGCTGTTCGGCATCAATCAGGGTGCAGTCTATGCGGACATTCGCATCGAACATGCCAGGCGGATCTCAGAGTTTGATCTGCCCGGTTATGCGGTAGGCGGTCTGGCTGTGGGAGAGACTCACGAGGAGATGTACTACATTTTGGAAGAGGTGGTTCCTCACCTGCCCAGAAATAAGCCTACCTACCTGATGGGAGTGGGAACTCCGGCCAATATTCTGGAAGGTGTAGAGCGAGGAGTAGATTTCTTTGACTGTGTTTATCCCACCAGAAACGGCAGACACGGTCACCTCTACACCAACCACGGGAAAATCAATCTGTTCAATGCAAAATATGAGTTGGATGACAGACCGATCGAGGAGGGCTGTGGCTGCCCCGCCTGCCGCAGATATTCCAGAGCCTATATCAGACATTTGCTCAAGGCAAAGGAAATGCTTGGTATGAGACTCTGCGTGCTCCACAATCTGTATTTCTACAATACGATGATGGAGGAGATCAGGGAGGCTCTGGACGAGGGCAGATTTGCCGCATATAAGAGACAGAAACTGGAGAATATGGCGACTCCTTTGGAGTAAACTTCTAAAATCTTTCTAAAATACTTGCCGAACGGTTTGTTTTTGTGTATGATATCATTTTAGAATATGTAGGACAGATCCCGGAGAACCGGATTTGCCTGGAATGGAGGATTTCATGGGTATTTTATTGACTCAGGATGCTGCTGCAGGAGGTTCCGCAGGCGGTAGTTTGATCGCGATGCTTGTAGTGTATGGTCTTTTCTTTTTTGCAATGTGGTTTTTCTTCTTCAGACCCCAGGGCAAGGAGCGTAAGAGAGTAGCTGCCATGTTGGCTGCAATGGAGGTTGGCGACTGCGTGATGACCACTTCCGGCTTTTATGGGATCATTATTGACATCACTGACGACACTGTGATCGTGGAGTTCGGCAACAACAAGAACTGTCGTATCCCGATGGACAAGTCTGCCATCAGCAAGGTGGAGAAGAACAGCTGATCAAATGAGTAAAAACTGAGCATAAGAGCTATTTGGCAATGCTGACGAAGACTGCGATTGATGCAGGTCCGATGCAGGGCGAATAGCTCTTTTTTCTTTTCTTGATTCTTTATAAGATAGTGTTGAAATTTCGATTCATTTCAGTTATGATAAAATGAATAGGTTTTTCATACTTTACTGTATAAAAGCACGTATGAAAAGAAAGGAAAAGAATATGAAGTGTAATATTACTTGTATTCCCGGAGACGGGATCGGTCCTGAGATCGTTGCAGAAGCAAAAAAAGTTCTGCAGAAGGTCGCTGAGGTCTATGGACATGAGATGATTTTTGAAGATATTCTGATGGGCGGCGCGTCCATCGATGTGCACGGGGTACCGCTAACCGACGAGGCGATCGAGAAGGCAAAGGCTGCGGATGCAGTGCTGATGGGTTCCATCGGCGGCAATACGACCACTTCCCCCTGGTACAAACTCCCTCCCAATCTTCGTCCTGAGGCTGGACTGCTAAAGATCCGTAAAGCGCTGAACCTTTTTGCAAATCTCCGCCCCGCGGTGCTGTATGACGAATTGGCGGCAGCTTGTCCCCTGAAGGAGGAGATCAGCAAGGCCGGCTTTGATATGATGATCATGAGAGAGCTGACCGGCGGACTGTACTTCGGCGAGCGCAGGACCGTGGAAGAGAACGGTGTGCTGAAGGCCACTGATACCCTTACATACGACGAGAATGAGATCCGCCGCATCGCCATCAAGGGCTTTGATATTGCCATGAAGCGCCGCAGGAAAGTGACCAGTGTGGATAAGGCAAATGTGTTGGATTCCTCCAGACTTTGGAGAAAAGTAGTGGAAGAGGTGGCAAAGGATTATCCTGAGGTGACGCTGGAGCATATGCTGGTGGACAACTGTGCCATGCAGCTGGTGAAGGATCCGGCACAGTTCGATGTGATCCTTACGGAGAACATGTTCGGCGATATTCTCTCTGATGAGGCCAGTATGGTGACCGGTTCCATCGGAATGCTTGCCAGTGCCAGCTTAAACGATTCCAAATTCGGTCTCTATGAGCCCAGCCACGGTTCTGCACCGGACATCGCCGGAATGGATATTGCAAACCCCATTGCTACCATTCTCAGTGCATCCATGATGCTTCGCTACAGCTTTGATCTGGATCGGGAAGCGGATGCCATCGATGCGGCAGTAAAGCAGGTGCTGGCGGATGGTTACAGAACCGGCGATATTATGTCTGAGGGCTGCACAAAGGTGGGATGCTCCCAAATGGGTACCCTGCTTGCTGAGAGAATCAAATAAATGACAATATGGAGGTTGTAGATCAATGATGACAAGTGATAATGCGAGAGCCGGTATGCAGCAGGCACCGGCAAGAAGTTTGTTCAATGCTCTTGGATTTACCGCAGAAGAGATGAGAAAGCCGATGGTGGGAATCGTCAGCTCCTACAATGAGATCGTTCCCGGTCATATGAATATCGATAAGATCGTGGATGCGGTAAAGCTGGGCGTGGCAGAGGCCGGCGGTGTTCCCGTTGTGTTCCCCGCAATCGCTGTCTGCGACGGTATCGCCATGGGACATGTGGGAATGAAGTATTCCCTGGTTACCAGAGATCTGATTGCGGACTCCACCGAGTGTATGGCCATCGCCCATCAGTTTGATGCACTGGTGATGGTGCCCAACTGTGACAAGAATGTTCCCGGTCTGCTGATGGCGGCATGCCGTCTGAATCTCCCCACTGTCTTCGTATCCGGAGGTCCCATGCTGGCCGGACATGTGAAGGGAAAGAAGAGAAGCCTTTCCTCTATGTTTGAGGCAGTTGGTTCCTACGCTGCGGGAACGATGACAGAGGAAGATGTGTGTGAGTTTGAGAACAAGGTTTGTCCTACCTGCGGTTCCTGTTCCGGTATGTACACCGCCAATTCCATGAACTGCCTGACAGAGGCACTCGGCATGGGGCTTCGCGGCAACGGTACCATCCCTGCCGTGTATTCCGAGAGAATCAAGCTGGCAAAGCACGCAGGTATGGCTGTCATGGAAATGTTCCGCAAGGGGATCCGTGCCCGTGACATCATCACCAAAGAGTCTATCATGAATGCACTTACCGTAGATATGGCACTTGGCTGCTCTACCAACTCCATGCTCCATCTGCCTGCCATCGCCCATGAGATCGGCTTTGATTTCGATATCAGCTTTGCAAATCCTATCAGTGAGAAGACACCCAATCTGTGTCATCTGGCACCTGCCGGCCCTACCTATATGGAGGATCTGAACGAGGCAGGCGGCGTCTATGCGGTGATGAAGGAGCTGGCTGACATCGGACTTTTGAACACAGAATGCATGACTGTCACCGGCAAGACCATCGGCGAGAACATTGCCCATGCAGTCAATCTGGATCCGGAAGTGATTCGCCCTGTCGACAACCCTTACAGCAAGACAGGCGGTCTGGCAGTTTTGAAGGGCAATCTTGCTCCGGACGGCTCTGTGGTGAAGCGCTCCGCAGTGGTAGAAGAAATGATGGTTCATGAAGGTCCTGCCAGAGTATTTGACTGTGAAGAGGATGCCATCGCAGCAATCAAGGGCGGCAAGATCGTTGCCGGAGATGTAGTCGTTATCCGTTACGAGGGACCGAAGGGAGGCCCCGGTATGCGTGAGATGCTGAATCCCACCTCTGCCATCGCCGGTATGGGACTGGGCGCAAGTGTAGCACTGATCACAGACGGTCGTTTCTCCGGTGCCTCCAGAGGTGCCTCCATCGGACACGTTTCCCCCGAAGCTGCAGTAGGCGGCCCCATTGCACTGGTAGAAGAGGGAGATATCATCAGCATCAACATTCCCGAGATGAAGCTGGATATCAAGGTCTCCGATGAGGAGATGGCTGCCCGCAAGGCAAAGTGGCAGCCCAGAGAGCCCAAGGTAACCACCGGCTATCTCTCCAGATACCGTGAGCTGGTAACCAGCGGCAACCGCGGTGCGATCCTGGAGATCCCCGGCAGACAGTAATCGTTATATAGGGCCGGGGATCCTATCCCTGCCCCACAGTGTGTGTTTGCTGCAGACCGTCGGAAAAGAGCCGGTACTTAGGCTACGGTTTTCCCGAGCGAGAGCGTGTCTGCAGCCAAATATACACTGTGGGAAGCGTGGGATAGGATCCCGACCCTGAAATAGCATGTTAAAAAAGATTTTTTTTGTACGGAGGAGTAAAACAATGCAGTTAAACGGTTCTGAAATCGTTGTGGAATGTCTGAAGGAGCAGGGTGTTGATACTGTGTTCGGCTATCCGGGAGGAACGATTCTGAATATTTATGATGCACTCTACAAGCACAGTGATGAGATCAGACATGTGCTGACCAGCCATGAGCAGGGAGCAGCACATGCAGCTGACGGATATGCCAGAGCGACCGGAAGGGTCGGCGTATGTATGGCTACCAGCGGCCCCGGTGCAACCAATCTTGTCACAGGGATTGCAACCGCGTATATGGATTCTGTTCCCCTGGTTGCCATCACAGCCAATGTGAATCTGCCTCTTTTGGGAAAAGATACGTTCCAGGAGATCGATATTGCAGGGGTGACCATGCCGATCACAAAGCACAGCTTTATCGTAAAAAATGTCAATGACCTTGCACCTACCATCCGCAAGGCATTTCGAATCGCCAGAGGCGGCCGTCCCGGTCCTGTGCTGGTAGATATCACCAAGGATGTGACTGCCGCTGTGACGGAGTACACCCGGGAAGAGATCGATCAGACCATGAAGAGAACCGTGAAGGCTTCTGAGGACCAGATCGATGAGGCGATCCGCTGCATGAAGGAAGCAAAGAAGCCTTTCATCTATCTGGGCGGCGGTGCCATCAGCTCTGATGCCTGCGAGGAGGTTGCAAAGTTTGCTGAGCTTCTGGATGCTCCGGTCTGCGACACTCTGATGGGCAAGGGCGCATTTGACGGCCACAGCAGGAGATATACCGGAATGATCGGTATGCATGGAACGAAAGCTTCCAACCTTGGCGTAAGTCAGTGCGATCTTCTGGTTGCGCTGGGTGCCAGATTTTCCGACCGAGTGATCGGCAACCCGAAGAAATTCGCTGAGGGTGCGAAGATCATTCATATTGACATCGACGCTGCGGAGATCAATAAGAACATCCGCGTTACGACCGGTCTGATCGGCGATCTGAAGGCGATCCTGACCAAGATCAATGAAAAGCTGGAACAGCAGGATCATGCAGACTGGATGGCAACCGTTTCCGAACTCAAGACCAGATATCCTCTGAAGTATGACAACACCAATCTTTCCTGTCCTTATGTGATCGAGACTATCGATGAGGTCACCAAGGGAGAAGCCATCATCACCACCGATGTTGGTCAGCATCAGATGTGGGCGGCACAATACTATGGCTATACCAAGCCCCGCACCTTCCTTTCTTCCGGCGGACTGGGCACAATGGGGTATGGCCTGGGTGCATGTATCGGAGCGCAGGTTGGACAGCCGGATAAGATCTGTATCAACATTGCCGGTGACGGGTGTTTCCGTATGAATATGCAGGAACTTGCCACCGCCAGCCGTTACAATATCCCCATCGTTCAGGTTGTCATCAACAATCATGTGCTCGGTATGGTTCGCCAGTGGCAGACGCTGTTCTACGGGAAACGTTACTCCCAGACCGTATTAAATGACAGTGTGGACTTCTGCAAGGTTGCGGAGGGTCTGGGCTGTGCGGCGATCCGTGTGACGAAAAAGGAAGAAGTGAAGGATGCGATCGAGAAGGCAATCGCTATGAAGGCTCCCGTGCTGGTAGAGTGTATCATCCCTGAGGACGACAAGGTATTCCCTATGGTTCCTGCAGGGGCACCGATTGCAGATGTATTTGATGGTGACGATATCTAATGATGAAAAAGAGTTTGGAGAAAATACTGTTTTTTCTGATCGGTGCGGTGGTTGTCATTGCCGGCTGCAGTCGGCTGCTTGACAGATATTATCAGAACACCTACGCGGTGAATACCTGGGTGAATGATTTCTACAGCACCGGTAAATCTGTATCAGAGATCAATGATGCACTGGTGGCTAAGGCAACGATTCCGAGCCTCTCCATAGACTTCGGGGACGGAGTGGTCTGCTCCATCGCAGGGACAGCCTTCGATATGCTGCCCGATTATTCGGCAAGTATCAAGAAAAATATGAAGCAGCGGGCCAACTATTCCTGGGTGGAGAATCTGAACAATGAGGTCTCCATTCAGCTGGAGCCTGATTTCTATACCTTTAACCGGGAGAAGCTGGAGCAGCAGATCTATGCGCTTTCGCCCGTAGCAAGTGAGATGGCAAAGGAGACCGGCTGTGCTCTGCTTTATACTCCGGGACAGGGGTATTCCCTCTATGACGGCAATGCCCACAGGCTGGATGTGGATCGCATGATCCGGCTGATCGCCAGAGATCTGGACAAGGGTGTGATGGAGCTGAATGTCTCTGACAGTGCCTGTTATGTGGATCTGCCCGATTCCAAGGAGGATACTGCCAAGAGAGAACTTCTGGTGAAGATTCAGAATCTTTTCGGAGAACCTCTGGTCTATGACATGGGTGCGGAGCAGATCGAATTGACCGGTGAGGTCCTGTGTGATCTTCTGGCGATGGATGAGCAGAATCTGCCTCTCTTAAATGAAGCTGGGGAACCCTATCCGGATGAGGAGAAGGTCGCTGCATGGGTGGAGGCGCTGGGCGAAACTTACAATACCGCCAACCGTGAGAAGGACTTCCTCACCACTGCAGGTGACTATGTGAAGGTGACCTATGATACCTATGGCACAGAGCTGGATCTGGAAGCGGAGCTTGCCTTTTTCCGTCAGGCCATTCATCAAAAGAGAGGGCAGAAGGAGATTCATGTTCCTGTCTACCTGAAAGAGGGGTACGCCAGAGGCGTTAATGATATCGGGGAAACCTATATCGAGGTAGATCTCACCAATCAGAAGCTGTACTATTATCAGGACGGCGTTCTGGAAATCGATACGGATGTGGTGACCGGGAACATGAAACGGAAATGGAATACACCGGAAGGAGTATTCTTTGTGTACAACAAGCAGAAAAACCGGGTGCTGCGGGGACCCAATTACCGCACTCCGGTGAAGTTCTGGATTCCGGTACGCGGAGCCATCGGCATCCACGATGCCAAGTGGCGGGATGAGTTTGGCGGTGACATTTATCTCACCGACGGCTCCCACGGCTGTGTGAATACACCCATGGATGCAGTGGAAAAACTGTATGAAATGGTGGAGATCGGTACGCCCTGTGTGATGTATTACAGAGAGTAGAAGATCATTTTGATATTTGTTTAACAATGCACTTGACTAAAGTGTGAAAGAGTATTATTCTAATCCTATGTTTCAGGATAAAACAATATTTTGAGGAGGAATAAAAATGTCCAGAGTTTACAATTTTTCGGCTGGGCCTGCAGTACTCCCTGAGGAGGTTCTCAGAGAAGCTGCCGACGAGATGCTCGACTACAAGGGAACAGGAATGTCTGTTATGGAGATGAGTCATCGATCTAAGGCTTATGAGGCCATTATCAATGAGGCTGAGGCTGATCTGAGAGAATTGATGGGGATTCCCGATAATTATAAGGTGCTGTTTTTACAGGGTGGAGCCAGCCAGCAGTTTGCCATGATTCCCATGAATCTGATGAAGAATAAGAAGGCTGCCTACATTGTTACAGGTCAGTGGGCGAAGAAGGCTTATCAGGAAGCTAAGATTTACGGTGAAGCAGTAGAGGTGGCTTCCTCTGCAGACAAGACCTTCTCTTACATCCCTGATTGCTCCGATCTGGACATTCCCGAGGATGCGGATTATGTCTACATCTGTGAGAATAATACCATCTACGGCACCAAGTTTAAGACCCTTCCCAACACCAAGGGACATACGCTTGTGGCTGATGTTTCCAGCTGCTTCCTCTCCGAGCCTGTGGATGTCACCAAGTATGGTGTGATCTACGGCGGTGTTCAGAAGAACGTAGGTCCTGCGGGCGTTGTGATCGTCATTATCCGCGAGGATCTGATCACAGAGGATGTGCTTCCCGGAACTCCTACCATGCTTCGCTACAAGATCCATGCAGACAATGGTTCTCTGTACAATACTCCTCCCGCTTATGGCATCTATATCTGCGGCAAGGTATTCAAGTGGATCAAGAAGATGGGCGGTCTTACCGCAATGAAGGAGCACAACGAGAAAAAGGCTAAGATCCTGTACGATTTCCTGGATGAGAGCAAGCTGTTCAAGGGTACTGTCCGCAAGGAAGACCGCTCCCTGATGAATGTTCCCTTCGTGACCGGTGATGAAGAGCTGGATGCGAAGTTCGTGAAAGAGGCAAAGGCTGCAGGCTTCGAGAACTTAAAGGGTCACAGAACCGTTGGCGGTATGCGTGCAAGTATCTACAATGCAATGCCCATCGAAGGCGTGGAGAAGCTGGTTGCGTTCATGAGAGAGTTCGAGAAGGCTAACTTAAAATAAAGGAGAGACTTACCATGTTTAAGATCAATTGTCTGAATCCTATTGCTGATGTAGGACTGAAAAATTTTACCGACCGGTATCAGATCACAGCAGATATCAATGAGGCCGACGGTGTTCTGGTCAGAAGTGCTTCCATGCATGAGATGGAGCTTCCCGAGAATCTTCTCGCTGTAGCGAGAGCAGGTGCCGGTGTCAACAACATTCCGCTGGATAAGTGTGCGGAGAAGGGCATCGTCGTATTCAATACTCCCGGTGCCAACGCCAACGGCGTGAAGGAGCTTGTTATCGCAGGTATGCTTCTTGCCGCAAGAGATGTGGTAGGCGGTATCGAGTGGGTGAAGGACTCCAAGGATAATGCAGACATCGCTAAGGCAGCTGAGAAGGAGAAGAAGAACTTCGCCGGAACCGAGATCATGGGTAAAACGCTGGGTGTCATCGGTCTGGGCGCCATCGGCGTGAAGGTTGCCAACGCGGCAGTTTCTCTGGGTATGGAAGTCTATGGTTATGATCCTTATCTGTCCGTGAATGCCGCATGGAATCTGAGCCGTTCCGTAAAGCATGTTCTCAATGTGGATGACATTTACGCAGAGTGTGATTATATCACCATTCATGTTCCGCTCATGGATTCTACCAAGGGCATGATCAATGCAGTTTCCATCGCAAAGATGAAGGAAGGCGTTGTGATTTTGAACTTTGCAAGAGATCTGCTTGCAAATGAAAAGGATGTGCTGGAAGGACTTGCTTCCGGTAAGATCGCCCGCTATGTATCTGATTTTCCGAACCCTACCACCGCAGGACAGAAGGGCTGTATCGTGATTCCTCACCTCGGCGCAAGCACAGAGGAGTCCGAGGATAACTGTGCAGTGATGGCAGTAGATGAGATCAAGGATTATCTGGAGAACGGTAATATCCGCAACAGTGTGAACTATCCTGCCTGTGACATGGGCATTTGCAGTAAGCCAGGACGTATTGCAATTTTCCACAAGAATATTGCGAATATGATCAGCCAGTTCACCAGCATTTTCGGCGCAGAGGGCTACAATATCTCTGATATGACCAACAAGTCCAGAGGGGATGTAGCTTACACCCTGCTCGATGTTGAGAGTGCTGTCAGCGCTGATACAGTGGAAAAGCTGGAGAAGATCAACGGTGTATTCCGTGTGAGAATCGTGAAATAGATCACATAAAAATTATCCCCCGGCTGGTCTGACCCTTACATGAGGGTCGGATCTGCCGGGGGTTTTTGTTTGGATATGTTGGGCTTATTTGAAAAGCAGCGGCATGCCGCCGTCGCTGCCGTCATTTAAGTCACTCAGGGAATCCTTTAGCTTTTCGTTGGTGGCGCAGGAAGCTTCGCTCTGAAGATCCATGTATAGAATAAAGATATCCGTCAGACTTACGCCTCGTTCCTTTGCGATTTCTTCCATTACAGGCTTTAATTTCTCCAGCTGGAGGGAGACCTGTACCTTCTGGGGATCAATTTCACCTAAGACACTCTCCGCATAGGAGTTGATTCTTGCCAGCAGTTTTTTGTTCTCTTCCGTCATATTTTCTGTTTCCTTTCTATTCAAATAGGTCTTTTTGTGCTATACTGTGTACTGGGGAGACGGCAGCGAAACTGCCAGTCCCCGCTTTCCGGTGCCAGTACAATCATACAATATTTTCACCGGGGATACAAGTGATTTTTCACCTGCTGCGGATAGAGCAGGGGAAGGAAATAACAGAGAAAAGAGGAACGACTTATGGCGAATATCAGACCCTTTGCGGCGTACCGCCCGGCGAAAGAATATGCTTCCACCATTGCGGCGCTTCCGTATGACGTGTACAACAGGCAGGAGGCGTGTCAGGTCGTGGCAGCGAACCCGGGCTCCTTTCTGGCCATTGACCGGGCGGAGACCGGCTTTGACGATACGGTAGATACCTATGCACCTGAGGTGTATGAGCGGGCGAGGCAGCTGCTTGCCGATTGGATCGCTGAGGGCAGGTTTATCCGGGAGACAAAGCCCTGTTATTACTTATATGAGTTGGTGATGGAGGGCAGACACCAGACCGGAATCGTGGCCTGCGAGTCCATCGATGATTATCTGAACAATGTACTGAAGAAGCATGAGAATACCCGTGCAGACAAGGAAGAGGACCGCATCCGTCACGTGGATACCTGTAACATGCAGACCGGACCGATTTTTCTGACCTATCGCAGCAACAGGACACTGAAGGAATTGATTGCACTGAAAAAGAAGGACGAGCCCATCTATGACTTTGTATCGGAGGACGGAATCGTTCATCGCGTCTGGATCGTTAATGAGGACGCACAGATCTGCACGATTACGGAGACCTTCCAAAGCATTTCGGAAGTCTATATTGCGGACGGTCATCACAGATGTGCCTCAGCAGTGAAGGTCGGCCTGAAGCGCCGTGCAGAGCATCCTGCGTATACGGGGACAGAGGAATTCAACTATATTATGAGCGTGTTGTTTCAGGAGGATGAGTTGAAGATACTGGATTACAACCGTGTGGTGAAGGATTTGAACGGACTGACCCCTCAGGAGTTTCTGACAAGCATACAGGATCGCTTTACCGTTGAGAACTTCTCTGCGACCAAACCCTATTCTCCCGAGAGGAAGGGTACCTTTGGAATGTATCTGGACGGGACCTGGTACAAGCTGACGGCGAAGGAGTCACTTTATTCCGGGGATGCGGTGAAGGATCTGGATGTTTCCATTCTTCAGGACAATCTGCTGCAGCCGATCCTGGGAATCGGGGATCCCAAGACCGACAGGCGAATTGATTTTGTAGGCGGTATCCGTGGTCTGGAAGAACTGGAGCGCAGAGTAGGGGAGGATATGCGGGTTGCATTTTCCATGTATCCTACCTCCATCGGTGAACTTCTCCGGGTTGCAGATGCGGGAAAACTGATGCCGCCCAAGTCCACCTGGTTTGAGCCAAAGCTTCGCAGCGGACTGTTCCTTCATGAATTATCAGAATAAGAATGTTTTCGGAAAGTGAGGCATGTATGAACGACAAGCTATATAAGATGATGAATTGGCCGAAGATTGAGGAGATCATTTATTCCGAGTGCGATGATCCGCAGGAATTGCTGGGTCCTTCCGCGGCAGGAAAGTCTACTCTGGTTCAGACTTATTATCCGGGAGCCGCCGGTGCGGAGATCATTTTTGAGACCACCGGAAAGAGTTATCCCTGTGAGCTGGCGGACGAGGATGGTTTTTTTGCCTGCCTGCTGCCGATGCCCCCGGAAAATGTACCGACCTATTCCTATGTTTATACGTTTGCAGACGGAAGTCAGGTGAAGCGACCGGAGACCTACCGCTTTGCTCCGATTATCACCAAAGAGGATACGGAGAAATTCAAGTATGGTATCCATGAGACCATCTATGAATTGCTGGGAGCGCATCCCAGAACCGTGGATGGCATTCGCGGAACTCATTTTGCCGTCTGGGCTCCCAATGCACTGCGTGTCAGCGTAGTGGGGGATTTCAACCATTGGGACGGCAGGATCCACCAGATGAGAAGACTTTGGGACTCCGGCATCTTTGAGTTGTTTGTGCCGGATGCTTTTCCGGGAGACAATTATAAGTTTGAATTGAAGCTCAAGGGCGGGATGACCTACCTGAAAGCGGATCCTTACGGCAATGAAGCACAGCAAAGACCGGATACCGCATCGGTCATCTCGAATCTGGGCGGATTTGCCTGGGAGGATGCGAAGTATCTCAAAGACAGAGCGAAAGCTTCGGAGAGTTCTCCCGTCAGTATCTGTGAAGTGGACCCCAGAGTCTTTCGCACGGAACACGGAACCTCCGGCTTTAGGGCGATTGCGAAGGAACTGATTCCTTATCTGAAGGATACGGGATTTACGCATGTTGAACTGATGGGAGTGTTGGAGTATCCGGAGGATGCTTCCAAGGGGTACCAGGTGACCGGGTACTATGCACCTACTGCCAGATACGGTTCTCCCAAAGATTTCATGTTTTTTGTAAATGAGATGCACAAGGCAGGCATCGGTGTGATCATTGACTGGGTTCCCTCCGGCTTTTCCTGTGACGGAATCGGACTCTCGGCGTTTGACGGCACCTGTCTGTACGAGCACAGAGATCCAAGGCAAGGGTATCATGCCGGACTGAATACGGCGACTTTCCAGTACGGCAGACCGCAGGTGTCAAATTTCCTGACAGCAAACGCCCTGTTCTGGATCGAAAAGTATCATGTGGACGGCCTGCGCATGGATGCTGTCTCCAACATGCTTTACCTGGATTATGGCAAACAAAACGGTGAGTGGATCCCTAATATGTACGGCGGCAATGAAAATCTGGAGGCGTGGGACTTCTTAAGGAAGGTGAACAGCCTGATCAAAGATCGTTTTCCGGGTGTCATGACCATTGCATCTGAGGTAGCCGCTGCACCTATGGTCACAGCAGATCCTTCCGAGGGCGGACTTGGATTTACCATGAAGTGGAACAATGGCTTTGTAAGCGATTATCTGGAATACATCGGGCAGGATCCGATCTATCGCAGATTTCATCACAATTCCCTGACGTTTAGTATGGTGTATCAGTACACGGAAAATTTCATTACCGCTTTCTCGCATGAGGTGCTGCCTGAAGGGATGAACTCTCTGCTTGAGAGAATGCCGGGTGAAGCAGCCGGAAAACTGGCAAATCTTCGTCTTACGCTGGCTTACCAGTTTCTCCATCCGGGCAAAAAGCTTGTATTCTGCGGGGGAGAAGAGAGCCGGGATCAGGAGGAGGTCTCTGCGGCGGATACCGGGCTTCGGAACCTGCTGAAGCGATTGAACGAACTCTATCGCACCAACCCGGCACTGTATGATCTGGATACTCTTCCCGAAGGGTTTTCCTGGATCAATTCCATGGGTGCAAAAGAATGTATTCTGTCCTTTGTCCGTAACAGCAGGACGGGTAGCAGTGTGTTAGTGGCTGCCAATTTCTCCGGAATTCCCAAAGATGTGACGGTTGGGGTGCCTGTGGCCGGTAAATTCAAGGAGATCCTGAATACGGACGACAAGGCCTTTGGCGGTACCGGGGTGGTCAATGTGAGAGCAAAACGTACAAAGGCAAAGGAGTGCGATGGATTTACAAATTCTCTTGCGATCAGGCTTGCACCCTTGTCCTTAAGTGTGTTACAGTATATACCGTTAGCTGCTCCCGACAAGGAGTAATCTTTGAACAGAAAGGATCATGATTATGTGGTATCGTTTTTATCTGACGTCCTCGCGGCTTGACGAGGAACAGATCGAGGAACAGATCGGAGCCTTGAAAAAGTTTCTGAACAGTGTTCCCGAGAAGGCATTGAATCTTGGCCTTCGTGTGTTGTTGGCAGTGATCGTATTTTTCATCGGCCGCCAGCTGATCAAACTGATCTGTAATCTGCTGAAAAAGGCTTTGCAGCGTGCAAATGTAGAGGTGGGTGCAGTCCAGTTTCTGAACTCCCTGCTTCGTGCGGCCCTGTATGTTGTGCTCGTGTTTATGATCGCTACCGAATTCGGTATGGATGCAGCAAGCGTTGTGGCACTTCTTGGTTCTGCCGGCGTAGCCATCGGTCTTGCCATTCAGGGAAGCCTTTCCAATCTGGCAGGCGGCGTGCTGATTCTGATGCTGAAACCCTTTAAGGTGGGAGATTACATTATCGACAGCACGGGCAAGGAAGGCGTAGTCACGGAGATTCAGATCTTTTACACCAAGCTGTTGACCGTGGATAACAAGAGCGTGATCCTGCCCAATGGTCAGTTGGCAAACAACAGTGTGATCAATGTGACGGCCATGGATTGCAGAAGACTGGATCTGGTCATCGGCATTTCTTATACTTCTGATCTGAAGCTGGCAAAAGAGACTCTGATGAAGGTCCTGACAGATGACACGGCTACTATGAAGGACAAGGAACTGCTCGTCTATGTGGATGCCCTGGACAGCTCCAGCGTCAACCTTGGCATCCGTTTCTGGGTTCGTCAGGCAGATTACTGGACTGCCAAGTTCCGTATCACGGAGAACTGCAAGCTTGCACTGGACGCTGCAGGCATCGAAATCCCCTTTACACAGGTGGATGTACATCTGGACTCCAAATAGCATTTCCGGTGAAAATAAAAATCCCCGAAACCGACTGGCTTCGGGGATTTTTTTATCAGCTGAAAATGGGACTTGAACCCACGACCCCTTCATTACGAGTGAAGTGCTCTACCGACTGAGCTATTTCAGCAATACGTATGCTATAATACACGAATTACCTGAAAATGTCAATAAGAATTAGAGCGTGTATTTTTTCTTACAGTTATGCTCTATGCGTTGGATCAGCTGGTAGAAGCAAAAAGCGATCACGCACAGTATGATGATTGCGGTGATAACCATATCCAGCTGAAAGACCTGAGTCCCATAGATGATCAGATAACCCAGCCCCCGTCTGGCCGCCAGAAATTCCCCGATGATGACGCCGACCAGGGACAGACCGATGTTTACCTTAGCGGTGCTGATGAGGATCGGGAGGGAGGCGGGAAAGATCACTCGCAGGAAGGCATCTCTTCTGGTTCCGCCCAGAGTGGCGATGAGCATCAGTTTGTCACTGTCCACCTGGCGAAATGCGGTGTAGAAGCTGATGATGGTTCCGAAGATTGCCACAGAGATGCCGGCTACGATGATCGTTTTCATCCCGGTGCCCAGCCAGACGATAAAGAGAGGGGCCAGTGCGGACTTTGGCAGACTGTTTAAGATCACCAGGTACGGCTCTGCGATCTCGGAAAGTGTCTTGGAGAAGAGCAGAGCGATGGCGGGCAACAGACCCAAAAGCATTACCAGCAGAAAGCTGAGAATGGTTTCCAGGAGAGTGATACCGATATGCAGACATAAGTCATTGTATAACAATTGGGAATAAAAACATTTTCCCACTCGTACAGGGCTGGAAAAGAAGAAGGAGTCGATCAGCCCCAGATCCGCACTGACTTCCCAGAGGAGCAGCAGTGCGCCGAAGAGGAGCAGGCGTGCTGCTGCCACCAGTCTGTGGTGACGGTAGTGGTCTCTCACATATGCTTCCTGACCTGTCAGGGTGTCAGAGTGCTTCTTCATTGGACAGTACCTCCCATAATTCATTAAATAACGGCTGATATTCCGGTGCATTTCTGGGTGCAAGGGGTGAATCATCTTCCAGAGATAAGCTCACCGGAATGATTCGCGCGACGGTGGCAGGACGTTTTGACAGTACGATGATCTTATCCGCCAGGGAGATCGCTTCTCCCAAGTCGTGGGTAATAATGATCATTGTTTTTCCGGCGGAGCGGATCAGTTTGCTGATGTCGTCGGCTACCATGAGCCGTGTCTGAAAATCCAGGGCGGAGAAGGGTTCATCCAGTAATAGCAGGCTGGGTTCCAGGGCCAGCGTCCGAATGAGTGCGGCTCTCTGTTTCATTCCTCCCGACAGTTCACTGGGACGTTTTTCGCGAAAGGCATCTAAACCGTATTCCCGGAGAAGGCGATCGATGTAGGCCTTCTTTTCCGGTGTCATCAGATGATGCATCTCCAGCCCAAGAGTTACATTTTTATAGATGGAGAGCCACTCGAAGAGATGATCCTTCTGCAGCATATACCCGATGTTGGGAAGCTCCTGTTTGTCATCGGAGTTGGCCAGTCTGACAGAACCTTCTTCCGGGGTCAAAAGCCCTGCGATAACAGACAACAGTGTTGTCTTGCCGCATCCGCTGGGTCCTACGATTGCCACGAATTCGCCTTCCTCCACGGTGAAACTGATATCCTTCAGAGCGAGAGTTTCCCCCTGCAGACTGTGATAGGAGTAGGAAAGATTGGAAAGCTCCAGTAGTTTGCTCATTCACATCCCTCCGGACAGTTGATAACTGTTTTCTATTAAGTTACGTTTCTCTTGAAAAATGTGTGCATGGAAACTGTTGCAAAACAGTTTCGTTTATGCTATGATAAATGGAATTTAATGCAAAAAAAGGAGAATAAAGCGATGGCACAACTTTGGGGCGGGCGTTTTACCAAAGAAACGGACTGGAAGGTGTATCATTTCAATGCCTCCATCGGTTTTGATAAGCGCCTTTTAAATGAGGATATCGAGGGCAGTATCGCACATGTGACAATGCTCGCAAAACAGCAGATTCTCACAGAGACGGAGAGAGATCAGATCATTTCCGGTCTTCGCGGGATTCTGGATGATACCCTGTCCGGGAAGCTGACCATTGATGAAGATACCTATGAGGATGTTCACAGCTTTGTGGAGGCACATCTCATCGACAGGATCGGTGATGCAGGCAAAAAGCTGCACACCGGCCGTAGCCGCAACGATCAGGTGGCTTTGGATATGAAGCTCTACACCAGAAAACAGGTGAAAGAGGTCGATGGCCTCATAAAGGAACTGCTTTTGGTGATCCTGCAGACGATGGAAGATAACCTGGAGACCTATATGCCCGGCTTTACCCATCTCCAGAAGGCGCAGCCCATTACACTGGCACATCATTTCGGTGCCTATCTGGAAATGTTTACCCGGGACAGATCCAGACTTTCGGATATCTATGAACGAATGAATTACTGTCCTCTGGGAGCAGGCGCACTCGCCGGAACCACTTACCCTTTGGATCGTGAATACAGTGCACAGCTGATGGACTTTCAGGGACCTACCCTGAACAGTATGGATTCCGTTGCCGACAGAGATTATCTGATCGAGTTTTTGGCTGCACTTTCTACCATCATGATGCACCTGAGCAGATTCAGCGAGGAGATCATTATCTGGAATTCCAATGAGTACCAGTTTGTGGAGATCGATGATGCCTATTCTACCGGAAGCAGCATTATGCCCCAGAAGAAGAACCCTGATATCGCTGAATTGGTGAGAGGTAAGACCGGACGTGTCTACGGTGCACTGGTAAGTCTCCTGACCACCATGAAGGGCCTGCCGCTTGCGTACAACAAGGACATGCAGGAGGACAAGGAGGTTGCCTTCGATGCCTTTGACACTGTGAAAGACTGTCTGGAGCTTTTTACCGGAATGCTTCGCACCATGAAATTCAAAAAGGACCGCATGGAGAAAAGTGCCATGAACGGCTTTACCAATGCCACTGATGCGGCAGATTATCTGGTTGGAAAGGGTGTTCCCTTCCGGGATGCGCATGGTATTATCGGTCGACTCGTCTTGTATTGCATTGAGAAGAACACATCGATTGATGCGTTGTCTCTGAAAGAACTGAAGGAGATCAGTCCTGTGTTCGAGGAAGATATCTACGATGCTGTGTCGCTGAAGACCTGTGTGGAGAAACGCCTGACCATCGGTGCTCCCGGTCCGGATGCCATGAAGGAAGTAATTGCGTTTCATAAGGCTCGTTTACAATAGCGGGCTTTTGAATAGATAAGTGAGGAGGAGAAATTATGTCTAAGAAGTTGAAAGTAGGTATCCTTGGCGGTACCGGTATGGTTGGTCAGAGATTCATCGCACTGCTGGAGAATCATCCCTGGTTTGAGGTGACTACCATTGCAGCAAGCCCCCGTTCTGCAGGAAAGACCTATGCAGAGGCTGTGGGAGACAGATGGAAGATGGACACTCCCATGCCTGAGGCTGTAAAAAATATTGTAGTCATGAACGTCAATGAAGTAGAGAAGGTTGCTTCACAGGTGGATTTCGTGTTCAGTGCAGTGGATATGACCAAGGAAGAGATCAAGAAGATCGAGGAGGACTATGCGAAGACCGAGACTCCCGTGGTATCCAACAACAGCGCGCATCGCTGGACCCCTGATGTGCCCATGGTAGTGCCTGAGATCAACCCTCAGCATATGCAGGTCATCGATTTCCAGAAGAAGCGTCTTGGGACCAAGAGAGGCTTCGTGGCTGTAAAGCCCAACTGCTCGATTCAAAGCTATGCTCCTGTGCTGACCGCATGGAAGGAGTTTGAGCCGGTAGAAGTTGTGGCTACCACTTACCAGGCAATCTCCGGTGCAGGCAAGACCTTCAAGGATTGGCCTGAGATGGTAGGCAACATCATTCCTTACATCGGCGGCGAAGAGGAAAAGAGTGAGAAGGAACCCCTGAGAATCTGGGGTGAGATCAAGGATGGCGTGATCGTTCCCGCTGAAAGCCCCGTGATCACCTGCCAGTGTATCAGAGTACCCGTGCTGAACGGTCACACCGCTGCAGTATTTGTGAAGTTTGCGAAGAAGCCCACCAAGGAGCAGCTGATCGAAAAGCTCCGTGCATTCTCCGGCGAGCCTCAGAGACTGGGACTTCCCAGCGCTCCCAAGCAGTTCATCCAGTATCTGGAGGAGGACAACAGACCTCAGATCAGCCTGGATGTGAACTTTGAAAACGGTATGGGTATCAGTGTGGGTCGTCTTCGTGAGGATACTGTCTATGATTATAAGTTTGTAGGTCTCTCCCACAATACGGTGAGAGGTGCTGCCGGCGGCGCTGTTCTCTGTGCAGAGCTGTTGAAGGCACAGGGCTATATCACCGCAAAGGATGAGTAATCGAAATAGCGATTGTTGACCGTCGGTCCCATTCGTGATACAATAACATATGTTAGTGAGTAGAAATCTTGGAGTGCCTGCATTCCAAGATTTCTGTTGTAGAAGCCACCTTTTTTGTTGACGGAATATGGAACATCAGGTGAGAGAATCGTTGTAAGGGGAATAGTTTGGGTAAGAGTTTATTTATCGCGGAAAAACCCAGTGTGGCGAAGGAATTTGCCAATGCGTTGAAATTGAATGCGGCCTCCAAGGATGGGTATCTGGAGGGGAACAACACGATCATAACCTGGTGTGTGGGACATCTGGTGACTATGAGTTATCCGGAGGTCTACGACAGTGCACTGAAGAAGTGGAGTTTTCAGACATTGCCTTTTCTTCCGGAGAAATATCTCTATGAGGTGATCGAAAGTTCGAAAAAGCAATATACGATCGTAGCCGGACTGCTGAATCGTCCGGATGTGGATACGATCTATGTGTGCACTGACTCCGGGCGGGAAGGAGAATACATTTACCGTCTGGTGGAACAGATGGCAGGTGTCACCGGCAAGACCAGAAAGCGTGTCTGGATCGATTCCCAGACCGAGGAGGAGATCAAGCGGGGCATCAGAGAGGCCAAGGATCTCTCCGAATACGATAACTTAAGCGATGCTGCCTATCTGCGTGCCAAAGAGGATTACCTGATGGGAATCAATTTCTCCAGAGTTTTGACGCTGCGGTACGGAAATGGTGTGAAGGAATACCTGAAGCGTGACCGTGCGGTGATTTCAGTGGGTCGTGTGATGACCTGCGTGCTCGGCATCGTGGTAAAGCGAGAGCGGGAGATCCGATCCTTTGTGAAAACTCCTTTCTACCGTGTGATCGGGACCTTTGGACTGCAGGGGAAAACGATCAGCGGAGAATGGAGGGCGGTGGAAGGATCAAGATATTATCAGCATCCCTTCCTGTACAAGGAGAATGGATTCAAGGAGCGGGTCTACGCGGAGAAGCTGATCGAAGAGCTTCAGGCAGAGCCTGTGACGGAGCCGGTACTGGAGAGCATTGAGAAGAAGAAGGAGGTCAAGAATGCTCCTCTTCTGTACAATCTTGCGGAACTTCAGAATGACTGTTCCAAGCTGTTTAAGATCAGCCCGGATCAGACCCTCAGCATCATTCAGGAACTGTATGAGAAAAAGCTGGTGACTTATCCCAGAACCGATGCCAGAGTGCTCTCCACTGCGGTTGCCAAGGAAATACATAAAAACATAGCGGGGCTGAAGGGGTATGCCTCCTGTGCCGCTTTTGCGGATGAAATTCTTCAGAAGAAAAGCTATCAGGGTCTGGAGAAGACCAGATATGTGAACGATAAGCAGATCACAGATCACTATGCGATCATTCCCACCGGTCAGGGGCTGGCGCAGCTGCGCAGTCTGTCACCTCTTAACGCTAAGGTCTATGAACTGATCGTCAGACGTTTCTTAAGTATTTTCTATCCGCCTGCGGTCTATCGAAAGTATGCTCTGTGCATCAAGGTGAAAGAGGAGCGCTTTTTTGCCAATTTCAAGGTGCTGGAGGAAGAAGGCTTCCTGAAGGTATCCGGCAGTAAGGGGAAGGAATCGCGGGAATCGAAGGAAACGAATTCTCCCGCCGATGACAGGAAGGATTCCGGGACAGATTCGGGCAGGGACGAAAACTCTGAAGAGGAAACGCAGGTGGATGCTGATTTTATAACTTTTCTCGGAACGCTGAAGAAAGGTCACAGGTTTGATTCCTCCGCCTATGAGATCAAAGAGGGGGAGACTTCCCCTCCCAAGCGGTACAATTCCGGAAGCATCATTCTGACTATGGAGAATGCCGGTCAGTTTATCGAGGACGAAGAGCTTCGTGCACAGATCAAGGGAAGCGGTATCGGCACCAGCGCTACCAGAGCCGAGATCTTGAAGAAACTGGTCACCATCGAGTATTTGTCCCTGAATAAGAAGACGCAGGTGCTGACCCCTACGCTGATGGGTGAGATGGTGTATGATGTGGTGGATCACTCCATCAAATCCCTGTTGGATCCGGCCCTTACCGCCAGCTGGGAGAAGGGGCTGACGATGGTGGCAAACGGAGAGATCAGTTCCGAGGAATATATGCAGAAACTGACCGGGTTCGTAACCCGCCGGACAGACTTTGTGAAGAAGACAAACAATCAGTCTCAAATGACGGTTCTGTACGATGAGGCCGCCGGATATTATAAGAAATAGATCAAAAGGAACAGGTGAGAATATGAGCCAAAATATTACTGTTGCAAATATGTATGATTTAAGTGAGACCATCGCTGACGGGTTGTTTGAGGGCGTTACCTATCCCTGGGAAGTCCTTCCCAAGATCCATGATTTCATCCTTGCACTTGGAAAAACCCTTCCCGAAGAGAAGTTTTACCGTTTGGGAGAGGATATCTGGGTGGCTAAGAGTGCGACGGTTGCACCAACTGCCTGCCTGAACGGACCATTGATTATCGATGAAGAGGCGGAGGTTCGCCATTGTGCCTTTGTCAGAGGCAACGCCATCGTGGGAAAAGGTGCCGTGGTCGGTAATTCTACGGAATTGAAGAATGTGATACTGTTCAACAAGGTGCAGGTTCCCCACTACAATTATGTGGGAGACAGTGTTCTCGGATTCAGGTCTCATATGGGCGCCGGGTCCATTACCTCCAACGTAAAGAGCGATAAGACGCTGGTGGTGGTGAAGAATGGTGAGGAGAAGCTTCCCACCGGACTGAAAAAGTTTGGTGCCATGTTGGCTGACAATGTAGAAATTGGATGCAACAGTGTCTTAAATCCCGGTACCGTTATCGGCAGGAATTCCAATGTATATCCCACCTCCAGTGTCAGAGGTGTGATTCCTGCAAATTCTATTTACAAGAATCGCACCGAGATCTGCGAAAAAGAATGATACTATCGTTACATTAGCTAAAAACGATTAAATTAATTAGTCTATTCTGCTAATTTACAAATTAAAATTAATTATTTATAATATCCATAGTTTTTCCTGACAAAAATGATTCGTATAGAGGAGCAGCTATGGATATTTTATTTGATGAAAAAAACGGTGTCTTTAAGATCGACACGGAGAAAACCAGTTATGTTATGGCCATTATGGATACGGAGAAACTGTTGGGACATGCATATTACGGTAAGAAAATCAGTGATGTTGATGTGAGATATTTGCTCAGAACCTCCGAGAATCCTTTTCTTCCTTCTGTCAACGGCAGAGACAGAGGGTCCGTTTTGGATTCATTTCCCTTCGAATTTCCCGGATGCAATGTGGGAGATTACCGGGAGAGTGCCGTTGAACTGGAGGATGGCAACGGCTGTAATGCAAATTTCTTTACATATCGTTCCCATCGGATTTTTGCCGGCAAGAAACCTATAAAAGGCCTTCCCGCCACCTTTGGGAATGAGTCTGATTCCATGACTCTGGAGATTGATTTGGAGGATAAAGTTCTCGGGGTGACGGCTACCCTTTCTTACAGTATTTTTCAGGGAATAGATGTGATCGCAAGAAGTGCTGCTGTCACAAATCATTCGAAGCGGTCGCTGTTTCTCACCAGAATCATGTCGGCGAGTCTGGACATGGATTGCGAGGATTACAGGCTTCTGACACTTCACGGCTCCTGGGCACGGGAACGCCATATGGATTATCGTGAGATCGGCTATGGAAAAAGCTCCGTTGGCTCTGTCAGAGGCGAGAGTTCTCATCAGGAGCATCCCTTCCTGGGACTGGTTTCCGGTCGGGCAGGTCAGGAACAGGGCGAGGTTTACGGATTTCATTTTGTTTACTCCGGCAATTTCCTGGCGCAGGTCGAGAAGAATCAGTTCGACAGCCTGCGTGTACAGATGGGGATTCATCCGAAAAATTTCCGCTTTGAGCTGAAACCGGGAGAAGTTTTTGCCGCACCGGAGGTGATCATGGTATATTCAGACAGAGGGCTGGGAGGTATGACCAGAAATCTGCATGATCTGTATCGCGAACACCTGATCCGAAGTCCTTACAGGGACAGGAAGAGACCGATTTTGATCAATAACTGGGAAGCGACATACTTTGATTTCAACACTGAGAAGCTGCTGGATATTGCACGTGAGGCAAAGAAATGCGGCATCGAGATGCTTGTCATGGACGACGGCTGGTTTGGCAGGAGAAATGATGACAATTCCAGTCTGGGTGACTGGACTGTGAATGTGGAGAAGCTTCCGGGAGGATTGAAGTATCTTGTGGATGAGGTCAATCGCATTGGATTGAAGTTTGGTATCTGGTTTGAACCGGAGATGATCTCTCCCGAATCCGATCTTTACAGAGCACATCCGGATTGGGCGATTTCCATTGACGGAAGAACCCCCTGCCGTATGCGAAATCAGTATGTGTTGGACATCACCAGAAAGGAAGTTTCTGACTATGTCTATGAGTGTGTGGCCGCTGTTCTTCGCAGTGCAAATATCGAATATGTAAAGTGGGACATGAACAGACCGCTGTGTGATCTGGCTTCCAAGGGACTGGGCAGTGCAAACCAGGGGGAACTGAGCCATCGGTATGTTCTGGCTGTCTATGCGCTCCAGGAGAGATTGATTTCCGAATTCCCGAATCTGCTGTTGGAGAACTGTTCCGGAGGCGGCGCGAGATTTGATCCCGGTATGCTTTATTACAGTCCTCAGATCTGGTGCTCGGATGATACGGATGCAATAGAGCGGTTAAGTATTCAGGAAGGTACTGCCTTGCTGTATCCTCTGAGCACGATAGGGGCGCATGTGTCGGATTGCCCGAATCATACGGTCGGAAGGAATACTCCTTTTGAGACGAGGGGCCATGTGGCTCTGGCCGGAACCTTTGGCTATGAACTGGATATCACAAAGATTCCGGAGGCTGACAGACAGGCAATCCCGGGTCAGGTTGCCATGTATCACAAATACAATGATCTGGTCAGAAGAGGGGATTACTACAGAATTGCTTCGTATCGTGAAAATCATTTCTTTGATTGCTATGAGGTTGTTTCAAAGGACCAAAAGGAGGCAATGATCGTTTTTGTTCAGGTGCTGAATCGTCCGAATTTCCGCAGCAGAAGGATCAGACTCTGCGGCTTGGATCCGAAACGGAACTATCGGAATGAGGATACCGGAGAGATACTGTGCGGCGACACACTTATGAATGCCGGCATCACGGTACCTGCAATGTGGGGGGATTTCTGCTCCAAACTGATTCACCTGTCAGCAGAATGAGACGGTTGAAAGTGTGAAAAGGAGAGAATTATCATGGCAAAGGCAGTAAAATTAGCGGATATTGCGCAGCAGGTAGGAGTAAGTGCGGTCACCGTATCCAAAGCCCTCTCGGGTCAAAAGGGTGTCAGTGAGGAGATGAGACAGCGCATACAGAAGCTTGCGGATGAATTGGGATATAAACAGCCATCGGCGATCAGAGAACGGATCAAAAGGCAGAGCTATCATATCGGAGTACTGATTCCGGAAACCTATCTCGATAAATATGACTCTTTTTATTGGCAGATGTATCAACAGGTCTCGGCCTGTGCTCTTTCCTATGAGTGTTTTACGATGATGGAGGTGATTCGGTTCAGACCCAATTGTCAGTTGGAATTACCCAAGCTTATGAAGGAACAAAAGGTGCACGGTGTGATCGTGATCGGAAAGATCTCTTCCGAGTATCTGTCCATGCTTCGATCCGATGAGTGCATCCCTGTGGTGTGCCTGGACTTTACGGATGAAAGACAGAGTATCGATGCGGTTGTCTCTGACAGCTATTACGGAGCATATTATCTCACAAATTATCTGATGGATCAGGGGCATACACAGATAGGTTATGTTGGAACTGTGCTTGCGACCAGTTCTATTACAGACCGGTATTTCGGTTATCTGAAGGCTTTGACTGAAAGAGGAATTCATCCGAAAAAGGAATGGCTTTTGGATGACAGAAATATTGACAGCGGATATATTGAAGAGGATCTGATGATTCTTCCGACAGAAATGCCTACAGCCTTTTTCTGTAACTGTGATTTGACGGCCGGAAAGCTGATCCAGAAGCTTCGGGCCAACGGCTATCGCGTCCCCGAGGATATTTCTGTTGTCGGTTTTGACAATTATATCTATCCCGGCATGTGTGATGTTGGAATCACCACCTACGAGGTCGATCAGCCTGAGATGGCAAAACAGGCTGTGAAAAGATTGATCAAGAGAATCGAAAAAACGCCCTGTAAATACGGTACCCATGTTGTTGAGGGCAATATTGTTATCAGGGATAGTGTCAGAAGGTTAATAAATGAAAAAAATCTGTAGAAAACTAAGAATTGTTTTGGCCGGTACTCTGTTCCTGACGGTCGTTCTGCTGTGCGGATGCGCAAATGCGGCGGAGAAGGAATCAGAGGATAACCGGAACGTCACGGAGCATCAGATATCGGAAGCTTCGGAGGAACAACAGAAGGAGGAACAGCAGACGGAGGGATTGGTGAGAACGACATTCCTTTCCGAGGACGATATGGCCTTGGCGGATATGTGGCCCAGCTGTGACGACGGAGCACTGGCAGAACTGATGCGCAGGGCAGAGTCGGAGGAGCAGATCACTGTGGTCTGTATCGGAGGCTCCATCACCCAGGGAGTGATATCTCAGGGACCTTTGGACAGTACGCTGGAAAGCAGGGCTCCCTATGCTGACATTTTCCGAGACTGGTGGAAGGAGAGATTTCCGAATACGGAGGTCAAATTCATCAATGCAGGAATCGGGGGGACTGATTCCTATCTGGGGGTTCACCGGTTGGAGCGGGACGTGCTGAGCTATGAGCCGGATCTGGTACTTGTTGAATTTTCCGTCAATGACGGCAATGATGGTTTTTACAAGAAGAGCTATGATAATCTGATTTATCAGCTTTTGTCCGCACCAAAGAGACCGGCAGTCATGCTGTTGTTTATGGCCCAGACCAATGGTATATCCGCTCAGGCCAACCACGCAATGGTTGGGTTTCATTATCAGCTTCCCATGGTCAGTTATGGGAATGTAATGAAGAGTTATCTGGAAGAGGGAAGATATTCGGAGAAAGAACTTGCAGGGGACGGTGTCCATCCGTCTGCACTGGGACACGCGATCACCGGTGAGATTCTGTGGACTTATCTGAACCGTGTATATGCTGAACGGGAGAAGCTTCCATGGAATGCGTCTGAGCCGGAAGCATTGACCAAAGCTGTATACGGCAATGCAAGCATCTTAGACAGCACCTGCATTGAACCGGTCGAACTCGGCGATTTTCGACAAGAACACATTTGCCCGCAATTTAATAATGGCTGGGTGTGTGATGGAGAAGACGGTATCGAGTTTACGGTAACATTCAGCAGACTGGGACTGCTGTACTATGCAACTACTGACGGAAAGAGCGGTCAGTATGAAGTGTTTGTAGACGGTGTTTCCCTGAGAAAAATTGATGCCGATTTCTCAGGTGGATGGGGAAATGCCATTAAGGCTGTAGAAGTCTTTCGCGAAGATGAGCCGGCGGAACATACGGTCC
This sequence comes from Acetatifactor sp., assembly GCA_018385425.1. Taxonomy (GTDB): domain Bacteria; phylum Bacillota; class Clostridia; order Lachnospirales; family Lachnospiraceae; genus Acetatifactor. The sequence goes on from JAHBAA010000130.1 coordinate 46,360, forward strand.
TGATTCGTCGTGCTGACGATTCTCAGGGAGAAGTCTTTCATCTTCTTGGACTGTTGACTTCTGAATAGATCAAAAACAGATTAAATTAACTTAAAATTAGCTTGCTATGAACCGCGGGTCTCAAATAATGAGAACTGCGGTTTTGTGCATTTTGCATAAAATTATTTATATAAATTGTTTATTTGGGAAATTTGATGATTTTTCAATAGATTTTTATTGATTC
>JAHBAA010000133.1 GCA_018385425.1 Acetatifactor sp.
TTATAATATATCACATCATTTATGTGGTCATTATGATTTTTACGCTTGGGCTGGTCTGGAAGTATCGGAAGCATATGAATCCGGGTCTTTTGGCCGGAATCTTCGACTTGCCAGAAAGAAGGAATCAAATGAAGAGGGATACCGTTCATCAAGAACACTGATCGGTACGATATGTATGCTTTTTTTGCTGATGCTGACGATGAGCACTTCTGTCATCTTCAACATCAGCAAGATTCAAACGATTGCTCACAGTTTGTCTGAAGAAAACACGCAGACCATATTTTATATGGTGAAAAATGATATTGAAAATGAATTTTTCCAGCCGATTGCTGTGTCGGATACGATTGCACAGGATTTAGAACTGAGAGCATTGTTTGACCCTCAGTTATCTTCTGCCGGAGAGGATAGGTCTGAAGAGGTCGTGGAGATCTTAGGTTCTATTCAAAAGGCATTTGGATACAAGATGCTTTTTGCGATCTGTGATGCTACAGGAACTACTATACGTACAAAGGACTGAGCAGAACCATTGATCGATACAATGACCCGGATGACAGTTGGTATCTGGAATTCGATATAGAGCGAATTGAGGAAGAATATCTGGAGGATTTTGATGCCAACCGCATTGATGCCGGCGATTATCCCGGGAACTCGATCAATGAGCTGGAGCGCAAGGCGGATGAAGCCATGTACCAGAATAAATCGGAATACTATGCCAGAACAGGAAAAGATCGCAGGCGTCGGTAAGCAGACCTTTGCCGAATAACCATAGAAATGGCGGGAACGGTTGGTGCATGTGGTTCAGATTCGGAAACCAGAAAGAATGCTGACGAAAAGAGGGGGATGCATACATGAGTGGAATCTATCATAATCCGGTACAAAGAGGGTTTTTTCCGGACCCTTCCGTCGTCAGAGTGGGCGACGATTATTATATGGTCAATTCAACCTTTCAATATTTTCCTGCCATAGCGATCAGTCATTCCAGGGACATGATTCATTGGGAGCTGATAGGACATGCCATCACAGACCCGGATGATCTCGATCTTTCAGAAATCAAGGATTCTCATGGTATCTGGGCACCGGATATCTCGTATTGTGACGGTCGATTTATCATTTTGGCAACCTTGCGTCTGAACGCAGATGGAAAGAGGGGCAATAATGTGATGCGGCGTCAGCTGATGATGTCATCTATGAGACCGGAGGGACCTTATTCCAAGCCGGTATGCCTGGAGATAGATGACATTGATCCTTCTCTTTTTGTGGATGATGACGGAAAGCATTATATGGTGATCAGCCCGGGAATCAATCTGGTTCCATTATCGGATGACTGTACAGAAGTGAGAGGGGAAAAGATTCCGGTATGGCCGGGAACCGGAGAAAGATGTCCGGAGGGCCCACATTTGCTTAAGCATGGAGAATATTATTATGCAATTCTTGCGGAGGGCGGCACCGGATACGGTCACGGGATTAATGCAGGTCGTTCAAAAAAACTGTTTGGACCATATGAGCCTTCTCCATATAATCCGTTGATGAGACAGTTTGATCCGGATGCTGCGATTCAGAGAACCGGCCATGGTAAGTTGATCGAGACGCAAAACGGTGACTGGTGGGTGTATTATCTGATGGGTCGTCCGAATCAGGGGCACTATACCACCATAGGAAGAGAAACCGGTCTGGATCCTGTAACCTGGCTTCCGGATGGCTGGTTTATCATCAATGATGGAAAGGGCCCCAGCATGACGCAGACGGCACCAAATCTACAGGAGTACTCCTATGCAAAGTGGAGCAGGGATGATTTTGATTCTGCGACGCTGGACGTTCATTGGGAATTTGTACGAAATCCGGCGAGAGGAAGTTATTCCCTGACAGAGAGGCCGGGATTTTTCAGAATCTGGACCGGGGATGGGCAGCTAAATGAGATCAGGGCAAAAAATACACTGCTTCGAAGAGAACAGGAGTTATCCTATACCGCTACGACAAAGGTAGAGTTTTTTCCTTCCAAAAACGGAGAACAGGCAGGACTGACCTGTTACTACAGTACGGCGACCTATGCCAGATTTTCAGTCTGCTATGAGGCAGGCAGAAAGCTGCAGTTGGTTATCAACCGCAATCACGGTGAGGAAGTCATGGCAGAGGTTGCGGATCTAAAGGAACAGGAAATATTTTTAAGAGTGGTAGTAGAGAAGCTGACGCGAAGCTTTTACTATAGTTATGACGGCGAGGAATGGCTTTTGGCAGGTGTATTAGAAAATTGCATCTATCTATGTGATGAGGGAGTACCGGATGATCCGAAACGTCATACGGGAACGATGGTTGGTATCTATGCAAATAATGGCGGATGCGGGAGCCGAATTCCGGCAGATTTTGACTTTTTTGAATACGTGGACTAGGTAAAAGTTGAACTGTTTGTCGGGTATAGTCAATGTGAACGGAAGAAAAAAGATAGATTACCCGTGGTTTTCTGCGGCGTTGTAAAGGAGCAAGAGTATGATATATCAGGAAATTCCGGTCTTGGCAGAGGGTTCTTCCCCGGAAGCCGTATTAGTGGTTTATATTCAGAATTATTCCACAGAAATGCTGGTGCAGGAAAGGCCTTTGGTGGTTCTCTGTCCGGGTGGCGGTTATAACCATCTGTCCGTGCGTGAAGCAGAAAGTGAAGCACTGCAGTTTCTGGCCATGGGTTACCATGCGGCGGTACTGAAATATTCCGTAGCTCCGGCAAAGTTTCCCACACAGCTGTGTGAACTTGCCTGGGCGATGAAATATCTTCGCAGCAAAGCCTCCGAGTGGCACATTGTTTCCGATAAAATTGTGGTGCAGGGCAGTTCGGCAGGAGGTCATCTGGCAGCTTCTCTGGGGGTCTTTTGGAATCGACAATGGCTTTTGGATAAATTAAGGGCAGGCGGCGGTCTGATGGCTGACGTTACGGCAGAAGATATCAAGCCAAACGGCATGCTTTTATGCTACCCGGTGATTACTTCCGGAGAGTTCGCCCACAGGGGCTCCTTCGAAAAATTGGCGGGCAAGGATGTGCAGCTTTGGAAAACCTTATCTTTGGAAAATCAGGTGACAGAGGATACCCCGCCTGCATTTCTATGGCATACCTTCACAGACGGAAGTGTACCGGTGGAGAATTCGCTCCTTTTTGTGAGTGCGCTTCGCAGGGCAAATGTTTCCACGGAGTTTCATCTTTACCCGAAGGGTCAGCACGGTCTGGCGCTAGGAAGTAAGCTGACAGCCTCTGCAGACGGACAGCACATGCAAAAAGAGTGTGAGAGCTGGATCTCGCTGGCAGCAACATGGCTGAAGCAGCTGTAGAAAT
>JAHBAA010000177.1 GCA_018385425.1 Acetatifactor sp.
TTTGTCATAGATGGACTCCAGGCCTATGTAGTCCGGTGCATGGAACCAACCGGTATTGTCCAGTAAGGCAGCACCGCCCTGTGAAGTCAGATGCACTTCTGCGTCAAAAGCTCTGGCAGTGATCCAGCCGTAGGCATACCAGCTGTTATTATAGATTCCCAAATGCTCCTCAGGGTCCGGCTGTCCTACCCGATCAAGGGCCTCACAAACCTCACCGCAGGACACGCTGTCTCCAAACACCTCTATACGTCTCTTCGGCAAAGCCTGTCCGGGAAAGATCTCCGCCCCGTCCTCCAACAGAATATCAGACAGTGTAAAATAATGGCAGCCATCCTGCATCTTATACAAGCAGAGCTCATGTTTCTCCTCAGAGTCACAATCGATCCAATATTCCTCCTTCTCGGAAGAATCCGGCAAAGTGAAACGCCCTGCCTTTCCATCCAGAAAATACCCCACACTGTTGGTGTAGTAATTATGATGGTTGGAGATCAGAAAACCGATCTTTTTTCCGGTGAAGAAAAAACGTACAAAACTCCCCGCAAAAATAAAGACAGGTGCCATCGGGTCCTCAAAATCGATTCTGCCGCTGTACACCAGGGCAGGATCATCGGTATGAACAGTTCTCATATCAATTTTCCTCTTCTCTGCACAAATCCGGCTCTCATGTTCATAGGGAGCCGGTTTGAAAATTTCTGCCTACTTCTTCGACAAAAGCTCCAGATTCTTTCGTATCAGTTCGCAGCGCTGTGCAACGCACTCCACACTTCTGCCAGGATCTGCCGGTGTGTTGAACACATAATCTATCAGCTTCTCAATGGTAGTGGTGGCAACGTGCATTCTGGTGTCAGAGGAAGCATAGTAAATGAATACCTCACCCTTCTCATTGACGATGGCGCCATTGGTGAATACAACATTTGACACATCACCTACGCGCTCCTCCCCTCTGGGTCCTATCAGCAGACCGGAGGGCTCAGCGATCACCCTGGAGGGATCCTGCAGATCAGTGGCAAAGGCATAGATCACGTAACGAAGACCGGCTGCGGTATTGCGCACGCCATGGGCAATATGGATCCAGCCTCTGTCCGTCTTGATGGGGGTGGCCCCTGCACCATTCTTCGCCTCAGTGATCGTGTGATATTTGCGCAGGCTGGTCATCTTCTCCTCATCGATCACCGCATGGGTGATATCCTCGCAGAGACCGAAACCGATTCCTCCGCCGCTGCCGGTCTCGATGAAGTCGTCCATGGGGCGGGTATAGAATGCGTATTTTCCATCCACAAATTCCGGATGCAGCACCACATTTCGCTGCTGAGGGGAACGAAGGGTGGTCAGGTTCTCCAATCTCTCCCAGTGCTTCAGATCCTTCGTGCGGACAATGCCGGCAGCAGCCACTGCTGCAGACAGGTCATTGACAGACTTATCCTTGCTCTCGGAGCAGAATACCCCGTAGATATAGCCGTCCTCATGCTGTGTCAGCCTCATATCATAGACATTGGTCTCCTCAGGACAAACATCATCCAACAGAATCGGATAATCCCAGAAACGGAAGCCATCCACACCGTTGTCACTCTCCGCCACACCGAAGAAGCTCTTTCTGTCATTTCCCTCGATTCTTGCCACCAGATAATACTTTCCGTTCAGATAGATCGCTCCGGAGTTCATCACCGCGTTGATTCCCAATCTCTCCATAAAGAAAGGATTGGTCTCCTTGTTCAGGTCATACTGCCAGGTCAAAGGAATATGAGCTCTGGTCAGCACCGGATACTCATATCTGTCATAGATTCCGTTGTAAAAACCTGCATTCTTCACATTCTTTCTGGCAAGGAACTTTTCCTGCTCTGCAGCCAGTTCAAAATACTTCTCGTGGATCATCTTCGTTCTCCTCCTGTTATTTTATCAGTTCTGCAACCACTTTAGGATAGGTCACAGTGTAATCATATCTGTTGATCAGGCCAAACCTCTCACCCTTATCGGAAAAATTGCCATTGTCCCACCAGACACAGGGCACATGGATCTCACTCGCCTTGTCCAGGTAATATCTCACCCATTCGGCACGATCCTCCTCGTTGTCCTTATTCATGGCACCAAACTCCCCGATGATTACAGGGATTCCCCGATCCACATACAGGGTCTTCAAATCGTCCATCAGAGTGTCTATCATTTTCGTATCCTGATTCCAGGTCGCTCTTCCATCGATCTTCAACGCAAAATCATAGGGCTCATAGGCATGAACCGAGATGATGATTCGCTCATCCCGAGGTATTGCAATATGTTTGATCCCCACCTGACAGTTTGCGGCATACCCCGGTATCATCAGGTATCGCCCGGCATTGTTGCCCCCGGCGCTGCGGACAGTCTCTACAAATACCTGATTTGTGGCATTTACAACATCCCAGCCCTCCTGATCTCCGCCGTTCCACTCAAGATCTGTGCCGATCTTTCTGGGTTCATTCTGTCCCTCGAAGATCAGGTGTTCATCGTACTCGGCGAAGGTGTCTGCAAGCTGTTTCCAGATCAGACGCATGATACTGCAGGCAGTCTCCTTGTTGTCGTAGTAAGGGAAGTTCCAATCCTCGTGGTGAAGGTTCAGGATGACAAAGGCACCACGCCTGTAGGCGTAGTCCACGACCTCCTTCACCCTGGCCAGCCAGTTCGGCTCGATTCGGAAATCATCCTCCCTGTAAAGGTGTCCTGACCAGGTGACCGGAATACGGATCAGCTGAAAACCGGTCCCAAGAATCGTATCGACCAGTTCCTCTGTGATCACCGGCTTTCCCCAGGCTGTCTCGCTCTTTTCTGTGGGTGCGTCCACAGGCAGAGCTGTGTGGAAGGCATCCAGCGTATCACCGATACTGATGCCCACTTTCATCTGTCTTACAAAATCAATTGCTGTTGACATGTCTCCTCCAATCTTTCTAAGACTATCGAATTCTGATATAGATCCCGGCAATCTCTCATAACCTAATGTTGCTCTCTGCATCAGATATTCTCACAGACGATCATCTCATGCACTCTTTTCATGACTTCCATGCACATGCGACCGTTATGATAAGGACATTTCCAAGGTTCGACGATAGGTCTGCCTTCATATGGTTTTCCTGCTTCATCCACCTCCCAGAACCACTCGGAGCCCTCTCTTTGATCTATCAGATAGTCTTTGATATACTCCCATTCCTTAAGGGAAGCGAGCAGATATTCCGTATGACTGTGATCCTTCTGCCACCCGTTCAGAAATCCGATGACTGCCTCTGCCTGCACCCACCAGACCCGGTGAGTATTCACGATGCCATTCTCACATTCATTTGCAAGTGATCGTCCGTTGAAGGCCGTGTGGAAGATATTGTCCGTCAAATCATCTGTAATGGCAGTGTAGATGTTCTCACTTTCTGTTTCTCCAAGAACGTCCAATCCGTGATCAATGAGCCATGCCGCTTCAATATCGTGTCCATAGGAATGCAGATCAATGATGGGATGGTAATATTGATCAAAGAAAACTTCCTGTCTATGCTTATCTGCATTATACATCTTAGTCGCGAATATGTCTAATATCCGGTGTAATGATTTTTTTACTCTTTGGTCCTGCGTAACCTTGTACAACTGCGTATAAGCCTCAAAAACATGTAATAACGTATTCATGGTTTTGGATGCCATCACACCGTTCTCCGACAGCTTTTCATTGGAGACAGGCCTGAAATCAACGGAAAAGGCTTCCATGTACCCTATCTCGTCCGTGCATTTTTCTTCAATCAGTTCATACAGTGAAAGTGCCAGATCCAATGCCTCCCGATCGTGAAGAAGTTCATAATAGGATGTCAGTGCATAGATACAAAACGCCTGATTATAGGTATGCTTGGTGGTATCTTCCGGTTTGCCATCCGCATACAGCGACCAGTAAATCCCCCCGTTTACAGAATCGATGCAATACTCCTTCAGAAACCGATATCCATGCTTCGCCTCATTGTAAATGTCCTCTGCAGAATAACCATGTTTTTTGCAATCCTCTTCTGTAATCAGACCCTCCTGTATGCGGATTGCGACATTCGAAAAAAACCAGGTGATCCTGCTGTTTAAGATACATCCCTTCACCGCTTCTTTTTCCACAGCAAGTCCATAGGACATGTATCCGTACCACCCCCCTTTTTCATCGTCTCGAAGTGATCTCCAAAAAGGTACCAGTTTCCCCAAAAGATGCTCCTTCATTTCATCTGACATCTTTTGTATTTGAGATATCATTTTTCTTCCTCCCATCTGTGTCATTTTAGTCTATAATTATCCGTACTTTCCTATGTTATCCCCTCGTAAAAAAGGGAACTCTCGATTCCATTCCTCAATTCTTTCACCCTGCAAAGCGTTCAGGAACAGTCCGAGGAATCTTTTGGTAGAAAAAGGGCTGTTGCAAATAATGTATTCATTACAACAGCCCCTTGTTTTTCATTGGAACAATTATCTTATTCCGATCTCTCTGTCATTATCGTTTGTAACGCTATGCTCTTTAATATACGCCACAATTTCATCCAGCTTTGTAAACGCAAGACCTACATAACTGTCCGCACAGCCGTAATAAACAGCAATCTTACCGCTGACAGAATCGTGGATGGTTGCACAGGGGAAGGTAACATTCGGAACAAAGCCTCTCTCTTCATACCACTCCTCCGGTGTCAGCAGGAAGTTTTCACAACGGTACAACACCTTAGAGGGATTATCCAGGTCAAGGATCGCTCCCCCGATGGAATAGACGTAACCATTGCAGGTTCCGCTTACACCGTGATAGAACAACAGCCATCCCTCAGAGGTTTCGATGGGAGCGGCTCCTCCACCGATCTTCAATGACTCCCACCACTCATTACCGCGGCTCATCACATGTCTGTGCTTTCCCCAGTATACAAGATCAGGACTTTCACTGATAAAAATATCACCGAAGGGAGTATGACCGGAATCGGAGGGGCGGCTCAGCATCATATAATTACCATGGATCTTTCTGGGGAACAACACTGCATTTCTGTTAAAGGGCAGAAAAGGATTCTCCAGTCTGGTAAAGGTCTTGAAATCGGTAGTCTTCGCCATACCGATGGCTGCACCGTAAAAATCCTGGCACCAGATCACATAGTAGGTATCCTCAACCTTTACAAGGCGGGGATCATACGCGTAAACAGGCATGAAATCATTTCCGTTTTCATCCCGGAAGGGAATCGGTTTCGGATCAAATTCCCAGTGAATGGCATCCTCACTTCTTCCCAAATAAATATAAGGGATACCGTTTGTCTGCTCACCGCGGAACACTCCGATAAATTTTCCTTCGTAAGGAACGACTGCACTGTTAAAAATTCTTGCTACGCCCTCAATCGGGTTTCGTCCGATGATCGGATTCTCAGTGTATCTCCAGATAGGGGCACCCTTCAGACCCTCCGGCTTCTCCTGCCAGGGAACATTCTTCACCTCAGGTGCAATCATCTTAATCTCGCTCATATATACCTCTCCCTAGCAATTATTTATAGAAGCTGTCAAGTGCATCCTGAACCTGCTGCTTGTAGGTCTCCTGGAACTGTGCAGCCGTCATTTCTCCATTCAGGAGCAGAGCCCAATCCCACTCAAGACCAAGCGCATTCCAAAGGTCAAAGGCACCTCTCTGGCCCATGTATTCCATTACCTCGTAGTTTTCCTCAGTGACAGCACAATCTTCCCACCAGGTCAGGTTGCCGTCACGAAGATCCACATCATCATGATACCAGTTCTGCCAATCATAGAACACATTGTATACCAACTCGGGATCCTTTACACCAACGGGGATCATCCATGCATTACCGGAAGATACATTCTTAAACTTATTGGTGTTTACATCGCCGCTGGGTCCGATAGGCCAAGGACACCAGATAATGTCAAATGCCAAGCCGGCATCATTGTTGGCAGAGGAGATCCATGCCGCATCGATCCAGGATGCCACGGTACCGTCCATGTATGCATTCATGTTGTAGTTGAAGTCCTCGGAATTCCAAGGATTTGCCACTTTATCAACATTGTACATATTGTAGATGAAATCAAGAACTTCGGTTACTTCAGGGCTTGTAAGATTCTCTTTGTCACTGCTTGCAATGGTGGTTCCGTTGCTCATGGTCAGGTTATATACGAGGAAATCCCAACGGGAACCAAAACCATATACATCGATCACACCGTCACCATCTGTATCTCTGGTGAGAGTCAGCATATACTCTCTCCACTTTTCCCAGGTCCACTCGCCTCTCTTATAGAGTTCGTTCGGATTCTCCAGACCTACCTCGTCCAGCATCTGCTTGTTGAATGCAAGAGGATAGGTATTCGCCAGAACCATCTCTGCATGATTGCTCTGGAACAGATATACTCCGTCGCTGGTTCCGATATCAACCTGATTGAATACTACCTGGTCATGGAACAGATCATTATCCTCGGGAAGTACTGTCTTTAAGTTGGTGGCAAATCCATTCAGTGCTGCGGGGATACCGAAGCTCAGATCCACCTCATAAATATCACAGTCAGGGGTACCTGCAAGAATAGAGGTATTGATCGACTCCTGTGTTCCGTCATACGTCAGGTTCACAAACTCAATCTTTACATTGTATTTCTCTTCCACTTCCTTCACGATGTCAAAATGCATCTGTGCCAGCTCCTCATCAGATACGGAACTGTCTGCATAGATGTCAGCATCCGTGCTGTCATAGTAATGGTCATACCAGGTACCGATCTTGATCGTTCTGGTTTCGGCAAGTCTGTGTGAACCGTCATCTGCATTGACAGGACTCTCCTTTACCGGAGAGCTGTCAGAAGCCTGACTGCCTTCTGTGGGCTGAGAGCCGCATCCAGCCATTCCGACTGCCATGACTGTGCTAAGACCGACAGCCAGTAATCTTTTGGTTAATTTTTTCATTTCTTATATCCTCCTTTTTCTTACGCGGCGGACATATCAGAGATCCGCCGCTTGTTTTTGGATCCTTATTTTGCAGTTCCTACACCCACACTGTAAACTTCCCAGTTACCGGAAGACTCACACTGCATCGTGCTTCCCCACTTGGATACATCATCACCGCAAACTGCTGCGATCTGCTCGTAGGTCACCTGGCAGACGCTTCCGTCGAATACTGCAGAATCACTGTTGCTTCCGTCTGCATTACCCTGACCGACGCGAGACCAGCCGATCTCTGCTTCATTCATGACGATCCACATATCACCGGATTCGCTGGCATAAGAAATCACCACCACAGCTCCGGGTACCAGTGCGTCAATGATCTCCTGAGGCATTGCAACACCATTCTGACCCCATCCGCCGGCACTTACGGCAAAATCAGGGAAAGTAACGACATTCTTAACAGCCTTGAGCTCAGCAGCTTTTCCGACTCTGATTCCATATACTTCCCAATTACCGGAGGATTCGCACTGCATGGTGCTTCCCCATGTGGATACATCATCGCCGCATACTGCTGCGATCTGCTCGTAGGTAATGTAGCACTTGTTTCCGTCAAAGATACCGGAATCGCTGCCGGAACCGTCTGCGTTACCCTGTCCGACACGAGACCAGCCGATCGCTGCTTCATTCATGACAAGCCACATATCACCACTTTCGCTGGTGTAGGTAATTTCAACAACAGATCCGGGTACCAGTGCATCGATGATCTCCTGGGTCATTGCGATGCCGTTCTGTCCCCAGCCGCCTGCGCTTACATTATAACCTTCAAAGGTGACTGCATTCTGCAATACATAAGAGGGTGCCGCCTGGCCGACCTTGATGCTGAATACCTCCCACGCGCCGGAAGACTCACACTGCATGGTGCTTCCCCACTTGGATACATCGTCACCGCAAACTGCAGCGATCTGTTCGTAGGTGATCTGAGCAATATTTTTTGCATTGTTGTAATACGCAGAATCGCTGTTGGACCCGTCCGCATTGCCCTGACCCACACGAGACCAGCCGATCTCTGCTTCGTTCATGACAAGCCACATATCTCCGCTTTCGCTTGCGTAAGAGATCTCTACGACAGAACCGGGTACCAATGCATCAATGATCTCCTGGGTCATTGCAATGCCGTTCTGTCCCCAACCGCCTGCACTCAAGCTATAGCCTTCGAAGTTAACAGCATTCTTCAGAGCGAACAGATTACTTCTGTCTGCCTTCTCCTCCGCAACCGCTACGTACTGAGCAGAAGAATCTGCAGTCAGAACATTCCCGGAAGCATCCTTGAACGTGATATTGTCAATAAAAAGATTGGCAGCAGTTGCACCTGCGTCCTTACCGGTATCTGTTTCCAGTGATACTACCATATAGTTTCCGGCAGTAAAGGACTGTCCATCGGGTACGGTATATGTTACAGTCTTGGGATTTGCTGTCTCAAGATAAACTGACCAGGGAGACTCCTTCCTGACGTTATCTTCTCCGAGGAAGGTATACACCTTTCCTGATGCAGCACAGAATTTACCGTCAGGATTCTCGATACCGACAGACATCTCGATGGTCTTCACCGAAGATGCGGCCTCTCCAAGCAGAGCATCTACCTGGATTCCCACATAGGGGATCTTTCCCTGAGGAGTTACCTTCAGTGCGGTAGATCCATTGAAGCTTGTAAGTTCATAGACAAACTCATCTGCCTTTGCGCTTGCAACGGTCTTGTCAATCCCGATAAATCCGAACTGACCGTCCTCAAAATCAATACTTGCTGGGCCTGCTTCCACAACTGTGGACGCTTCCGGAACAGATTCCTGTGTGGATTCGGTTACGGATGATTCCGAACTGCTCTCACTGACAGGCTGATCCCCTCCGCAGGCAGCCATGCTCAGTGCCATAGCCGCCATCAACGATACTGTTAAAAATTTTTTCGACTTCAACTTTTCATCCTCCTTTTTAGTTGAATTGACTTTTTGAAAAGAGCGTTACCCTATCCTACGATTCCGCTTCTTTCAACTCCTTCTATAAACTGCTTCTGAAGAGCGACATAGATCAGAACGATCGGTATCATGATAAGCACGATGCCGGCATCCAGGAACAATTCCAGGATGGTGGGATCCAATATCTTTTCCACATTGGAAATGGATGCCTCGATCGTAGATATCTTTTTACTGATTACGATATTATCGCTGATCAGGAACAATTTCGCATAAAATGTGTCATTGTACTGCCAAACCATGGAAAAGATCGCGACTGTGATCACCGAAGGCATTGCATTGACCAACATGATTCGGAAATAGGTATACCAGGTACCTGCTCCGTCCACGAAGGCAGCCTCTTCAATCTCCTTAGGCAGTCCTCTGAAAAACTGGTTAAACATGTAGATATACAGTCCGGAGCGCAGCCCGCAGCCCAAGAATGTCATGAGGAACATAGGTGCCGGAGTACCCAACAGATTCACTGACGACCCGGTTACCGCTTCGATGATACCGAAGACATCAAACTTGGAAAATGTCATGTACAGAGGCAGCATGATCGTGTTGGTCGGAATGACGATCATCACAACCACACAGGCAAACAGCAGCTTCTTAAACGGAAAATTAAACCGGGCAAATCCATAGCCAACCATGGAGCAGACCAGGACCTGGATGATCATCAACGACAACGAGTACAACAGGGATCCCCCCATTGTTTTCCAGTAATCCAGATACTTCATGGCCATTTTGTATCGCTCCAAAGTGGGATCCTGCGGAATCAGATACACCATAGGATTATATCTGTCTGTGTCTGAGAAAAAGGAACTGCTGATGATTCCGATCACAGGACCCAAAATCACATAACAGATTCCGATGATGATGGCCAGACGAAACAGCGATAATATGAAATTCTTCACGTTGCTGATCCATCTCAATCGATCATTGGCAAACTGCGTATCCTCTTTCATGGATCGGAGAGTTTCACTGATGTGTCGTACCGAAAAAGCTTTCTTTCTTTTTTCCATCACTTTCTCCTTTCCTAGTTATAATAGAACGTGCGCTTCTGAATCAGTCCGCAAACAACCACAAGGATCAAACAGGTTAACAGGGTGGATACAAAACTGAAAACAGAGCTCAGGCCATAGTCGTAATACTTAAATGCAGTGTCATAGGCAAGTTCAACCACATCCGATCGAACAAAGCTGTCAACCACCGTATAGACCATGTTGGTGATCACATGGGGCATCACCATCGGAATCGTTACCTTCCAGAAGGTCTCATAAGCGGTGGCCCCTTCAATTTTTGCAACCTCATACATCGATCCCGGTATCGACTGTAATGCGGCAATAAAGATAATGATCTGCACACCGGACGCACTGATAATGTCACTGATTCTGCCTACGGCACCCGATATGTACTCAATGATTGTTTCAGGAAGACCCAATGCCGTGAACATCTGAATATAATAATCGATGCTCACACCGCTTCCTGAAGCAGCCTCCGCAAGTTCCGCACTAGCGCTGGAGATGCCACCGCTCATCATGTTTCGCGCCAGATTCATTGCAGACAAGATAGCTTCAGAATTAAGGATAACCGGCAAAAAGAAAATTGCCCTCACCAGTGTTCTGCCCTTAAATTTTCTGTTCAGCAAAAGGGCCATGAACAAACTGAAGAAAATAATCAACGGTACATCTATCAACATATTTCCGATAGATGTTGTCAGGATCTGCTTGTAGGTTGCATGTGCCCTAAAGGCATAGAGAAAGTTTTTCAGCCCGACAAACTCAAGGGTGTAACCTCCTCCCGGGTTAACCGTCATCTCCGAGAAAGAAAACTGTATCGTCATGAACATACTTCTCGCATAAAACCAGACGAAACCGATGAACCACGGAAGAATAAAGAGGAAGCCCTTCATTGCTCGTCTTTGGGAAAGGGATCGTTTTTTCTTAATCGCAGCATTCTTTGTTTTCATTACTTCACACCCCCTACCAAGTAGCTTCTGGCCGGAATCGTGAACCCGTCTGCCTTCTGATCTGATGTATTCGGGTTGATATAGATGACAACACCGTTATCATAAGTGACAGCTTTTACACCGTTATTCAGAATGGCATGTTTAACCATAGCAGCATCTTTTACGGGATTCAACGCATCATTCACCTGATTGTAGATCTTAATCGCCTCCTGCTTCCAGTTGGTATAAGAAGTAGAATAAAACCTGTTTAAAGCAGTATTCTTTATCTCGTTAGAGTTTTTCCAGGAGAATACAAAATGGGGAGCAGCGCCATTCTCAATCAGATTCAGCACGATATCAGCCTCTTCAAAGGAATCGCTGAGGTTGATCGGACTGCCTGCATAATCAATATATCCGTGAATCAGCATCTCATAAAAGGGAATCGTCTCATCCACAATATAGTAATCGTTTGATGAGAGCGGGACATTTACGATATCGTCCGCATATGCAAAGGAGTAGTCATTACCACTGTTTATCATAATCGCTTTGTCTGTGTCACTCAGATCCGCCAAGGCTGCTCTCACAACATCCAGTGCTGCCTCTCTGTCGATGATATTGGTTCTCTTCTTGTCGGAATGAAGTTCATCACCCAGATCTCTGAGAGAGATACCGCTGATATCATAATTTCGGATCTTTTTCGCAAACGCATCCGTATATCTTACCAGGAATTTTGGGGAAATGAGGTAATAGTGATTCTCATCATATCCAAGTCCGGATGTCTGTCTTAAGGTTCCGGGATGCACCAGCCCCAATTCAGCAACATATCCTGCTCCATAATATCTGGAAGTCTCATTTCCGCTGGAGTAACGCTTGCTGATATAAGTTACCTTCTGGAAAGCAACATCCGCATAAAAGTTGTTTCCATCCTCTTTCAGCTTCCGGCTTAACTCCTCCAGATCGGATTTGCCGCCCAGGGAATATGGAACCCTGATCTTATCTGCCACGTCGTGATAATAACCGCCGTTCATCCAACCCTGATAGTTCATCACCTGATTGGTGACACCGTTCTGATACAGGTCACTGTATATCTCACCTGCCTCCCGGAAGGTGGTCATATCGTACATACCGTCATATTGGGTTCCCAGGAAAAACTTCGTCATTCCCACACCGCCGAGGATATCGTAATAAAACTTCAGGTTATCCTCTTCATTGTTTTCCTTTGCAGTCAGCACTCCTTCCCTTACAAGCCGCTGGCGATAATAATTTGCTGCCTGAGAATAGGAGCTGTTCTCTTCTGTCAGCATTGTGTATTTCACAGTGATATTCGCATCGTAGAAGTTCGTCTCCACGATCGGGATATCTGCTTCATTTCCTGTGGTTCCAAACATGGACAGCTTATCGTTTCCGCGGATAACAAAGGTTGGGTAAACAAAATTGTACTCATTGATCTTGCCGGAGACATATGCGGTCAGATAGGCAAAGGCAGCTCCGTCCTCTATCGTTGCAAATACGGCGCTGTCATTTCGAAACAGCCCGTACAGAGCCAGCTTTGCGTTCACTGTATTTTCCCTTACCACATAATCTGCAGCCAGAGGATCAATCCCGTAAATATACTCCGAATAGGGAGCTGCGGTATTCTTGCCGTTGTTAAACCGGATCAGAGATCCCGAACCGTTGGGGACCATCATGTAGCCCTCTTCCTGTTCATCAGCAGCTCCGAAATATCTCAACAACTGAATTCTGAACAGTCTGCCGCCGCCGTTTTCTTTGACCTGAGACATCGGGATGGATACATCCAGCCCATCCTCATTCAGACGATATTCAAGAGGGATCTCGAAGGAGATCGGAATGACTCCCTCTACGCCGGATCCTTCCATTTCGACAACATACTCTTCCTCTGTAAACCCTGCCTCCTCAAAATACTTGTTCAGCTTTCTCAGCTGGGAAGCTCCCTTTACCGCAGAGGGAAGCAGTTCCATATAGTTCTCCGCCACATCACTTGAGGTGTATTTCTTTTCAGAAAATTTTCTGCCCTCCTCCGACATATTCGCAAGCACGCGCTGCAGAGTATCGCTGCTGATATACTGAGGAACGATGCCTGTGCTGCTGGACAGATCGCCCAGGGTATACAGAAATCTGACGCCATTCTCAATCCCTTCGACCTGCAGCTGTTTCTTATCGATACAGTAGCTGTAAGAATCAAAAGTTCCCATCGTCCTTGACGTATTGAAATAATCAACTACCAGCTGAGACTTCAGATAGTTTTTATTCGTAGTATTTGCGATTTTATCCTGATCCGCATTGGAGGGATTGGAGAAAACCGTTTTGCCGTTTCTCTTGTCGAACACCGCAACCTCAGCGGTTGCAGGATTCACATATAGCTTCAGAATATCATTTTCAGCAGCCAGAACCATGCCTTCTACGTTCTTGTGACTATCCTGCAGAGCTGCAAACTCCCTGCCGGTCTCATATTCATAGGAAGTCAGATCCTCCCGATAAGCGTTATAAAACCGATACCGGATCAGCCACCGTGCCAGAAAGATGATTGCGATCACTGCAATAAGACTGAGAAATGCAATCAATATTTTTTTGCTTGTACGCATCTTGTTCATTCCGCCCTCCTACACTCTGAAAATCAGTTCCTGATAGATACTGTAGAAGAAATTGTATACCTGGTTCAACAGATCAAACAGCAGCAATGCAACAAAAATGATGATAAACATTGCAACAAAGGTCAGGAATAAAGTGATCAGCGTTTTGCCCAGTGTATAGTTATGTACCTGCATAATGCCCATCAGCATCATCAGCAGAGAATAGGCGATTCCAAGGGCAACGACGATCCCGTAGAAAGCCCCCTCATCTTCTGTTACAAACTGACTGAAAACTGTACCCAGATTGAAACAGAGGATCATTGGTGTCATTGCATAACCTACCGCGATGACAATATCCTTCAGCCGCCCCTCGCCTCCCATCAGACAGGTAATTGACCAGTTGCCGACACAAAACAGCAAATACAGGAGCAATACCGCAATCAATTCTGTGGTTGCATTGACATCCAGAGGATCGATATCATTGACGATGAAATTTGCTGCAATACGATTGATGGAAAAACTGAGTGAGAAAAGAATCACCAGCAGAATGGCAATTGGAACACAACCCCGTTCTCTGTGTCTGATCTCATAGTAGGCATCCATAGGGTGACTGACCGTATAGAATGCATATTTCCATTTTTCCTTTGAAAAGAATCCCTTCATCAGGTCAGCCCTCCCTTCTTTGACGGTTGAATCGGTTTTTTACCGAGCTTTTCTCTGACTTTGTCTCTGAAAAACTTTCTGTAGGCGCCAGCAGCCACGATCAACACGATCAACAGCGTCATAATTGTGCTCATATTCTTGGATAAGATCTCATTTCGATATCTGCGAAAAGCAATGGAATAATATTTTCTGTTCATTCCAAGTTTCAGATAATGCATAGCGGTTTTGTTGTCACCGGCTGTCAGATACGCCTTACCGATACCGGTATTTGCCAACTCATTATTCTCATCCAGCCGC
Organism: Acetatifactor sp.; assembly: GCA_018385425.1. Taxonomy (GTDB): domain Bacteria; phylum Bacillota; class Clostridia; order Lachnospirales; family Lachnospiraceae; genus Acetatifactor. Next base: position 14,386 of record JAHBAA010000177.1, read on the forward strand.
AGTACCTCCTGCCACTTTTCAATGGCCTGCTCCTCGTCTCCGTCATACCGAAGTCCAACGGCTTCATTGATGAGCGATCCGTACTGGGTCGCATTGAACTTCAGGATCGCTCCCTGATTTGCGTCCAGAACAATGATCTGATCTCCGATCGTCTCAATAGCAATCGGTGTTGTAAAGGTTCCCTTCTGGCTTCCTAATCCGCCGAAGATGTAAAGCAGATTTCCCTCCTTGTCGTAGGTAAAGATTCTGCCTCTCTTTCTGTCAAGAAGAGAATACATTCCTTTTCCGCGATAAACCACATCCACAAATTCACTTGCCCCGCCATAGGTTCCGTAAACGCCAAACTGCAGATCCCCGCCGAGATTTTTGTTTTCACCCTTCTGGATGACATCTTCTCCCCTGGGATTCAGTCTTCTCACACCCTGCAGTCCGTCGGAATCAATATTGGATGCATACACGAAACCATCGCTGTCAATATCGATTCCGGTAAATTCCGTAGGAATATACAGCTGCTGTTTGGACCGCTCTTCCTTGCTTGCCAAACGCTTCCAGAACTTCTCCCAAAGGGAGATCTTAACCTCGATCGTTCCGTAGTAGCCTGTGAAGGAGCCATTTTCTTCAAACACCAGGATACCCTCAAAGGCATTTTTCGCGATGCAGTATACTCGGTCCGCATAATCGACCGTTACCTTCAGAGGGACAAACTCAAATCCATCCTCCAGGATTTCCGACTGGGGATTATCGATCTGCTTGACAAACTCACCCTCCGGAGTCAGCACAACAATGCGCTTGTTTTCCGTGTCTGCAACATAAAGCTGATTGTTTTCGGAAATACACACTCCCTGGGGCATTTTAAACCCGTCTTCTTCCCCATTCCGACAAAAGCTGTCGATCACTCTGACCGTCTCTGTCATATCACGATTCAGCACAACTATTCTGTTATTTTTCGTGTCTGCAATATAGATCTTTCCGTCGGCTGCCTTACAAAAGTCCTGCGGCTCATTAAAGCCTGAGGTACCTACATCCTGACCGGTGACACTTCCTGCCGGAACATATGCTGCCGGGGTGATCACAACATTCTCGCGATAGTTGTAATTGTAGGTATCGTAGGGCAATTCCTCCGCCCGTACAACTTCACTGGGAATAAGCGAGGAGAACAGGAAGGCAATCGCAAATCCGACTGCACCGATTATTTTTTTTGTTCTTTTCATGTTCTGCCTCCCATCAATCCTTCATACCTGAGGTCGTCATGGTCTCAATTACATTGCTCTGGCAGATCAGGAAAAAAGCGATCGGGACCGCAGCCACAATGAAGGTCACTGCTGCAGCCGCACCGGCTCTGGCCGTTCCGCCTGCCGTAATCTGCTGTAATGCATACTGAAGAGGCTTTAATTCCTCATTTCTCAGAAACAGACTGCCTGTATTGCCCCACATCTGCTGGAACTGGAAGATTGCGAGCGTCAGCCATGCCGGCTTTACATTCGGCATCACAATGGACCAGAAGATCTTCCACTCCGACGCACCATCCAGTCTTGCCGACTCCATCAGAGAATCCGGCAGCTGCTCCATAAACTGCTTCATCAGATAAAGACCCATACCAAAAGAGAACGCAGGCAAAATCAAAGCAGCATATGTATTGTTGATATGTAACCAGCTGATGATCAGATACTGGGGTATCTGGGTGACTGTCCAGGAAAACATCATGGAGAGCACCACCATGCTGAACAGAATATTTTTTCCCGGAAACTTATGCTTGGCAAGAGGATATGCCGCAAGTGATGCACAGATAACATGTCCCACCATTCCTCCGCCGGTAATAATCAGTGTATTGAGTATATATCTGGAAAAAGGCACCCAGGAGTTATTCATCAATACAAACAAGTCGGAGAAATTCTCCAGTGTAGGGTTTCGTACAAATATCTTCGGAGGAAACTGAAAGATCTCATCCAAAGGCTTCAATGCATTGTTTACGATCATGACCAGGGGCAGCGCCATAAAAATGCCGCAGATAAACATCAGTCCGAACAACAGTCCGTTTCCCGCTACGGAACGATTCAGCTTTTTTGCCTTCGGCTTTCTGTGAAAAAGCTTTTTTTCTTTGCTCATTATTCGCCAACCCTCCTTAGCATCTTCTGCACTAACTTGTTGGTACCGATCATCAGTAAAAACAATACCGTTGCGATTGCCGACGCATAACCCATCTCAAAACGTGTGGAGCCGTAATCCAGAAGGTGTGTCACCACGGTAGCGCCTGCATAGTTCACTGACGGATTACCCGCAAGCTGGATCGAAATATCGGCTACGGCAAAGGACTGTGTGATCTGCATCACTGCACCGAACATCAACTGAGGTTTCATGGCAGGCAATGTCACATACCACAGCTCCTGCCATCTGTTTTTGACACCGTCCAGCGCTGCCGCCTCATACAGGCTCTTGTCCACTGTCTGGAGACCTGCGATAAAGGACAGGAAACCGGTACCCAGTGAAAGCCACAGCTGCACTACTATCAGAACCGGCAGCACATACTTCTCGGTCTTCATCCAGAGGATCGCCTCGTCCAGGATCCCCAGTTTGATCAGGATACCGTTCAAATATCCGTATCTGTCACCAGTCAGAATCAGGTTCCAAACCATATATGCATTTCCGCAGATACTGGGGGCATAGAAGATCAAAGTCAGAAATGCTCTCAGTTTACCGGAAAATTCATTGATGATCCAGGCAAACAAAAGACACAGGATATAACTCAGCGGACCTGTAATCACTGCAAACAACAAAGTATTTTTCAGCGCGATCCTGAAGATATCATCCTCTAAAAACAATTTGATATAGTTTTTCCAGCCGACAAACGTGGGCATCTCCAGCATATTGAAATATGAGAAGCTTAGAATAATGGATATCACAACCGGAAGTACCGTAAACAGGAAAAACAGAATGAAATACGGCGCCAGCATCGCATAGGAAACACGACTGCGCTTGATCTGATAGCCAAGTTTCTTCTGCTTGGCTGCAATCTCCATGGCTTCTGCGGAGATCTGTTGTTCTACTGCCATCTTCATTTCCTCCTCAATTAGTTTCCGGCAAGGGGAAGTCCAAGTTCCTCCCGCTTGTAATCTATTTCCGCGTTGATATAGATCACCTTGTCCATCAGTTCCTCTCTGGGTGAAGCAGTATCTGTTTCCGTAGTCACGGTATAGAACGCATTGTTGACATTACGCCAGGAGTAATATCCCCCGGGCACCTGAGGAATTCCCTTCACCCATTCAAAGGCTTTCTCCAGCGCCTCGAAATCATCAATGGGCCAGGGCATATTGGAAAACGCCTCCAGATTAGCGGTAGGAACACGTGCTGCCGATCCCATCAGACTCTCCATCTCTCTTCCGTACTGTGTCTGAACTTCGGCAGAGGTCCACCATTTCAGGAACTCCCAGCAGGCATCCGGATACTCCGTATCAGCCATAATAATGCTGGCAAGTCCGGTACACCCTGTGCTGTGGTCAACAGAGCCATCCGGCTGTACCGTTCCGGGAACAGGTGCGAAATCCCAAAGTCCTGCAATATCCGGTGCAGACACAACAAGGTTGTTATAGGTTGTGTAATCTGCAATGATGATCGGGCATTCACCGGTTCGAAATCTCTCTTCCACACTGGTTTCCTTGTCCAGCTTATAATCCGTATAAAACTCGCAGTACTCCTTAAAGGTATTGACAGCAACATCCGAATCCAATGCAGATCTGTCCCCGCCTTCTGAATAGTATTCTCCGCCGTTCTGATACAAAAGCATTGCAAAGATCTGTTCGCTGGGGAGCATGCCAAACTCCATCTGATTCTGCGACAGCACAGCCATGGCAACCTTTACGTCATCCCAGGTCTCAGGAACAGACAATCCGATCTCAGCCAGAATATCCTTACGGTAAAACATCACCGGGAAGGTAGTCGTCTCCGGAAGCGCATAGGTAGCACCGTCGAATTCAAAAGGTACCATTGCCGCCGGAGCGAATCGTTTCCTCACCTCATCCAGATCGGCAAACTGCGTCAGATCTAACACTGCATTTCGGATACCGTAGTTCACCGGAGTATCGTTGCCTGTGTTCAGAACTGCCCCTGCGATACCGTTCGTATTCGCCACCTGAATCGCTACATCGGGTCCTTCCCCGGCAAGCTCGGCGCGAAGCAGGGTATTCATATCGACAAGCTGCACATTCACGTTTACTCCAAAACGATTGGTAAAGCCTTCATCGATCATCTTCTTGATGATGTTCGCCTGATCACGTCCGGATCCGATCCAGAGAGTGATCGTGGTATCCTCGGCTCTGTCATTCTCGATTACATTTCCGATCTGGTTGTAGTCAATGATAAAGGAATAGAAAAGTCTCTTACACTCATATCCGATCTTACTGAGCAGAGAGGTATTCTCAAGCTCCGCTTTGACATCAGGAGAAGTAATCATGATCCGATCGATGGCAAGCGGCTGTTCTGTCACCTGGCTCACCCAGTTTCCGCATGCCCTGACGTTGATCTTATAGGATCCGATCACCCGCACAAAATATTCTCCGTCCTCGATCAGTTCATCCAGCTGATCCCGCATGGTCAGGAGAACGGTCAGCTTATCCGAATTCCTGCCTGCCAGAACCTCCATCCTATTGACAGCACCTGATAAGCGATCCCGGACTGCAACAAGTTCTCCATGCAGATTGGGAAGTGAAGACTCCAGCTGATAGTCGCGGTAGGTATCGGGTGATACTCCCGTGATCTTGATGACCTCACGGTAGATGCTGTTGAGCTGCTGAACACAGCGCTGCACTTCGCTGATGATCTCGGAGAAATCACCGAGAACCGCTTCCATGCGGATCGTATGGTGTCCGGCCTCCAGATAAAACTCATAAGGGACTCCGTTTTCATCTGATAACGTATCCTCTCTCCAGCTCTGTGCATAAGAAAATCCGTAGTCCTCCATCTCCCGGAAGGGCACCTCACCGTCAATGGTAATCCTTCTCGATACATAGATGCCTCTCACGAAATTCTGACAGTCGTAGAGAGAAATATGATAGTATCCGGATTCAGCGATATCAAAATCCCACTCGATCCATTGTCCCACATAACGCCAGGAATTCCCGCCGATGGTATTGTTCAGCAATTCTTTGGCACTGGAAGGAGATACGGAAGGAGAAGACTGATCCTGAATCGGATAAAGCATCTGTGAAGAAGTTCTTGTAGCATTCTCGCCTTCGATCACAATACATTGACCGCTTGCAGCCGCCGCACCTGATGCATCCCACTCCTTCTTTCTGTCCTCGTAGCTCTCCGCTACCTTGGCATTTCCCAATACAATCTCATGAATCAACATGGGCTCTCTCAGAGAAAGCACTGTAATGGTATGGGTTCCCTTTGTCAGATAGACTGCCAATGGTGCAGTTACATATCCTTCACTGTCATATACATATCCTGTGATCCACTCAGGGACTTCCATCATCGTAGGACGAATGTCATTTCCCTGATTATCCTTTTCCCAGTTGTAGGCAACAGAGCCGCTTTTGTCAGTCCCGCTGTACATGACATCAAATTTCCAGATACGATAGAAATCGATGGCAGCCATCTCTCTGTAGGGAAGCTTTCCGTCAATAAAGATACTTCTCTCGATGTCTGAATTCTTTCCTGCAACAGGATAATAAACAAAAGACATATCGTAGAAGCCTTCTTCTTCTATCTGAAACTCGAATTCGATCAGAGAATTTTCTGTGGTATAAACGCTCTTCCCGGACATTCCCTCATAATCAGAATAAAATGTCGGATCCGCCGCCCGATCATTCTCATCATATCTCGCAATCTGATCCACACCGATATGAAGCGTCGTCTCAGGATAGGACTCCTGAAACTGCTTCAGGTAATCGTTGTAACCGAGAATAGACTGATCTATGGAATAGGTGCTGACAACCTCATCGTAATCATCCATACTGTAATCCGTTTTTGCCCATGTACGGAATTCTGCCCAAGGCAGAAGGACTACCGTCAACAGCAAAACAACGATCGATGAAATCACTTTTTTGAACCACTTTTTATGCTTCATATTCCTCCCCATTTCCGCGCTGATTTTCATCGCGCATAACCTGTTTTTCATCATACCACTCCTCTTCTCCCGGAGCAGCCTTCGGCATATAGGTGTGCAATACCTTTTCCATAGGGAAACTTAACGCCAGGCACCAGACACCCGGGACAAAGAAAATGCAAGGGAAAGGCAGTACAAAGATCAGAAGCCACCCCACAGCCGCAGTCCCCAAAAGAACCGCTAGCGTGATCGGGAAAAACCGAATGCTCATCACAAACGAAAGCTTCACGATTCCAATAAGTCTCATCTCAAATCTGGAAAACACAGGAAACAGATACAGCATCACACAAACACACAGCAGCAGCAAAAAACCATACAGTACTGCCTGCGGTGTCCATTCCCCGGTCACTGTCCCCCACCGTGTAATTCCCCATACAAGAGCAGACACCCAAAGTATCAGGAAAAACGTCATGGCGATTCCCTTTGTAAAAGTTCTTTTCATAGAGCGGAAAAATTCTCTGACAGGGTATCCTCTCTCCCGCCGGACGCTCTTCACGACTGCATAATAGAGCGAAGTCATCGCCGACCCTGCGGTAAGAATCGGCAGACAGCTCAATAAAAAAACTATGTTCAGAAGAATTATTTCTCCCATCTTGTTGGCGAACCCAACGATTCTGCCGTCATAGGCCAAAAAACCATCCGACTTTTTCATTGATTCTCAATATCCTCTTATTTTTGCAGTTCTTCTCGAATGGGATACTGGGTCAGGTCAGGAATCTCATCCAGTGTGATCACTGCCTCATTCTCATAAAACTGTATCAACGCGGACTCCTCCGTATATTGATCACTGTATGCATAGATGGCCGAAGGCTTTGCAACAAATTCTCCGCCCCAGGTACACCAGAATCCCCACATTGCACCGTCGCGTACGGCAAGGGCAGGATCAAACAGGCATCCGTTTTCAGACAGCACCACCATCTTTTTCCTGTCGGTATAAGCGCTTGCCTCCAGATATTTATTCACCTGTGAAGTGTAGACCTTCTCACCGGGATAAATGTCTTCACCGATGATATCCACATACTCATCACCGGGGTACCAGTCTTTGTTCTGACCATTCCATACCCAGATCAGATTGTTCAATTGGTATTCATTGGTCAGTTTATCGTAGAGCAGTCTGTATAGCTGAATATATGCTTCCGCACCGCTGTCTCCCCACCAGAACCATCCGCCGCTTGCCTCATGGAGAGGTCTCCACAGTACGGGAACTCCGGCATCCTGCAGGATAAGAAGCTGCTTTGCAATGGCATCGATATCACGCATCAGAAGTTCATACCCTTCTTCATCCTTCCCATTCATGAT
>JAHBAA010000017.1 GCA_018385425.1 Acetatifactor sp.
ATCCATACCGTATTCGCCCAGTGAATCATCCCACTGATTCAGATGCTTTCTCTCGCTGAGTACCCCCAACAGATCCAATGCATCCCGATCGTCAGAGGTCCACCCCTCCTGTCCGTTCTGCTCAACCGTTCCTGTTGTATCGGATGCCTCAGCGGAATCAGACGCTTCAGACGATTCCTGCATCTCTGATGACATTTGCTCTGAGGAAACGCTGCTCTCCGTAGATACTCTTGTCACACCTTCCTCTTGTCCGCATCCGGCCAGTCCGACCAACAGAGCGGACAACAAAACAACCGCTACTTTTCTGAACTTCATTCTTTCTTCCTCCCTCACAATGACAGATCCGTTCCGCCGTCCTTCATCCGTTCCAGACTGCGGTTGGTCTCATACACGATCATAAATCCCAAGGGGCCTGCCAGGATTCCCCACACGCCAAACAATTTCACGCCCGCATAAATGGAAACCAAGATGGCCACCGGCGGGACGCCCATTTGCTTTCCGATCAGTTTCGGTTCCAGAAACTCCCTGATAATGATGCAGACCACATACAGAATGATACATACCATGCCTGCCAGGGCCTGTTTTCTGACGAACAGACTGATACTCAAAGGCAGCAGCACTACTCCTGTCCCAACAAACGGCAGAGCATCCAACACACCAGCAAGGATTCCCCAGAGGATGCCGTTTTTCACCCCGGTGATCCACAATGACAGGGCCAGTACTCCACCGATCAATGACATGATCGTCAGCTGCGCTTTGACAAAGGTTGCAAGATACCGCACCACTCTGCAAGTAATGAGAAGCGGCAGTACACAGTCTTCCCTTTCCAGCAATCGATTCATCAGGCTGTCATAATCCTTTGCAAGCAATACGGCAGCAATCACAAACACCACCAGAAAGGCACCCAGAGAAGCAAGTCCCTTCAGATAGTTCCAGGATCTGGATAATACTCCCGGCATCAGACGCTCCTCAAAATATCTTACACCTTCAGTTATATCGGATAATAGGGTCTCTTTCAAGTAAAATATGTTCATCTGAAAATAATCGTTCAGAAAATCACACACAGCATCCACCATTCTTCTCATAGCTTCTTCCACCGACCCTAGATTTCCCATCAGATTCGGAAGACTGCTCAATAGCCACGACAAGAGAATCCATGCAAGAAACGCCAGAATCCCCACACCGATCACCAGCAGGAGACAGACTCCGACTTGTCTGGGGAAATGCGTTTTTTGCTGAACTTTCTTCAGGGCAGGGCCAAGCATTGACACAAAAATCAAAGCCAGCAGAAAAGGAGCCGCCAACGGTGCGATAAATTTCAGAAAAAAATAGACTGCCCCCGTCAGAAGAAGCAGTCTGAAGATACTATGATTCCAGATTTGTTTCCCCATATCCAATCACCCTTCCTGCGTGCCATTTCTGCACTCACTCTGTGATTAGTATGGTTGCTTTTGTCAAAAATATCGGTCAAACCGGAAAGTTGGGTTTGACAATAAAATCCATTTTCTTCCCTGTTTTCGGATGCTGAAAGGAAAGTCTGTCTGCACAGAGCGCAACGTTTCGCGCACCTGACGCTGAAGTACACCGGTCAGACTGTGCTGTGCCATATTTCCGATCCCCCAGGAGAGGTACCCCCGCATGGGCCATCTGTGCTCGGATCTGATGAAATCTGCCGGTCATCAGCTCGATGTCCACCAAGGTCGTTTCTTCAGAGAGTTCCCGAATCACTTTATACCTCAGTTCAGCCCGCTTTGCATTCTTCTCTCCCGCCTCCGCTTCGGATACGATCTCAGCCTTTTTCCCTGCACCTTCATACAGATAATCCACAAGGGTCCCTTCCTCTGCGGGAAGTTTTCCACAGACGATGGCCTGATACTGTTTATTCAACCCTTCCGATTTCTTCTGAAGCTGAGAAGTAAGTGCCGCTGCTGCGTTTTTATTCTTTGCGAATACCAAAAGTCCTTCCACAGGCTGATCCAGACGATGAATGATCCCCAGATAGGGTTGTCCCTTGGAGCCGCTTTTTTTTGCCAGATAATTTTTCAGTTCGCTGACCGCATCAGGCTGTCCGACCTTGGCGGTCTGAGTGGGCAGCCCTGCCGGCTTGTGTATCACCAGCACATCCTCATCCTCATACAGAATCTCTGTCCGCATAGGCTCCTCCCTTCCTCGGATTTCCTGTAACTATCTATCTCCCTCTTGGGAAATGTGTCCCTTCGTTTTTCGTCCTGCCCATCGGATTGCAGACACGCTGGCCCCTTCTGTTACGCATAGGGCGAGAAAGGATCACTTAGAAATTCACTCTCAGTCCCTTGGGATAATGATTTTTCATCACATTCCCGGCCAGCTTCCCCCACCCCAGGGAAAAACCGTCCACACAGACCAGATACCAGCCCTTCTCCCCTTCATAGGAAAAAGTCTGTCCGTTCAAATAGTCCGCAATTCTTTTCTCTGTGCTCTCATACGATACAGAATTCTGCACGTCAGCAGGGGACAGGAAATGTGCCAGTGCATGGGAGGGTTCAAAACGATTCTTTTTCAGCTCGCCCAGATGGAGTCCGGGACGCAGCACCTTGAGTCCCTTCAGACCGGGCATTCCCTCCGGTGCAAGGTACAGGTTGTCCCCAAACCGAAGATACTGTGCCTTTCTGTCACCGATCACGCAATCTGAGGATAAAGTCTCCTCACAAAATGCAAAGAACTGGTCCAGCTCCCGCTCCGGTACCGGCTTGTTGCTGCCGGTCAGCGCCATTCCTCTGACGCCGCTCTCCGGGTCGCCGGCCTTCAAACAGACTGCCATATAGTGCCCCTCTCCTTTCACCTTGTGAGGCCATAGTCTTTTCTCGATAATCAGGGTAAAATCCGGGTGATCCGTCAGGAATCTCCTGATACTGCCCTCATCCTCCTCCTCAGAGAAGGTACAGGTAGAGTACACCAGCCTCCCTCCGGGGCGAAGCATAGAAGCGGCGCAATCCAGAATCTCCCGCTGTCTCTCGGCACAGAGCTGCACATTCTCAGGACTCCATTCCTCGCAGGCAGCCTCATTCTTGCGAAACATTCCTTCTCCCGAGCAGGGTGCATCCACCAATATCTTGTCGAAATAGACCGGAAGAACCTCTGCCAGATGTGCCGGCGTCTCATTGGTCACACAGGCATTTCCGATGCCCATTCTCTCAATATTCTCAGACAATATTTTTGCCCTGGCAGGATGGATCTCATTGCACAGAAGAAACCCCTTCCCGTCAAGCTTTGCCGCCAGCTGGGTACTCTTCCCTCCGGGAGCCGCACACAGATCCAGCACCCGGTCTCCAGGACTAACCTCCAAAAGCTCCGCCGGTGCCATCGCACTGGGCTCCTGAATATAGTACACCCCTGCCTCATGGTAGGGGTGCTTGCCGGGTTGATCCCCGGTCTCATAATAATAACCGTTTTCAGCCCAGGGAACGGGAGTCAGGTGTGCAAACAAGCCCCCTTCCCCCAGACAGGCAGCTGCCCGTCTGCCCCGGTCATCTCGCTTCAATGCATTCAATCGGAGCGCCTGGTATTTCGGCTGATCATAGGAGGCCAAAAAAGCCTCATATTCTCCACCCAGCGTCTCCTTCATTCTGTCCAAAAATTCCTGCGGAAGCATTCGCTTTCTCCTTCACGTGCGTTATACTCTGAACCGGTAACCTACTCCCCAGATCGTCTCGATATATTTCGGGTTTGAGTTATCCTCCTCAATTTTCTCACGGATCTTCTTGATATGCACGGTGACTGTGGCAATATCACCGATGGAATCCATATCCCAGATCTCCCGGAACAGTTCATCCTTGGTAAATACGTGGTTCGGGTTCTCCGCCAGGAAAGTGAGCAGATCAAATTCCTTGGTGGTAAAGTTCTTCTCCACACCGTTTACATAGACACGACGGGCAGTTTTGTCGATACGAATGCCTCGAATCTCCACAATATCATTCTGCGGCTTGGCATTCATCCCTACCAGTCTCTCATATCTGGCCAGATGCGCCTTCACCCTTGCCACCAGCTCACTGGGGCTGAAGGGCTTTGTCATATAATCATCTGCGCCCAGACCCAGTCCGCGAATCTTGTCAATGTCATCCTTTCTCGCAGAAACCATGAGAATGGGCACATTCTTTGCCTCTCTGATCTGACGGCACACCTCGAAGCCATCCATCCCGGGCAGCATCAGGTCCAATATGATCAGATCAACATCATTCTCCAGAGCCATCTTCAGCCCTTTATCTCCCGTATTGCAGATTTCCACCTCAAAATCGGACAGCTCCAGATAATCCTTCTCCAGATCAGCAATTGTCTCCTCGTCTTCAATAATCAAAATCTTGCTCACAAGAACACCTCCCAAATACTAATTATTGGCATCATTTAACTCGATATATTTGCGCAAAACAAAGTGCATACAGGTTCCTTCGCCTTCCTTTGCGGTGGCCCAGATATAACCGCCATGGTCCTCAATGATCTTCTTCACAATGGAAAGACCGATGCCGCTGCCGCCCTGAGAAGAATTTCTGGAGGCATCTGTCCGATAAAATCGTTCAAAGATCTTTCCCAGATCCTTCTGGGCGATTCCCCGCCCGTTATCCGCAATCTCGATGCAGACCGAATCATCCTCATCCCGAATCAGGATATCGATTCGGCCGTTTGGCTTGTCCATATATTTTACACTGTTGCTGATGATATTGTTGATGACCTTCTTCATCTGCTCGGGATCCGCAATGACCATGGTATCCGGCTGAGTGGTATTGATATAGTTCAGCTTGATATTACGCTGCTCCAGATCGATTCCCACCTCCTCAATACAGTCGCCGAAATAATCTGCCACATTGATCCGATGAAAGTTGTAGGGAATGCGATTGTTATCGATTCTGGAGTAATAGGTCAGCTCATTGATCAGCCGCTCCATATCGTTAGCCTTGTTGTGGATCGTTCTCACATACTTGTCGATCTTCTCCGGTGTATCTGCCACACCATCCATAATTCCGGAAGCATAGCCTTTGATCGCGGTGATCGGCGTCTTCAGATCATGTGAGATGTTGCTGATCATCTCCCGATTCTGTTCCTCACTGCGGCGGGCCTCCTGAGTGGATTCCTTCAGCCGAAGTCTCATGTCCTCATAATTGCGGTACAGACTACCGATCTCACTCTGTTCCGTAGAAGTGAGGGAGTAATCGAAGTTCCCCTCCTTGATTTTCTGCATTGCAATATTCAGCTTGTTGATCGGCTCGATAATACCCTTCTGCAGTGACCTGGTCAGCAGCACACTGATGCCGATCAGAATGATGATAATTGCCACCAGCATGTCTATGAGAAGATGCTTGGAGATCAGGTTGCTGATCCTGGCGATGATAAAGGCGCTTCCCTCACTGCCGTCGGCAAAGGTAAAGTCCAGCTGTTTCACCAGCTTGCTGTACTTGTCGTAGTATCGCCCATAATCCTCAGAACCTGCCCCGTAGGCAGGAAGCTGCTTAAAGATGATCTCTGCGGCAGCACGATCCCCTGCGAACAGGATCGTATCACCCTTTCTCACCAGCAGATACGTAGAACTCTTTCCGTACTGCTTGTTGATCTCCCGCAGATACTCCACATCCTCCATACGGGTCACATCCGTATCGATCTGATCCTGCAATATGGCCAGCGTGTTATTGGCATCCTCCACCACCTCTGCCATATTGCCGGAGAGAAACGGAGTACTGATTCCCCCTTCTCCGTTGTTCAGTACATTGCCGATACCAATGTATGCGATGGTAGTCAAGACCAGCGGTAATACCGCAATCGAAATAAATATGATCAGTAATCTTGTCTTAAATTTCATAGCCGGACTCCGTCCTTTTCTCCATGATACGTATACAGTGTATCACACCTGAAGACAAAATGTGTAAACCAAACAAGATATTTGTCTAAAAAAAGTATAAACAATTACCATTCTATTGATGA
>JAHBAA010000024.1 GCA_018385425.1 Acetatifactor sp.
CTTACCTTCGGAATCGATATGAATCATGTGGGCAAGGGCGTGTTTGTCATCATTACCTTTTCCGTTCTGTTTTCCTCCGCGATGTGTGAAGTGTTCCGGTCAGCCTATCTCTCGGTTGACCCGGGACAGATGGAGGCGGCGCTAAGCATCGGAATGAGCAGAAAACAGGCGTATATCAGGATCATCCTGCCCCAGGCAATGGTGGCGGCGCTGCCGAATATCTGTAATACCACCATCAGCCTGCTAAAGAGTACCTCGCTGGCTTTTATGATGTCCGTGAAGGATATCACGGCCATCGCAAAAATGAAGGCAGCCTACGGCTACAATTATATTGAAGCTTACCTGGTGATCGCCTTCATCTATATCATCGTATGTACCATTGTTCAGATCCTGTTTCAGCTGATCGAACGACGGATCTCAGGTTACAAGAAACTGGTTCTGAGCTGACGGGACTGCAGAACCGTAACGACAGAGGATAGACCTCAGATAGGAGAAAAAAGATATGTCAAAACAGATAATTATTGATGTTTTTAACGGAAAAAAGACAGACAGAGTACCGGTGAGCTTCTGGTATCACTTTTGCAAGACCTCGGAATTCCCGCAGGGGCTGGGCAACGAAAGACTGTTCCGGCAGACGGTGGAGAAGCATATAGAGTTTGCCCGCAAGCTGAAGCTGGATCTGGTCAAGATTATGCCGGATGGTTATTTTACCCTTCCCAGCCTGCGGGGAAAGGATGCTTCGGATGTAAATGTACTGAAAAATCTGCAGCCCTCCGATCCCCAGGATCCCTGGTTTGAGGAGCAGCTGGAGCTGATCAGACAGATCAAGTCAGGCACAGGGGAGGAAGAGGCGGCATACTTCTATACGATTTTCTCACCCCTTTCCCTGATTGCCTACAGTCAGTTTCAATTCGGTAAGCCGGCGCTTCAGGATGAGTTTCTCGCCGGACTGTTTGAGAGAGAACCGGAGGCAATCACCCATGCGCTGGAGACGGTTACAAAGGATGTTCGAACGTTTGCGGAGCGAGTTTTGAAAGAGGCGGGTGCCGACGGAATCTTCTTCGCGGTGAGAAACTACAAGAAGATCGATAAGAGCACCTATCGGAAGTTCATCGCTCCGGGTGAAAAGGAGGTTTTGGAGGCGGCAGCAGCCATACACGATCTTACGATCCTCCATGTGTGCGGCGGATTCGGACTGACCAATGACTTCTCCTATTATGAGGACTATCCCGTAAAGGCTGTCAACTGGGCTGTGGGCGTGGAGAAGCTTTCCCTGGGCAAGGGCAAGGAGCTGTTCAAGGGAAAAGCAGTGATCGGCGGCTTCAACAACACGTCCCAAAGCATTTTGATTCATGGCTCGAAGGAGGAGATCAGAGAAGAAACCAGAAGACTGATTCGGGAGGCAGGCAGAGACAGACTGATCATCGGCGCCGACTGCTCCCTTCCCACCTTTGAGGTGATCGACGAGAAGCTTTTCTGGGTTCGGGAAGCGGCAGATGAATTGTCAAAGGAGGAGCTTCCTCCCCTGATCAGGGCAAACTGACAGGGAGAGGAAGAAACCACAACAACCATAAAGTGTAGAGAGGAGTCCTAAGATGCTGGAGATCAAGAACGTACATAAATCATTTGGAGACCATGAGATACTCAAGGGTGTCGACATCAAAGTGGAGAAAGGCGATATCATTGTCATTCTGGGTCCCAGCGGATCCGGGAAGACCACCCTGCTTCGGTGCATTAACTTCCTGGAGAGGGCAGACAAAGGGACAATCGATTTCGGGGAGATCCACACCGAGTTCAAGAATGCATCCAAAGCAGATATCAAAGCCATCCGGAAAAGGACAAGCTTTGTCTTTCAGAACTACAATCTGTTTGCCAATAAGACAGCGCTCCAGAATGTGACGGAGGGCCTGATCATTGCCAGAAAGATTCCAAAGGAGGAGGCCATTTCCATCGCCAAAAAGGCACTGGATAAGGTCGGACTCTCAGACAGATATGATTTTTATCCATCCCAGCTGTCCGGCGGGCAGCAGCAGAGAGTCGGCATCGCAAGAGCCATTGCAGTGAATCCTGAGGTGATCCTCTTCGATGAACCCACCTCTGCGCTGGATCCGGAGCTGGTAGGAGAGGTCTTGAACGTGATGAAGGAGCTGGCTAAGGAAGGCGCCACCATGATCGTAGTCACCCATGAGATGGGCTTTGCACAGGATGTGGCCAACAGGATCGTTTTCATGGATGGCGGTGTTGTGGTGGAGGAAGGTTCTCCCAGACAATTCTTCAAGGCACCAAAGGATGAGAGAACGGCACAGTTCCTGCGAAGGATTCTGAGAGAAGACTATGAGTATTCGATCTAAGGAGCAGCTATGGAGTTAGGAATCAGAGGAAAGAATGTGGTTGTGACCGGAGGAAGCATGGGAATCGGCTATGCTGCCGCGGAACTGTTTTTGCAGGAAGGAGCTTATGTCACAATTGCCGCGAGAAATGAGGAGAGACTGAAAAAAGCAGTTTATGAACTTTCCCAAAAGTATGGAGAAGAACATATCCGGGGAGTGCCGGCAGACTGCAGCAAGGAAGCGGATGTAAAGAAGCTTGCGGCTGCAGCGGCACGGGAGGACAGGATCGATATCTGGGTTAACAATGTCGGAACCAATAAGCTCAGATGAACAGAAAGACGACAGAGCAGGAAATGAGAAATAAGTCAGGAGGAGAAAACAATGTCTGATAAGAAAGAGTTATTGAAAAAAGTATTCAACAATGAACCTGCGGAGAGGATCCCCGTATTGTTTACCCATCACTATCTGGGACCGGATGAACTGAACGACGGATTGAATCACCCGGAACTTTTGGAGCGTAATCTGGCGGGAGCGAGAGCCTTCAAGGAGGAGTTCGATCCGGATCTGGTGAAGATCATGACGGATGGCTTTTTCTTCCTTCCCTACGATTTCAAGAGTATCCGCAAGGTGGAGGATCTGGAGAAGATACAGCCCTTGGAGGAGGACAATGAATGGTTTGCAAAGAGCGTGGAGCTGGCAAAGGGATACCGGGAGATCTATGGAGACGATATCCTGATCTTTTATAACTTCTTCGCTCCCCTGACCCAGCTTCGATCGGAGGTGAACAGGTATGCGGCTATGAGGGCAATAAGAATATTCTGTCCGTCTATCAGGATTATGATGTGAAGGTGGTCAACTGGGCCGTACACGCAGAGCAGTTTGGTCTGAAGGAGGGCAAGAAGCTCTTCGGAGGCAGAGCGGTCATCGGCGGCTTTGATCAGACAAAGGACAGCGTGTTATACCGGGGAAGCAAGGAAGAGATCGAAGCATACGTTGAAAAGCTGATCGAGGATGTAGGCAAGGTCGGCGTTGTGGTTGGAGCGGATTGCACCGTGCCTGCGGATATTTCGGTGGAGCGCTTAAACTGGGCGAGAAACAAGGCGAAGGAATTATCATAACGATCAGGAGGGAGAAGGCATGAGCTTTGCAAGTGAAACCATATGTGTTCAGGGAGATACCTCAGAGAGGAACCCCTTCGGCGCCGTGAGTGTTCCTATCTATGCGTCCGCCACATTTGAACATCCTGCACTGGGAGAGAGCACCGGCTATGCCTATTCCCGTGTACAGAACCCTACCAGAGATGCGCTGCAACGGACCGTTGCTCTTCTGGAGGAAGGAGAGGAGTGTCTGGCCTTTGCCTCGGGAATGGCTGCCATTACGGCGGTGATGGAACTGTTCTCCCCCGGGGATCACATTCTGGCGACCGACGATGTCTACGGCGGAACCTTCCGTCTCTGGAATGCAGTGAGCAAAAAGCATGGTGTGACAGTAGAATGCATCGATACCTCAGACCTGGAGAAGGTGAAGGCTTCCTTCCGACCCGAGACCAAAGCGGTCTTTCTGGAGAGCCCCTAGAATCCAACCATGAAGGTTTCAGACATTGCCGCTATCGCCGACATTGCCAGGGAACATCATTGTCTGGTGCTGGTGGACAACACCTTCTTATCTCCTTATTTTCAGAAGCCCCTGACCCTTGGTGCGGATGTGGTCATTCACAGCGGAACCAAGTATCTGGGCGGACATAACGATGTACTGTCCGGGTTTGTGATCACGCCTGCCGGGGACATCGCCGAACGGCTGAAATACATCTATAAGACTACCGGTTCCGGCCTGTCTCCCATGGACAGCTGGCTGGTGCTGCGTGGTATGAAGACATTGGCCCTTCGGATGGAACAGCACCAGAAGAATGCACTGGCCATCGCACACTGGCTGAAGACCCAGAAGAAGGTGCAGGAAGTCTTCTATATCGGGCTGGAGGACAGGAAGGACAGGGAATTGATCCTGCGCCAATGTACGGGCTTCGGAGGAATGATCTCCTTCCGGGTGGATTCCTTCGAAACAGTAAAACAAGTGCTGTCAGCCGTGAAGCTGATCCGTTTTGCGGAGAGTCTGGGCGGTGTGGAGACGCTGATCACCTTTCCCATGAGTCAGACCCACGCGGAGGTTCCGGAGGAGATCAGAGAAGGCCTGGGAATCACCGATACCCTGCTGCGGCTGTCGGTGGGAATTGAAAACGCAGATGATCTCATTGCAGATCTGGATCAGGCTTTGAACGGGAAGTAAGGAGGTGCCGTTGCATGGGAGAGAAAAATCTGGATTTTGACCGGGTGGTAGACCGCCGCGGAACGGAATGCCTGAAATATGACTTCGCCGTGAAAAGAGGGAGACCGAAAGATATTTTGCCCCTTTGGGTTGCGGATATGGATTTCCCCACATCCTCCTATGTGCAGGAGGCGCTGATCAGACAGGCAGAGCACGGCATCTTTGGATACAGCGACGGACAGGAGGCGTATTTTCGCGCCCTGCAGGGATGGCTTGTCAGACGCCATCAGTGGCAGATCGAGGAAGAGTGGGTGCTTCGCACTCCCGGGGTAGTTTTTGCCATTGCCATGGCGGTGCAGGCATTCACAAGAGAGGGAGAGGCAGTATTGATCCAGCAGCCGGTGTACTACCCCTTTTCGGAGGTGATCCGGGACAATGGGAGAAGAGTGGTGAGCAGCGATCTTGTGCTGAGAGAGGGCAGATATGAGATCGATTTTGAAAATTTCGAAGAGACCATCCTGCGGGAACATGTGAAGCTGTTTTTGCTGTGCAGCCCGCACAATCCGGTGGGAAGAGTCTGGACACGGGAGGAATTGAGAACCCTTGGACAGATCTGCAGAAGACACGGTGTGATCGTTTTCAGCGATGAGATCCATTCCGATTTTGTTTTCCGGGGAAAGCATCTGGTATTCTCAAGCGTGGAAGAAGGGTTTGAGGACTTTAGCATTGTGGCCACCGCACCCAGCAAGACCTTCAACCTTGCGGGGCTGCAGATCTCCAATATCATCGTCCAAAACCCGGACCTGAGGCACAGGCTTCGCAGAAAGATCGACTGTGCCGGTTACAGTCAGCCCAATGTGATGGGGCTGGTGGCAAGCAGGGCAGCCTATGAGAAGGGAGAGGAGTGGTTTGATCACCTGTTGGAATATCTTCGGGAAAATCTGGACTTCACGAGAGAGTTTGTGAGACAATACCTGCCGGACGTGAAGCTGATCGAGCCGGAGGGCACCTACCTGGTATGGCTGGATTTTCGGGGAAAGGGACTGACGGACGCCCAGCTCAATGAGGCGATCGTGTACCAGGCAGGGCTTTGGCTGGACAGCGGCGAGATCTTCGGAAAGACCGGAAGCGGATTTCAGCGCATCAACATTGCCTGCCCCAGAAGTGTTCTCGGGGAGGCTCTGGAACGGCTGAAGCGCATTTAGTTTGGACGGTGGGGACAAAATAGAGCGGTCTCCGACCTGTAAAAGTGATTGGAAAACAGATATTGTTATTTTTTTATCAATTTTTTATGAGAAAGAGATTGCAAAAAAAAGCCGATTATGGTAAACTTGCAATAGGTTATGATAAAAAAATAACAATTAAAATAAAATCATTTATGGAGGACAAACAAATGGCAAAGAAAGTAGTATTAGCCGGTGCATGTCGTACTGCCATCGGAACCATGGGTGGTTCCCTGAGCACAACCCCTGCTGCAGAGCTGGGTGCAATCGTAATCAAGGAGGCATTGAACAGAGCTGGTGTAAAGCCTGAGCAGGTTGACCAGGTATACATGGGCTGTGTTATCCAGGCCGGTCAGGGACAGAACGTAGCTCGTCAGGCTTCCATCAAGGCAGGCCTTCCCATCGAGGTACCCGCAGTTACCATGAACGTAGTGTGTGGTTCAGGTCTGAACTGTGTGAACCAGGCTGCTCAGATGATCATGGCTGGTGACGCTGACATCGTTGTTGCAGGTGGTATGGAGAACATGTCTATGGCTCCCTACGCTATGATGCAGGGCCGTTTCGGTTACAGAATGAACAACGGTACTCTGGTTGATACCATGGTAAACGATGCTCTGTGGGATGCATTCAACAATTATCATATGATCATGACCGCAGACAACATCTGCCGTGAGTGGGGCATTACCCGTGAGGAACTGGATGAGTTCGCTCTGAAGAGCCAGCAGAAGGCTGAGGCAGCTCAGAAGAGCGGCGCTTTTGACGCTGAGATCGTTCCCGTAATGGTAAAGAAGAAGAAAGAGATGGTTGAGTTCAAGGTGGATGAGGGCCCTCGTCCCGGCACTACCATCGAAGCACTTGCAAAGCTTCGCGCAATCAACAAGGACGGTTTCGTTACCGCAGGCAACGCTTCCGGCATCAACGACGGTGCAGCTGCAATCGTTGTGATGAGCGAGGAGAAGGCGAAGGAGCTTGGCGTGAAGCCTATGGCTACCTTTGTGGCAGGCGGACTTGCAGGCTGCCGTCCTGAGGTGATGGGTATCGGACCTGTTTACTCCACCAAGAAGGTGATGGACAAGGTCGGCATGAAGATCGAAGATTTCGACATCATCGAGGCTAACGAGGCATTTGCCGCACAGTCTATCGCAGTGGGAAGAGATCTGGGCATTGATGTTGACAAGCAGCTGAACCCCAACGGTGGTGCAATTGCTCTGGGACATCCCGTAGGTGCTTCCGGATGCCGTATCCTTGTGACGCTGCTTCACGAGATGCAGGCGAAGGGTGCGAAGACCGGTCTTGCTACCCTGTGTATCGGCGGTGGTATGGGTTGCTCTACCATCGTTAAGATTGAGGACTAATCTTTAGCATATTGAAATACACGGAGAATACTTCCGGTTTCGGAGGTATTCTCCTTGGTGTGTAAAAAGAACACTTTATTTTAGTGAAGACCCGACTGTCATCGGTCGGACGAAAAGGAGAAAACACTATGGATTTCATTTTGTACGAGGTAAGCGGCAATGTCGCAACCATCACCATCAACCGTGAGAGAGCATTGAACGCTCTGAATTCTCAGGTTCTGGACGAGCTGAATGCAACACTGGACGCTGTGGATCTGGACACCGTTCGCTGCCTGATCCTCACCGGCGCAGGCCCCAAGTCCTTCGTTGCCGGCGCAGATATCGGAGAGATGAGCACCCTGACCAAGGCTGAGGGCGAGGCTTTCGGCAAGAAGGGAAACGATGTATTCCGCAAGCTGGAGACTTTCCCGATCCCTGTGATCGCTGCGATCAACGGATTCGCACTCGGCGGCGGATGCGAGATCGCTATGAGCTGTGACATCAGAATCTGCTCTGACAACGCAGTGTTTGGTCAGCCTGAGGTTGGTCTTGGAATTACCCCCGGTTTCGGCGGTACCCAGAGACTTGCCCGTCTGGTTGGCGCAGGCTACGCTAAGCAGATGATCTATACTGCCCGCAACATCAAGGCTGCTGAGGCTTACAGAATCGGTCTGGTAAACGAGATCTACTCCGCTGAAGTTGACGCTGAGGGCAATGTAGTCAAGACTGCTCAGGAAGTGATGCTGGCTGCAGCACAGAAGATGGCAGCAGGCATTGCCAAGAACGCTCCTATCGCTGTCCGCAACTGCAAGAAGGCGATCAATGACGGTCTGGATGCAAACATGGATGATGCGATCGTGATCGAGGAGAAGCTCTTCGGCGATTGCTTCGAGACAGAGGATCAGAAGTATGGCATGGCTTTCTTCCTGGACAAGAACAAGGAGAAGGTTAAGGCTCCCTTTGTAAACAGATAATCACGCGGCGGGACGCTGCAGAAACATTCACACTACAATTATATTAAGGAGGAACTATCAATGAAGGTAGGTATTATTGGCGCCGGTACTATGGGACAGGGCATTGCAAAGGCATTTGCTCAGGTTGAAGGCTACGAGGTAGCTCTCTGCGATATCAAGCAGGAGTGGGCTGAGGGCGGCAAGGCTAAGATCCAGAAGGGCTATGCTAAGCTTGTTGAGAAAGGAAAAATGACGCAGGAGGCAGTTGACGCTATCGTTGCTAAGATCACTCCCGGTCTGAAAGAGGATCTGTGTGCAGACTGCGATCTGATCGTGGAAGCTGCATTTGAGAATATGGAAGTAAAGAAGACCACCTTCGGTGAGCTGGACAAGATCTGCAAGCCCGAGTGCATTTTCGCTTCCAACACCTCCAGCCTTTCCATCACCGAGATCGGCAACGGACTGACCCGTCCTATGATCGGTATGCACTTCTTCAACCCCGCTGACCGTATGAAGCTGGTTGAGGTAATTGCAGGTGTGAACACTCCTCAGGAGACTGTAGACACCATCAAGAAGATCTCCGAGGAGATCGGCAAGACTCCCGTTCAGGTAAACGAGGCAGCAGGTTTCGTTGTAAACCGTATCCTGATCCCTATGATCAACGAAGCAGCTTTCATCAAGATGGAGGGCGTTTCCGATATCGCAGGTATCGATGCTGCTATGAAGCTGGGTGCAAACCATCCTATGGGACCCCTGGAGCTGGGTGACTTCGTAGGTCTGGACATCTGTCTGGCTATCATGGATGTTCTCTACGCAGAGACCAAGGACAGCAAGTATCGCGCTTGTCCTTTGATCCGCAAGATGGTTCGCGGCGGCAACCTTGGCTGCAAGACCGGCAAGGGCTTCTACGTATACAACGCAGATCGCACCAAGACTCCTGTAGACGCACAGTAGTTTCTAATGCTTTGTGCCGGGGCGGATGACCGTGGCGGCACAAAGCCGCAATCGAATTTGCAAGTCAGATTACAAACAATAAATGGAGGAAATGAAAATCATGGATTTCACTTTGAGCAAACAGCATGAGATGGCGAGACAGCTCTTCAAAGAGTTCGCCGAGACTGAAGTAAAGCCTCTTGCACAGGAAGTTGACGAGGAAGAGCGCTTCCCCAAGGAGACTGTTGAGAAGATGGCTAAGTATGGCTTTATGGGCATTCCTGTTCCCAAGGAGTACGGCGGACAGGGCTGTGACATTCTGACCTACGCTATGTGTGTAGAGGAGCTTTCCAAGGTTTGCGGTACTACAGGCGTTATCGTTTCCGCACACACCTCTCTCTGCATCGATCCTATTCTTACCTATGGTACAGAGGATCAGAAGAAGAAATACATCCCTGATTTGGCTTCAGGCCGCAAGATCGGTGCATTCGGTCTGACCGAGCCCGGCGCAGGTACTGACGCACAGGGTCAGCAGACCAAGGCTGTTCTGGACGGAGATGAGTGGGTTCTGAACGGTTCCAAGTGCTTTATCACCAACGGTAAGGAAGCAGATGTTTATATCGTCATCGCAGTTACCGGTAAGATCGAGAAGCGCGGCCGTATGCAGAAAGAGATCTCTGCTTTCATCGTTGAGAAGGGCACACCCGGATTCAGCTTCGGTACCAAGGAGAAGAAGATGGGTATCCGCGGTTCATCCACCTACGAGCTGATCTTCACAGACTGCCGTATCCCCAAGGAGAACCTGCTGGGTGCTAAGGGCAAGGGCTTTGCAATCGCTATGCACACTCTGGATGGCGGACGTATCGGTATCGCTGCTCAGGCTCTCGGTATTGCTGAGGGCGCTCTTGAGACAACCATCGCATATGTTCAGGAGAGAAAGCAGTTCGGCCGTGCAATCGGTGCATTCCAGAATACTCAGTTCCAGCTTGCTGATATGGCTACCAAGGTTGAGGCTGCCAAGATGCTTGTATACAAGGCTGCACGCAAGAAGGATGAATACAAGAGCAATCCTAAGATTTCCTACTCTGTAGAGGCTGCTATGGCTAAGCTGTACGCTGCAGAGGTTGCTATGGAAGTTACTACCAAGGCTGTTCAGCTTCACGGTGGCTACGGTTACATCAGAGAGTACGATGTTGAGCGTATGATGCGTGATGCGAAGATCACCGAGATCTACGAGGGAACCAGCGAGGTTCAGAGAATGGTTATCTCCGCAAACCTGCTGAAGTAAGTCGGAGAGGTTCGAAGAATTTCGAGGCTCCGGCCGAGGTTGGAGCGTGCTAGATTGAATAAAAAATAAGGAGATAAATACAATGAAGATTGTTGTTTGTATTAAGCAGGTACCCGATACAAAGGGTGGCGTTAAATTTAATCCAGACGGAACTCTTGACAGAGGCGCTATGCTTGCCATCATGAACCCCGATGACAAGGCAGGTCTGGAAGCAGCACTGAGACTGAAGGATCAGTTCGGCGCTGAGGTTACTGTAATCACCATGGGTCTTCCCAAGGCTGCTGATGCTCTTCGCGAGGCTCTGGCAATGGGCGCAGACAAGGCAATCCTTGTAACCGACAGAGTGCTCGGAGGTGCTGATACCTGGGCTACCTCCACCACTCTTGCAGGCGCACTGAGAAATCTGGAGTACGACCTGATCATTACCGGTCGTCAGGCTATCGACGGTGATACCGCTCAGGTTGGTCCTCAGATCGCTGAGCATCTTGGAATTCCCGTAATCTCCTACGCTCAGGCTATCAAGGTTGAGGGAGATAAGGTGGTTGTTGAGAGACTGTACGATGACAGATATCATGTAGTAGAGGCTCAGATGCCTTGTCTTGTAACCGCCCTTTCCGAGTTGAATCAGCCTCGTTACATGACTCCCGGCGGAATCTTCGATGCTTGTGCAGCAGAGATCACTACCTGGGGCAGAGCTGATCTGAAGGACGTTGAGGATTGCAACCTTGGTCTGAAGGGATCTCCTACCAAGATCGCTAAGGCATCCGATAAGGTTCGTAAAGGTGCAGGCGAGAAGATCGTTCCCGATTCAACAGAGGATGCAGTTGCATACGTGATCGGTAAGTTCAAAGAGAAGCACATCATCTAATTGTAGGAGGATTAAACCATGAATTTAGAAGAATACAAGGGCGTATATGTCTTTGCTCAGCAGGTAGATAACGAGATCAGCGGCATCGCATTTGAGTTGTTGGGCAAAGGTAAGGAGCTTGCTGCAAAGCTGGAGACCGAGGTTGTGGCAGTTCTGATCGGATATCAGGTAAAAGGCCTTGCTGACAAGCTGGCTGAGTACGGCGCAGACAAGGTGATCGTTGTTGACGATCCCGAGCTGGAAGTATACAGAACTGAGCCTTATGCACATGCTCTGGCTTCCGTAATCAACCAGTACAAGCCTGAGATCGTACTGGTAGGTGCTACTGCAATCGGTCGTGACCTTGGACCTACCGTTTCCGCAAGAGTGGCAACCGGTCTGACTGCAGACTGTACCGTACTGGAGATCGGTGATTTCCCTCTCGTAGCAATCCCCGGACAGGAGCAGAAGCACAATCAGCTGCTGATGACCCGTCCCGCATTCGGCGGCAACACCATCGCTACCATCGCTTGTCCCGACAACCGTCCTCAGATGGCAACCGTTCGTCCCGGCGTTATGCAGGCAATTGAGCCCATCGTTGGCGCTAAGGCTGTAGTGGAGGAGTTCAATCCCGGATTCACTCCCAACAATAAGTATGTTACCATCAAGGAAGTAGTGAAGTCTCTTTCCGATACTGTTGATATCATGGCTGCAAAGGTTCTGGTATCCGGTGGCCGTGGAGTCGGCAGCGCTGAGAACTTCAAGATCCTTCAGGATCTTGCTGATGTACTTGGCGGAACCGTTTCCTGCTCTCGTGCAGTTGTAGATTCCGGTTGGATGCCCAGAGACCTTCAGGTAGGTCAGACCGGTAAGACCGTTCGTCCTCAGATCTACTTCGCAATCGGTATCTCCGGTGCGATCCAGCACGTAGCCGGTATGGAAGAGTCCGACATCATCGTTGCAATCAACAAGGATGAGGATGCTCCTATCTTCGATGTAGCAGACTACGGTATCGTAGGCGACCTGAACAAGATCGTTCCTGCTCTGACTGCTGCTCTGAAGGCTGAGAAGGCAAATAAGAACTAATAAGCAACTGAGCTTACTGAAAGCTCCCATGCGTGCAAAACGCGTGGGAGCTTTTTTGTGCAGAGCGGTAGGAGGCCTGGGACTTGCACCGCAAGTGTGTGATGCCGCAGGCGCGCACAGGGAAACAAATAAGAGCCGGGGAAGATTGGAACCAGAGAGGGCTGAATTCTGCTATATTAGCAGAATTCGATGTAATATGACGAATACGATTGATTATCCCCGTTGTGCTTACGCTTTCAGAAATTCTTTGATTGCTGAGATCTGTGGGGCAACCGTTTCTCTTCCGATGTCGTAGATTTCCTTCAGCTTGTTTGGATTCTTTTCGACCTTTCCAATCTGCAATTTGTGAGGAGGACGAATTACGAATAGCTTACCAAGTTTTTCCTGTTCTTCAATGTATGCAAGCGTCTGGTTATAGACCAGATGGCGTCTCTCCATTGTCTCTGCCAGCTTCGGATACTTTTTGTACTTTAACCGTATAAGGGGCATAAGACGATTCTTCTTTTTCTGGTAATGCTCTGGTTGGGTGAGAACCACAATCGATTTATCATATCCGAGCGTTTCAAAGAATTTCACCGGGATAGAGTCAGCGATTGCGCCGTCAAGAAGCTTTTGTCCGTCTATTTCCACAATTTGAGATACCAGCGGCATGGAAGCAGAAGCTCTGATCCAATCGAAACAGTGGTCATCTTTTCCGCCATAGAGGTGGTACACAGCTTCTCCCGTTTCGATGTCTGTGCAGACTACATAAAAATCCATAGGAGTATTTTGATAGGTGTCAAAATCAAATACATCGTGTTTCAGAGGTACTTCACCGTAAGCAAACTCTGTATTATAGATGTTTCCGGTTTTCAGCAGACTTCTGATTCCCGAATACCTTTTGTCATTGCAAAACTTCATATTATACCGAATGACTCGTCCGATTTGTTTTGATTTGTAGTTACAGCCGAAAGCAGCTCCGGCAGACACACCGATTATGCCATCGTATTCTATTCCGTTTTCCATCATTACATCTATTACACCGGCGGTAAACATTCCTCGCATAGCTCCGCCTTCCAATACTAACCCTTTTTTCATTTTTTCACTTCTTTCTAAATTTCCCAAGCATTTGCTAACATATTACAATACTTCTCTTTTCATTTCAAGATGATGACGCTGCAGCCGGAGCAGAAGCCTCAAACCGATCATTTGAATGGGACGAATAGAAGCGGGCCTGTTTTTTTGTGGCATTCTATGCTAAAATGTTTTTGACCAATGGTTTTGCCTACGGAAATGATGAGAACCGGGAGAGAAGAATCCTGGAGTTTTCTAAGAGAGCGTACGATTTGGCGGTTAATATCCATGAATTTGAAAAGAGGAACGAATAGATGGAAAAGAAGAGTTTGGCGGTGTTCTTCCCGGGGATAGGGTATTCTATCGACAAACCACTCCTATACTATGGCAGGGATGTGGCATATGAGGCCGGGTACATAGAATATTACAATGTTTCTTATGGGGATGTGAACAAGGACGGAGTACGTGGAAACCGGAACAAAATGGCTGAATTGGCCGCTGATCTGCTATGTCGGACAGAGAATCAGCTTTCCGCCATCGATTGGAGTGTGTATGAGGATATCCTCTTTGTCTCAAAAAGCGTTGGAACCTTTGTGGCAACGGCATACGCTAAGAAGCATCAGCTGACAAACATAAAGCACGTGTTATATACTCCACTGGAGTTAACCTATGACAATCATCCGCAAAACGCAATCGCCTTTCTCGGAACCAAGGATGGCTGGAGCGACGTGGAGGAAATTGTGAAACGTTCGCGGCAAGCCTCCATTCCCCTGACAATCTATGAGGGCTGTAATCATTCCCTGGAGACAGAGGATGTGTTCCGCAATCTGGAGATCCTGCAGGATGTGATGGTGAACACAAAGAAATTTATCGGAGAGTGATTGCTCATAGCGCAA
>JAHBAA010000025.1 GCA_018385425.1 Acetatifactor sp.
CACTGTAATATGGGGATATGCTCTTCTGTTTCCGCCGGGGCGAAGCTTCACCATATTTCGAATAAATGTGGAAAGCTCCGCATTCGTGCGGATCCGATTGGTGAGGCGAAAGATCTGCAGCCCGGGAATCTGCAAAAGGCTCTGAGTCGCACTGTTGTGCAGCTCCTCCGGTGCAATCATATCCTCCTGATCGCCGGAAAAGATGATAGGAAGGTCACCGGCCGCCTCCAGGAGAATCGTCAGCTTCTCCGGTGTCAAAAGATGGGCCTCATCCACCAGGATCGCACTGTAGGAGGTCAGACAAAGGGGCGAGTCTCCGGTACCCGGATCACCCCCGGTCAGTTCCCTGTCGGACAGATAGTTGATGCGTCGCAGTCGCTTGTGAAGCGTCTTCCACCGATCCCCATTTTCGCCGCAGTGAATCATGCAGACGGACTGTCTGTAGGAAAGCTTCATCGCCAGATCATACAGAAGAAGGGATTTCCCCGTGCCGGAAAGTCCCGTGAAGTAAAATCTTCCGCCGGAAGCTGCCTTCATTTTCCCGAGTATCTGTCTCTCGATATCTCTCTGTTGGGCGGTCAGAAAATATTCCCGATTCAGGAAGCGCTCCGGTTCGGTAATGGGAGAGATCAGATACAGTTCAGCCCGGAAAAGCTCCTCCGCATCGCCGCGAAAGTCCGCACTTTCCTCCTGCAGATTCCCAGCCAGCTGCTCCCAGGCAGCGTCTGCCAGATTGCCGGTTTTCGTCAGCCGAACCAGTCTGTCTTCACTGCTGATATAGGTGTAGGATTTCACGGTCTTCCCCAGAATGGACAGATAATATTGGTTCTGAAGGAGCTGCTTGCGCAGGGCTTCATCGGAAACGGCGCCGCTTTTCAGTTCAATATTCACGATCTGATCTTCCTTGATCTGGAGTAAGTCAAACTCCTTGCCCAGTCTGGGGATCTGAAAGGAATAGAAAAGACGCAGAGCGGCCACATTGTCCATGGCAAGCTGCAGGTTCCTCACCAAAGCCTTCAGACTATCCATCTCCCAGGAGCGGATCTTCATGGGCTTGGCTCTGCCGGACAGGTGCCACTCCAGCTTCTGCAGTGCTTCTGTATTCTGTTCTCTTGTGATCGCGTAGATTGAGATGGATTTCAATGCTTGCTCCCCCCGACAACCAAAAAAAGATTTACATATTCCCACATCGTACTATAATAATAACAGATTTTGACAGAAAGAGGAAATCAAAATGTATTCTGTTTGTATGATTACGGCGATTGTTTGTGCAGCTTTGATTCTCACGGTGTTGACCAACCCCTCCATTCGTGTGGGAAAGGTTCAGATTCACATATTCTATTGGACGGCACCTGTTGTGGGAAGCATTGCTCTGCTCTTATTTCGCCTGCTGCCGGTCTCGGAAATGTGGAAGGGGCTGACAAGCTCCGGCAGCATCAACCCCTTGAAAATTCTCACTTTGTTTATTTCCATGACCACCCTGTCCATCTATCTGGATGAAGTGGGGTTCTTTTCCTATGTGGCCGGGATCTCCCTAAAGGCCGCGAGAACCAGCCAGCGCAAGCTGTTCTGCATGTTGTTTCTGATCGTTTCCATTCTGACCGTATTTACCAGCAACGATATCATCATTCTGACCTTTACGCCCTTTATCTGCTATTTTTCCAAGCGTGCCGGCATCGATCCCATGCCCTATCTGTTTGGAGAATTCGTGGCCGCCAATACCTGGAGCATGATGCTGATCATCGGGAATCCCACCAATATTTACCTGGCCACTTCCAATGGCATCAGCTTCGGTGCCTATACCGCCCGGATGCTGCTTCCCACTCTGCTTGCCGGAGGTTTGGCCTTTGTACTTCTGCTGCTGATTTTCAAAAAACCGCTGTCCATGCCCTTACAGATTCAGGAAGAGCCTGTTCAGCTGAGGAACAGGGGGTTGGTCCTCATCGGTCTGATCCACCTGATCACCTGTACCCTTCTCTTGGTACTTTCCTCCTACCTGAATCTGGAGATGTGGTACATTACCCTGGGCTTCGCCGTCAGTCTGTTTGTCTGCGTCACCCTGTATACCGCCAAAAAGGGCATCAAAGATCGTGTGCTGCTGCACACCCTTGTGAGAGCTCCCTGGGAGCTGATTCCCTTTGTCCTGTCCATGTTTCTGCTGGTTCTGGGGTTGGAGCAGTACGATGTGACCAGACTCATCAGCCAGGCCCTGGGAGAGCGTTTCATCATCTTCAAATACGGCATTGCCTCTTTCTTGACCGCAAATGTGATGAACAATATCCCCATGTCCGTTGCCTTCAGCTCCATCGTGAGATATCTTCCGGTTGAGGATCAGCTCCCCGCTGCCTACGCCAGCATCATCGGCTCCAACTTGGGTGCCTATTTCACCCCTCTGGGTGCTCTGGCAGGCATTATGTGGGCGGGGATTCTGAATCGTATGGGCATTGCGTTTTCCTTCCGAAAATACATAAGCTACGGCATCCGGATCTCCATACCGGTACTTGCCGCAGCTCTGATTGGTTTGTCTATGGTGTTTTGATCAGGGGCGCCTCCCCACCCGCTTTCTCTCTAGCTCTCCAAAATCCTTCCGTCGATGGACAAGGTGACCACCTGCCAGGGAAGGAATTTGCCGCTGGCCTGAAGTGCCTTCTTGGCTGCTTGCTCTATGCCGCCGCAGCAGGGAACCTCCATGCGAACGATGGTGATGGAACGAATCTCGTTGCGGCGAATGATTTCGGTGAGCTTCTCGCTGTAGTCCACACTGTCCAGCTTGGGGCAGCCGATGACCGTCACCTTGTCCCGCATGAACTCTGCGTGAAAATTGGCGTAAGCATATGCCGCACAATCAGCGGCAATCAGAAGCTTGGCTCCCTCAAAGTAAGGGGCCTGGATCGGTGCCAGCTTGATCTGTACCGGCCAGTTCATCAGCTGAGACTCCCGGGCGGTTGCGTTTTGCGGTGAAGGACCCTCCGATTTCTTTCCGCGATTCATCTGACGCATCATGCTGCCGGGGCAGCCGCTGTGAGGCATACGTTTCTCTTCTGCCTTCACCTTCTCCGACTTTGCCCGATTGACCGCCTCCTCGTCATAGGCAGGTGCCTCCCGCTCTTCGAAGGTGATGGCGCCTGTGGGGCATCCCGGCAGACAGTCTCCGAACCCATCGCAGAAATTCTCCCGCACCAGCTTCGCCTTTCCATCTATCATCTCTATGGCACCCTCATGGCAGGCCGTCGCGCAGACGCCGCAGCCATTACATTTCTCTTCATCAATACGAATGATCTTACGAATCATTTCCAATCTCCTCCTTCTTTACTTTCTGGACCCATCATACTATAATCAATCATAAAGTTCTGTTGCTTTTCCAACAAAAGGAGGCCCTATGGAGCAATTTTTTCAGGAAAATAAACCCATTCTGGTCAATAATCCACTCTTTCAAAGCATTCCGGAATCGGAAATCCCCGGTTTGCTACGACATCTGGAAGCATACACCAGACAGTACAGGAAGGACACCTATCTGAAGATGACCGGAGACCCGGCAGATTTTATCGGTATCGTATTATCCGGAGAACTCTACATCTGCCAGACCGATTTTTACGGGAACCGAAGCATCGTGGCTTC
>JAHBAA010000032.1 GCA_018385425.1 Acetatifactor sp.
ATGATTCCCAAGGGACAGTTTCATTCCGATTGGTTTGAGTGCAGTAAGTGTGGATATGAAGTCAGAGTATTGACACTTTCTAATCAGATCAAGTGCAGCGAGTGCGGAGGAACCATGTACAGAAAGTAGGGATTCCCGCTTTCTATGATCTGAATTTACAGGAGAGGAGGCCCGGTATGGCACGACGAATCAGAATGAGAGACCGATCAATCATTTCTCCTTTGGAGTGCCTGACCGGGCATCTTCTTTTGGGAATACTGATCGGATGTTTTTATATGGACTGGATTTTTCTTCCCATCGGAAGTCTTTCGGTCAAGGCATCCCGGGTGTGTTTTTACGCCCTTCTGATCGGGTTCTCTTTGCTGGGAACCATTGTCAGATGGCGGAAATGTATGTCTGTCAAAGCCACTGTGGCGGATTCCCTGGTGGGAACCGGATTCTACACCATGCTTGCGTATTATCCCTATTATAAGTTTGCGATGGCAGCTTCCGTCATTACCATTTTCATACATATCTATTATGATCTGGAACTATTTTCCTACGAGAATCCCGGCGGCAGAAGATTTTCAACCCTGCCGGAAAAGATGAAAAGATCCTATATCTTTCGAAGGAGAGCGGTGAGATTATATCACAGTTTATCGATGTACATTGCATTCCTGGCGGTTTGTCTGACGATCCCTGTCTGCCGCCTGCATCTGAAATACGGAAGTCAGTTTAAGGCGTATGCCTATAGAGAGACTCCTGTTGCGGGGTTTGATATGAACTACAAGAAGAGTCCCGACAGCCTTTCCAATCGTTTTGATACGATCTCGAAGATACGCTTCGATGACATGTGGGAGCCCCTGACTGTGAAGGAAAAGCTGGAGGTGGTTCAGGCGGTCTGTGACTGTGAGAGGAACTATTGGGGCATCGATTACCCCATTCGTGTTGAGACCGGCGATTTGAACGGGAATACATTAGGTCAATACAATGACACGGAGAAGAAGGTCGTGATGGACAGCCTCTTCTTGGGGGAGGGCGAGGCCTCCAAGGTGTTGGAGGTGACGTTACATGAAATGTACCATGCCTGGCAGTATCGACTGGTCCGGCTCTACCTGGACGCATCTGAGTCCGAGAAAACAATGCGTGTTTTCATGTATTGTCAGGAATACCTCCGGGAAATGAATGATTATAAGCATGGCTCCGACGATCCGGAAGAGTTCATGGAGTATTATGGACAGTATATGGAGAAACAGGCCCGTGCCTACTCGGAGAGCGCTGTTTTTGAGTACTACGACCAGATGGATGAGATCTATTACCGACGTCAGGAGGAAATCTACGGAGAGGCTGTCGGAGGAATCCAGTAAGGCCGAAACTTTTTCCATTGCCATTTCTGCAAAAATCTGCGATAATAGACTCTGACAGAGAGGCGTGTGATATTGTATGAGAATTGTGAGACTTGATGAGAAGACAGTAAAGTGCTTCCTTTCGAATGAAGAGTTAAAAGAATATGAGCTGGAATACAGCGATTTTGTCACCCGATCCGAGAAGGCCAGAGAGCTGGTCCAGGAGATCATGAAGAAGGCAAGCGAGGAGGTGGGCTATGAGCCGCCCCAGTTTGCCATCGAGATGCAGATCATGGTGGTGCCCGAACAGGGCGTGGTGCTGACCTTTGCGGATAAGGATGCAGAGGGTTCCATGTTGAGCGGACAGTTTGCAGATTACTTAAAGGACCTGAAGGAAATGTTTCAGCTGGCCAAGAGCGGACAGCAGTCAGAAGTTAAGGCGGTGGAAGCGGCCTCCCTCGGGGAGAAGGGAAAGGATGCAGGGACGGAGTCTGTTCCCAGACCGGATCTGGCCATCTTCTGCTTTGCTTCCGTGGGCAGGGTGATGGATTTTGCCTCAGTGCTTCCGGCCAATCTTCGGGTGGAGAGCTCCCTGTACAAGATGGGTGAGTATTTCTTCCTGCTGCTGACCAAGGGCGGTGCGTCCTTCAAACGGTTCGGCATGACCTGTGTCCAGGCGCTGGAATTCGCCAGCCTGTACTCCGCTGAGGAAAAAGAGGCATTTCTGCTGAAGGAAAACGGTGAGTGCCTGATCGGAGAGAAGGCGCTGAAGGTGCTGGCGCGAAGGCCTAGACACCGTACTCCGGGAACAGAGCAGCCATGTCCGACGGAAGCGGCGCAGTGAAGGTGAGCACCTCTCCCGTGATGGGATGGGGAAAGGACAGGCGGTAGGAGTGGAGTGCCTGTCTGGTCATCCGCTCCATATCCGGATTGTACAGATAATCCCCGATCAAAGGGAATCCCAAATATTTCATATGAACCCGAATCTGATGGGTACGGCCTGTCTCCAGCTGAAGGGAGAGCAGACTGTACCCGTTTTTTTCCGCAAGGACCCGGTAGTGGGTGATGGCATCGTCCCCGGCATCAAAATCCACGCACCGCTCGATGATGGAGCTGCCGGTTCGGGCGATGGGCGCATGGATGGTGCCCTCTCTGTGGGGCAGCGTCCCCCGTGCGATGGCCAGATACTCCCGGTGCAGGCGCTTCGGCGGGGTGCTCACCATCTCGGACAGAATTCCGGCACTGACATAGTGCTTGGCGATAACGGTGAGCCCGGAGGTATCCCGGTCCAGCCGGTTGATGCAGCGGAAGACAAAGGGCTTTCCCTGTACGGCATAATAGTAGGCCAGACCGTTGGCCAGAGAATTCTCGTAGTTGTGCAGGGAGGGGTGAATGGGCATGCCGGCGGGCTTGTTGATCACGCAGAGATCCTCGTCCTCATAGAGAATATCCAGGGGCAGATCCACCGGCGGTATGTGCTCCGAGGAGGTCTCCTCACAGATGCACACCGTGAGACTGTCCCCCTCCTCCAGCCGGACATTCTGGAAAGAGGAGACACCGTTTTTTAAGATCCCCCGGGGGTCCTTTTTCAGGCGGATCAGCGTCTGGGCGGAGTATCCCCGCTGCCGCAGGAACTCACTGATCTTTCTGCCGCTGTCAGCCGCGGTGACGGGATATTCGATGATGCGTTGCATGTCGTACTCCTTTCTGTGCCGTTTCTCTCATTTTACTGTCTGACTGCCGAATTTGCAAGCATTCCGGGAACTTGTGACTTGACAAAAGTACTTTCCTGCACTACAATTTCAGTCATAGCATTAGACTGTGAAAAGGATCAGTACGAAGCAAAGAAGCAGCCAGAGAGAGGGCAGTACGCTGAGAAGCCCTTCTGTGAAATCTTCGGAACCTACCTTGGAGTCATCGCACGAGCCGGTTTCCTCCGGTGAAGTGCGGCGCAGAACCTGCGTTATGGGTGAAAGAGCAGGACGTAAGATGACGTCAATCAGGGTGGTACCGCCGGAAGCTTCCGGTCCCTTTTTGGGAAGGAAGCGGCCGGCGTTTTTTGTTGGTCACTTGCCGGGATGGAGTCCTAACCGCTGGGGTCCCAGCCGAGACCTGTGTGTCTGTTGCAGACTGTCGGCGAGCCGCCGGTACTTAGGCTGCGTACTTTGCAGCCTTAGGTACCGCTGCGTGCGAGTCCAAGCGAAAGCGTGTCTGCAAGCAGACATACAGGTCTCAAGGCCAAGGACCCCAATCCCGACAAACCTCCAAGGCCCCCAATCCCCCCACCCCACCCGACGCCACCTTACAGAGCAAAGAGAAAAGGAGAGAGAACTATGGCACAGGATGGAAAGAAAATGGTGGAGGCGATCACATCCATGGATGTGGATTTCGCCCAGTGGTACACAGACGTGGTGAAGAAGGCAGAGCTCATCGATTATACCTCTGTCAAGGGCTGTATGGTGATCAAGCCCGCCGGTTATGCGATCTGGGAACTGATCCAGAAGCAGCTGGACGCAAGATTTAAGGAGACAGGGGTGGAGAATGTTTACCTGCCTATGTTTATTCCCGAGTCCCTGCTCCAGAAGGAGAAGGACCATGTGGAAGGCTTCGCACCGGAGGTGGCA
The DNA here is from genome assembly GCA_018385425.1 of Acetatifactor sp. Taxonomy (GTDB): domain Bacteria; phylum Bacillota; class Clostridia; order Lachnospirales; family Lachnospiraceae; genus Acetatifactor. Next base: position 3,950 of record JAHBAA010000032.1, read on the forward strand.
TGGGTGACCCACGGCGGTCTGCAGCCCCTGCAGGAGAGAATGTGCGTCAGACCTACCTCTGAGACACTGTTCTGTGATTTCTACAAAAATGACATACATTCCTACAGAGACCTGCCCAAGGTCTATAACCAGTGGTGTTCAGTGGTGCGCTGGGAGAAAGAGACCAGACCCTTCCTTCGCTCCAGAGAATTCCTCTGGCAGGAGGGCCACACCGCCCACGCTACTGCAGAGGAGGCAGAGGCAAGAACCATCCAGATGCTGAACCTCTATGCACAGTTCTGTGAGGAGGTACTGGCGATCCCTGTGGTAAAAGGTCAGAAGACCGACAAGGAGAAGTTTGCAGGCGCAGTGGCTACCTATACCATCGAGGCACTGATGCACGACGGCAAAGCCCTCCAGTCCGGCACCAGCCACAACTTCGGCGATGGCTTTGCGAAGGCCTTCGGCATCCAGTTTGCAGACAAGGACAACACCTTAAAATATGTTTATCAGACCTCCTGGGGCATGACTACCAGACTGATCGGCGCCATCATCATGGTACACGGCGACAACGAGGGATTGGTACTGCCTCCCAAGGTAGCGCCTTACCAGGTGTGCATCGTACCCGTGATGCAGAAGAAGGCCGGCGTGCTGGAGAAGGCTTACGAGCTCCGTGATCTGCTGTCAAAGAACTTCCGCGTGAAGGTAGACGATTCCGACAAGACGCCCGGATTTAAGTTCGCCGAGGCGGAGATGCGCGGCTACCCCATCCGTGTGGAGATCGGACCCAGAGACATCGAGGAGGGCAAGTGCATGATCGTCCGCCGAGATACCAGAGAGAAGATCGAATGCTCCCTGGATGCCCTGGAGAGCACTGTGGAGACCCTGCTTGAGACCATCCAGACCGATATGCTGGAGAGAGCAAGAGCCCACAGAGAGGAGCACACCTATGTGGCTACTACCATGGAAGAGTTCGAGAGACTCTTCACCGAGAAATCCGGATTTGTGAAGGCAATGTGGTGCGGCGACCAGGCCTGCGAGGATCAGATCAAGGAAAAACTGAGCGTGACAAGCCGCTGTATGCCCTTTGAACAGGAAAATCTTGCAAGCACTTGCGTTTGTTGTGGAAAACCTGCGAAAAAAATGGTATACTGGGGAAGAGCGTACTAAAAAGCAGTTTCGGGGAAACGGCTTTTTACTTGCACAGCTGATGGGATTTTAGATTCGAAGGGCGGGTTACGACCAGTGAACTATATTGTGTTTGACTTAGAATGGAACCAGAGCAGCTCCGGTGAGGAACCGGAGACTGCTTTGATGCCCTTTGAGATCATCGAGATCGGCGCCGTGAAATTAAACAGTGAGATGGAGATGGAAGGTGAATTCAGCCGATTGATCTGCCCGCAGGTGTATCACCAGATGCACCGCGTCCCCAGGAAGCTGTTAAAGCTGACCATGAGCGACCTGGAGGGGGAAGAGCACTTCCCGGAGGTGACGTCGGCTTTTCTGAATTGGAGCGGGGAAAACGGGGAACCGGTGTGCTTCTGCACCTGGGGCACCACCGATCTGACGGAACTGCAGCGCAACATGCGCTTCTATCACATGACACCACTGTCAGACAGGCCTCTGGCATTTCTGGACGTACAGAAGCTGTTCAGCAAATCCTTCGGCAAGGGCTCCGGTGCGAAGTCCTTGGAGTACGCCGTAGAATTTCTGGAGATCCCCAAGGAGGAATCCTTTCACAGGGCCTACGGGGACGCCTACTATACTGCAGTGATCCTGCAGGTCATCGCCAGGATGTACCCGGATGTGATGCAGTACGTCTCCTACGATCTGTTCCATGCCCCCGCCTCCAGAGAACAGGAGATCCGGGTGCAATTCCCCACCTATCACAAGTACATTTCCAGAGAATTTGACAGCAAGAGCGAGGCCTTCGCCGACAAGGAGGTATCCTCCACCAAATGCTATCTGTGCCACAGAAATCTGCGCAAGAAGCTGAAGTGGTTCTCCACCAACAGCAAGCACTACTACAGCCTGGCCTACTGCGAGAAGCACGGCTACTTCAAATATAAGGTCAGGATCAAGAAATCCGATTCGGGCAAGACCTTCGTGGTCAAGACCAGCAAGCAGATCCCGGAGGAGAAGGCA
>JAHBAA010000085.1 GCA_018385425.1 Acetatifactor sp.
ATCCAACCCTGCGAGGCTTGCGTCGGGAGGTTTGCACTGCCAGTCCCCACCGAGGGCAACTGTCTGAGCCCACAAAGTGGGCGAGTTTGCCCGAATGGGGACGAAAAAGGCGTGCGAACCGAGCAGCAAACGCAGCCGGTGGATTTGAGGCATACCGGACTGTACGAAGGCGGGCGGAAGTATTCGGGCTGTACGAAGGCGGGCGGAAGTATTCGGACTGTACGAAGGCGGGCGGAAGTATTCGGAATGCCCTGAGAAAAATCGTAAGGATTCCTTGCACAGAGCCAGCATTTGGTGTAGAATGTAGAAGTTATCTTGAGGAGAGAAGTGACCGAATCACGAAGGACGGAAGAAAGAGGGGGACGTATGAAGAAGATATTAGTTGTGATCGACATGCAGAATGATTTTATCGATGGGGCCCTGGGAACCAAGGAAGCTGTTGCAATTGTGCCGAAGGCGGCAGAGAAGATCAGCCTGTATCCCGGTGACTGTGTGATCGCTACCAGAGATACACATCAGCCCAACTATCCGGAGACCTCGGAGGGCCGACACCTGCCTGTAGTGCACTGTATCGAAGGAACGAAGGGCTGGGAGATCCGTGAGGAACTGCAGAAACTGTTGACTGATGCAGTCATTCTGAATAAACCCTCCTTTGGTTCCTTAGAATTGCCCGAGACAGTGAAACGCCTGGCCGGAGATGAAGAATTTGAATTGGAACTGATCGGACTTTGCACCGATATCTGTGTGGTCTCCAATGCACTGCTCTTGAAGGCAGCCTTTCCGGAGGTGCCTATCCGCGTGGATGCAGCCTGCTGTGCGGGAGTGACACCTGACAGCCACCGGGCGGCACTTCAGACCATGAGAATGTGCCAGATCGAGATCGCGGAATAGGAGGCAATATGCGCAAACTGGAGTTTAAGATGGAGCGGGAAGGACTCCTGCAGGCAGGCGATAAGATCACTGTGACAGAGGGTTTGCTTCCCAGCAATTATTATTATACAATAGACCCGTCACTTGCGATGTCCGCCAATATTCCTTTCCGTTTTCGACTGAAAAGCAGGGAGGGAGTTGTGACAGCGGTGGTGGAGAATTCCAGAGGGTTCTATGTCACCGCACAGTTTGATGAACCGGAAGTAGATTATACAAAATAGATTTGGAGGAAAGAATATGTTACAGATAATTTCAACTACAAAGGCACCTGCCGCAATCGGACCTTATTCTCAGGGAATCATCTGCAACGGAATGCTGTTTGCATCCGGACAGATCCCCATCAATCCTGCCACAGGAGAAATCGAGGGCAGCGATATCAGGGAGCAGACAGACCTTGTCTGCAGGAATATCGGTGCACTGTTGGAGGCGGCAGGCACGACCTATGATAAGGTAGTGAAGACCTCCTGCTTTCTGGCAGATATGGCTGACTTCGCAGCATTCAATGAAGTGTATGCAGGTTACTTTACCGGAAAGCCTGCCAGAAGCTGCGTGGCAGTGAAGACCCTACCGAAAAATGTTCTGTGTGAGGTAGAAGTGATCGCAAGCGTGGAATAAACGCAGACAACAGAGAAAATAAGAGAGGCAGGTATGCAGGAGGATCCTCTTGTATACCTGCCTTGTTGGGAGAAAACAAATGAACCGCAATATTGTACTAATTGGAATGCCGGGGGCAGGCAAAAGCACGGTGGGAGTGGTACTGGCCAAGAAGCTGGGGTACCGCTTTGTGGATTCAGACCTGGTGATTCAGGACACCTACGGCAAGCTGCTCCATGAACTGATCGAGGAACACGGCATCGAAGGGTTTTGGAAAATAGAGAACGATGTGAATGCATCCCTTGATCTGAAGAGGAGCGTCATCGCCACCGGCGGAAGTGCCGTATACGGTGCAGAAGCCATGGAGCACTTGAGAAAGATCGGTACGGTCATCTACCTGCAGCTTCCCTTTGAGGAGATCGCCGGACGACTGGGGGATTTGAGCGCCAGAGGCGTGACCCTTCGGGAGGGACAGACCTTATCGGACCTGTATGCGGAGAGAGTGCCGCTCTATGAGAAGTATGCACACATGATCATCGACTGCAGAGACAAAATGCTCAGACAGGTGGTGGAGACCATCGTGGAGCAGCTCGGAAAGGCGGGCCTCAGATGAGTAAGAAGACAAAGCATAGTCTGCTGCTCTTACTGGCGGCATTGATCTGGGGACTGGCCTTTGTCTCCCAGAGCAAGGGAATGGATTATATGAAACCCCTCACCTTCAACGGTGTCAGATCGCTGATCGGAGCTTTTTCGCTGCTCCTGTTTATCCTCGTCACCGGACGATACAAGAAGGAACGGAACGTGAACTGGAAAGCGACGGGACTGGCCGGCATACTCTGCGGTATTGCGTTGACCTCCGCCAGCACCCTGCAGCAGTTTGGAATTCTATATACCACAGTGGGAAAGGCCGGTTTCATTACCGCACTGTATATTGTTTTTGTGCCGATCTTCGGTATTTTCCTGAAAAAGAAGGTGTCAGCGGTGGTGTGGTTCGGTGCCATACTGGCAGCCGTTGGCATGTATTTCCTATGCATGACAGAAAGCTTTCGACTGGGAACCGGAGATATTCTGATTTTCTTATGTGCAGTGATCTTTGCCATCCACATTATGCTGGCAGATCATTTTTCGGTGAAGACAGACGGAGTGATCGTATCCTGTATTCAGTTTACCATCTGTGGACTGGTCTGCACCACCGGTGCACTGATCTGGGAGCATCCAACCTTCCGCCAGCTGGGCGATGGTCTGGGGGCACTGCTGTATGCCGGCGTGCTGAGCTGCGGCGTGGCCTACACCCTTCAGCTGGTGGGACAGGAGGGCGTGAATCCCACCGTGGCAGCACTGCTCTTAAGTCTGGAGTCGGTGTTTGCCACCATCGCCGGCTTTCTCGCATTTAAGATCGGTTTTCTGACCACAGACCAGACTATGACGGGCAGACAGATCGCCGGCTGCGCACTGGTATTTGCGGCGGTGATCCTGGTACAGCTCCCGGCCAAGTGGTTCCGGATCGGAAAGAATCGGTCTTAGCCATAGGCCATCTATTTTGAAAAGATGTATAAAATGGTCCGTCATTGCAGATACTCTTGGAAAACAGTTTTCGAAAAGAGGAGATGCGATGACGGACTATTTGTATGCGTTTTTGATCGGCGGAGGGATCTGTGCACTGGTTCAGATCCTGCTGGAAAAGACGAAGCTGATGCCGGGACGGATCATGGTGCTCTTGGTGGTGACCGGAGCAGTGATCAGCTTCCTGGGGTGGTATGAACCTTTTCTGGAGATAGCAGGTGCCGGCGGAAGTGTGCCCCTGCTGGGGTTCGGACATGTCCTGATGAAGGGCGTGAAGGAAGCGGTGGACGAGAAGGGCTTTATCGGATTGTTTACCGGCGGGTTCAAAGCCGGTGCAGTGGGCAGCAGCGCGGCGCTGATCTTCGGGTACCTTGCCAGCCTGATCTTCCGTCCCAGAATGCGAAAATAAGAAAGGAAGCCCGGACGCGGGGGCTGCATTTCTTCTGACGAAGCAGCACAGGCAGTTTCCTATTGAAATCCGGGACGCGGGGCTGTATCCTGCATGAAAAAAGCATTGCGAGGCTTCCGTAAGGAGGTTTGTGCTGCCAGCCTCCACCGAGGGCACTGTCTGAGCCACGCGAAGCGAGGCGAGTTTGCCCGAATGGAGGCGAAAAGGGCGCACGAACCGAGTAGGAAACGCAGCATGTTTTTTCAGCAGGATACAGCCCCCGCGTCCCGGCTTCCCGGAGCAAATTCGGCAGTGCTGCTTCGTCTGAAGTAATACACCCCGCGTCCCGGCGTTCGGAAAATACCAGGTTCATCGGGCACTCTGCCTAGCCTTATTCCAGCAGCTCATAATCGATTCCCTTCTGCAGAAAGTATTTCTGCAGGGCCTTGTCCCAGATGGCATCCGGCTCCTTGGAGAGGACGAAGGTGGTAAAGGC
>JAHBAA010000094.1 GCA_018385425.1 Acetatifactor sp.
GATGGTATCCATTCCTTTTTTATCGGGAAAAATTCCCATGTAAAGTATGTGGAAAAGCATTACGGAAGCGGCGACGGCAAAGGGGAGCGAATCATGAATCCCGAGACCGTGGTTGAATTGGGCGAAAACAGTTTCATGGAAATGGAAACTGTCCAGATCAAAGGAGTAGACTCCACAAAGCGATCCACTACTGCTCATCTTGCAGATGGGGCAAAACTGATCGTAACGGAGAAATTAATGACCCATGGTACCCAGACAGCAGAAACAAGTTTCCAAGTAGATTTGGATGGTTTGGGTTCCAGCGCGAACATCATCTCCCGCTCTGTTGCCAGAGATCAGTCTTCCCAGTTATTCCTGTCCAAAATCAACGGAAACAACCAGTGCGCAGGGCACTCGGAGTGTGACGGAATCATTATGGACCAGGCTCGCATCAGTGCCATTCCGGAGATCACTGCCAACTGTCTGGACGCAGAACTGATTCATGAAGCAGCCATCGGAAAGATTGCCGGCGAGCAGATCATCAAGCTGATGACCTTAGGCTTAAGCGAAGAGGAAGCGGAGGCTCAGATCATCAACGGCTTCTTGAAGTAATGAAAAATGTCAAAAAACAGACCTTATGAACTATCGGTTCACAAGGTCTGCTTTTCTTTCTTCGCAGAATTATTGTTTATTTCAGATTTTTATAGGCAGTAACACTGTTCTTCAATCGTTCCATTCCATCCTGTACACGACTCCTGGGACACGCTGGGTTCAGGCGCAGGAATCTTCTGCCGGGCGTACCGTACTCCTCTCCTTCCGTCAAAACAAGTCCGCTATGCTTTTCGATAAATCGTTGAAGTTCGCATGCATCGTCAGTCAGTTCACTGCAATCCAGCCAGAGAAGATAAGTTGCATTGGAGGGAACAACCTTTATTTCAGGTATGTACGCTCCGATATAGTCTCTGACATACTGCTTATTTTGACTGAGATACTCTCTCAGCTCCGTCAACCACTGATCTCCATGCTGAAAGGCAGCCACAGCAGCAGCTACCGCAAAATTGTTCGGTTCCGCAACCTCATCCGTATTCAGTCCACGATTCACTCGATGTCGGAGCACAGGATTGGGAACAACAACCGCCGCCGTCTGTATTCCGGGAATCCCAAAAGTTTTCGTAGGTGCGATACACGTTATACTATTCTCTCTGCACTGATCGGAAACAGAGGCGAAAGGAACATACTCGTATCCCGGATCTGTCAGATCGCAATGAATCTCGTCCGAAACAACGATCACATGATACCTGTCACACAATTCTCCAATCTTTTCCAATGTCTCTCGGTCCCAAATCTTTCCTATGGGATTATGGGGATTGCACAGAATAAAAAGCGAAGTCTGGGGATTGGACAGCTTCTCCTCTAAATCCTTAAAATCAATGTGATATTCCCCCTGTTCATAGACCAAAGGGCTCTCTAAAATATTTCTCCCATTATTTCTGATCGAGTTGAAGAAAATATTGTAGACCGGAGTCTGTACCAGAACATTCTCTCCAACCGTCGTTACTTTTCTGACAATACTGGAGATAGCCGGCACCACCCCTGTGCAGAAGATCAGCCAATCCTTTTCTATCTTGAACTGATGTCTTCTGTTCCACCAGCTCTGATATGCCTGATACCAGTCATCCGTCACATTCTGATAACCAAATACACCGTGCTCGATCCTTTTCTGCAGAGCCTGTATGATCTCGGGGGCAGTCTCAAAATCCATATCCGCTACCCACATAGGCAGTTGGCCCTCATTGACGTCCCATTTCAAAGATCCGGTTCCGAATCGATTCGTTAGTTTATCAAAATCATACATAGACCTATCTCCTCAAAAAATTACTTACGCTCCCACTCCGGTCTGTCAAAGGTAGTCTCGATCTCATCTGCGATGATCTTCGTCTGATCTATCTTTACCCTTCTTCCATCCATGATCAATTCACCAATGCGTTCTGCCTTGATCAAACCCTGCTTCGGGTTGAATACACTATCCACCATTCCAATAATTTCCACATCACATTCTGATCGTTCAAATGCGAGAGTTGTATTGATCAGTCTGCAATTTTTCATGGTCAGGTTATCAATGTAGCACATTCCCTGCAAACTCTCGATGGTACAATTCACAAACGTAATATTCTTAGAATTCCATCCAAGATACTCACCGGAAATAAAGGAATCGTACACCGTAACATTTTCACAGTTCCAGAAGGCATCCTTGGAGAGAAGCCTGGAATTGCGAACCGTAATATTTCTTCCTCCGTCAAAGCTATAGTTTCCGACAAGGGTAAAGTTCTCTGCTGTAATATTGCTGCTGTTCATGGCAAAATAGTCACCCTTGGCCGTTACATTCTTTAATTCTACCTCGTCACAGCTCCAGAGTGTTTCGGCTGCATTGGAAAAGGTCACGTCCTGGAGCAATGCGCGCTTTACTCTACGGAAATTCTTTGGTGCCTCTATCACGGTATTCTTCACGATCAAGTCCTCGACATACCAAATACCCGCCCTTGCCATATCAAACAAGGAGGAATTCTGTACTGTAATATTTTTGCAGTACCAGAAGGGATACTTCCATCGGAACAGACAGTTATCAACTATCAGATTAGAACATTCCTTCAAGGGAGACTCACCATCTGCGAAAGTACAATAGGAAATCTTCGCATCCTGCTCCCCATACAGTGCTCGTTCGCCTGTCAACAATTTCTGATTAATTTCTTTCATTTGTTTCCCTCACTTTTCATACAGCTATTTATTATAGTAACTGAAAGCAACAAAGAACGCAAACCCAAATATCTCCAAAATTTTGTGAATATTGGTCAATTACGCTCACATTTTTATAATTAATATTTTTTCTCAATTTTTTCGAAGTAATGCATCCAATCAGCTTTCAGATAGTATATCACAAAGACAACACAACTGGTACACCATGTCAAAGGATATGCGCTGAATACCACTTCAATCCTGTGGACGTAAGAAAGCATGATCGTGATATATGTCACACGGATAACACACCAAAAGCTTAACATGATCGCCATAGGAACGATAGCTTTGCCGGATCCTCTCAAAATACCTGCGATACAGTGTGCCAACGCCAGCATACAATAAAAAAGTGTTTCAATTCTTGCCTGTCTCACACCAAATTCGACCACTTGAGGATTGCTGCTGAACATGGCAATCAATGCAGGAGCAAAGAGCCAAAAGACGATGCCGATCAGTTCTGTCAATGACATGGAGCAGAATACACCAAACCGTACTCCCTTTTTTACTCGCGAATATTGTTTCGCACCTAAATTCTGACCGACAAAGGTTGATAGCCCCTGTGCAAAGCAGGTAACTGGCAAAAAGGCAAACCCCTCCAACTTAAAGTATGCACCGCACCCTGCCATAGCATATTGCCCAAATCCATTGATATTTGCCTGTACAACAATGTTGGCGAATCCAATCACCGAATTCTGTATACCGGAAGGCAGGCCAAAACGAATAATAGAGAAAAAGCTCCCTCTATGGAACCTAATTTCCCGGAGTACCAATCGATATTGTTCTTCCGCATGTAATAATCTGCGGAGACAAAGCAGAGCGCTTACAACTTGGGCAATGACAGTTGCGAGTGCTGCCGAACCAACTCCCCATCGAAGTACTCCTACAAAGAATAAATCCAGTACCACGTTTAATACAGATGAAAAAATCAAATAATATAGCGGATGTCTGCTGTCTCCCACCGCTTGCAGTATACCCACGAAAATATTATACATGATAGAAAAAACAGCACCGCAGAAATACACTCTGAAGTAGACAGTTGATTCCGGAAGCACTTCAGCCGGGGTATGGATCCACCGCAGGATAAACGGTGTAAACGTCACGCCGAGAATCGTAAGCACAATTCCTGCCACAAGCCCAAAAGCTACATCTGTATGAATTGCAAGTCTCATTGCCGTGATATTTTTGGCTCCGTATTCCTTCGAAATAATAACGCCTGCTCCAAGTGCAACACCTTGAAACAATCCAACCATCAAAAAAATCATACTTCCGGAGGAACTGACTGCCGCAAGCGCCTGGTCGCCAAGATATCTTCCTACAATAAGTGAATCAATCGTATTGTATAGCTGTTGAAATATTTGTCCCAGAAAAATGGGAAAAGCAAATAGTAATAACTTTCTATAGATCGATCCGGTTGTCAAATCATTCATAACAATCCCCTCACACACAAAAAAAACCAGTCAAACCGAAATTTGACTAGCCATTCACGGGCATTAAAATGGGGCCTATAGGGCTCGAACCTATGACCCTCTGCTTGTAAGGCAGATGCTCTCCCAGCTGAGCTAAGACCCCATACGACCCAGATCGGACTCGAACCGACGACCTTCGCCGTGACAGGGCGACGCTCTAACCAACTGAGCCACTGGGCCAAAATATGAAATTAAATGGACCTTCGGGGACTCGAACCCAGGACCGACCGGTTATGAGCCGGTTGCTCTAACCAACTGAGCTAAAGGTCCGCATACCCTTACGGGAGATACTAATGACTCCAACGGGAATCGAACCCGTGTTACCGCCGTGAAAGGGCGATGTCTTAACCGCTTGACCATGGAGCCTAACGTGAAACATTCTCTTCTCTGTCGAGTCATAAGTAAAATACAACCGGATCCAGCCGTCCTAACAAAATCCCTTGGCGTTTCAATTCACATACAGCAATGTGAACTCCCCAAGTAGGACTCGAACCTACGACACTTCGGTTAACAGCCGAATGCTCTACCGACTGAGCTATTGAGGATCATTGAAGGTTTGTACCTTCAAAACCG
>JAHBAA010000096.1 GCA_018385425.1 Acetatifactor sp.
CATCCCCTCGTCCCTTCCCCAAAAAGACCGCCGTCCATACGGACCGGCGGCCTTCCTGCTATTGTGCAGCTTTTTCTTACTTCATGCTCTCTTCCTGAGCCTTGATCATTCTGCGAACCATCTCGCCGCCGATAGAACCGGCCTCACGAGAAGTCAGATCACCGTTGTAACCATCCTTCAGGTTTACACCCAGCTCGCTGGCTACCTCAGTTTTGAAACGATCCATAGCTGCCTTAGCTTCGGGAACTTCCACTCTATTACTTCTGTTTCCGTTCATTCTTTTTCACCTCCATGTGTTTTTTTGGCGTCAATGGGATTGACCCAATGACTTGACCACTCTATGATCCAAAGATAAGTGCCTTGCACCGGCACTTACCCTGTCACACAGTCCTAAATGCCTTGCCTGCAACTTATCTTGGTACTATTGTCTGCATTTTGTAACAAAATATAATGGTAGTTCCTGGCAATTCCCTCGGGCAGCTTCGAAGCACACCGGACAAAATCTGCCCAAAAAACAAGGTTTCTCAGCAAGAATTCATCAAAATCTGCGAATTCATTGTTGAAAATAACCGAAAGAACCATGTAATTCTTCGTCAACTTTCTCCAAATCCTCCTTGACACCTTTATCACAATTTTGTATAATTTGTAGTGACTATGGAAGCGTGGGCACAGTATCTTGTGGTGGTCCCCTTTCATGTGCAAGAGAAAGCCCTTCGCGGGACAAGAAACGTTCCGGTATCATAGAGATCAGGCACGAGATTGGAGCATTTTTGATATGGTTGACGTACATTCGCATATACTTCCGGCGCTGGACGACGGATCGAAGAATATGGAGGAATCTCTGGAGATGCTTCGCATCGCCTGCGACGAGGGGATCCGGACGATGATCGCCACGCCCCACAATATGCCGGGCAAAGGCTGCCCCGACCGGGAGAAGGTGGAGAAGAGACTGTCTGACCTTCGCACAGCTGCCGCTGCGGCCGGGATCGACATAGAGATTCTGCTGGGCACCGAATATTACTACCGCTCAGACATCTTAGAGGAGTTCGAAGAGGGCAGAGTCATCACGATGAATGATACCCGCTACGTCCTGATCGAATTTGATCCTGGCGTGAATCGCACCTATGCGAAGAACGCAGTCCGGGAGATCATGGCGCTGGACTATCGCCCCGTGATCGCTCACGTGGAGCGATACCCCGCACTGATGGAGAGGAAGGCCGAGGCGGTGAAGGAGCTGCGCACCATGGGCGCTCTGATCCAGGTAAATGCAGGCTCCGTCATCGGCAACATCGGCTTTAAGGTGAAGCAATCGGTGAAATACCTTCTCCAGAACGGACTGGTAGACCTGATCGGCTCCGATGCCCACAGCTCCAGACACCGGGCACCCCGTATGAAGGAATGTGCCAAATATCTGCGCAAGAAATACAATGAAGACTACTGCGAGCATCTGCTGAACGCAGCCGCTCTCTACGAGTAAACACCCAGAAAGGAAGATACCCATGAATCCCAATGTACAAGACGACATGATCGAAATAGATTTGAAAGACCTGATCATCTACCTGCTGCAGAAATGGTGGATCCTGCTGATCTGCACGGTGGTAGGCGCGGCGCTGACTCTGGCTTACACCCTCTTCGCGGTGACGCCCCAGTATCAGTCGACGACCAGCATCTACATCCTGAACAAGAATGATAAGGGCAATCTTACCACCAGCGACCTGACCGTCAGCACCCAGCTGACCAAGGACTACGCCAAGCTGATCAAGTCCAGAACTGCATTGGAGAGCGTGTTGGAGAGCCTGAACCTGACAGGCACCTACAATGCACTGTCCAACAAGGTAGCGGTATCCATCCTGAACGATACCCGTATCATCGAGATCAGCGTCAAGGATCCCGATCCGGAGCTTGCCAGAGAACTGGCTGACGAGGTCCGCGACCAGGGCGCAGAGCGTATCCGCCAGGTAATGGACGTAGAGGCAGTCAATGTGGTGGATGTGGCGAACCTGCCCACATCTCCCGTGTCTCCGAATGTGAAGAAGAATACCCTCCTGGGAGCAGCAGCAGGTTTTATCCTCTGCGCTATGCTCTTTGTGGTGAAATATCTCCTGGACGACTCCATCAAGACCGCAGAGGACGTGGAGAAGTACCTGGGACTGAGCACACTGGCACTGATCCCCATCATCAACGAGGAAGAAGAGAAGCACCACAAGGCTAAGAAGAAAAAGAGACGCAAGAGCGATTATACCGCCAGCCGCTACGAGTCTGATTTCCAGACCGCCACCGACGACCTGGAGGACGTGGATGACATCGCGGTTCCCGCGGGCAAGAACCAGACTACCGGAAAGGAGGAAGCTTAAATGCAGTCCATCGAATTGAAAAATACAGAGCTGGATTTTCGAACCAAAGAAGCATTTAAGACACTCCGTACCAACATCGAATTTTCCAGAGATAACATCAAGGTGATCTGTCTCACCAGCTGTACTCCTAACGAGGGCAAGAGCAGCATCGCCTTTGAACTTTCCAAATCCTACGCCCAGATGGGCAAGAAGGTACTCCTTCTCGACGGAGACCTGCGCAAGTCCGTGATGAGACAGCGCCACAAGAAGGGCAAGGTCCGCTTAGGCCTGTCCAACTACCTGGTGGGCAAGGCTTCCTTCGAGGAAGTGCTCTGCATCACCGACGTGAAGAACATGGATATGGTCTTCTCCGGCCCGGTGCCGCCGAACCCCAGCGAACTGTTGGGCAACAAGCGCTTTGCCAATCTCATCGAGCAGGCACGCG
>JAHBAA010000114.1 GCA_018385425.1 Acetatifactor sp.
GTAATCAGATGACGAGAGTACGTAAGCCGGAGCTTTTGATCCCGGCAAGCAGTCTGGAGGTTTTGAGGACCGCGGTGATTTTTGGCGCAGATGCGGTATATATCGGCGGAGAAGCCTTTGGGCTACGGGCCAAGGCCAAAAATTTCTCCATGGAGGAGATGGCGGAAGGAATCGTGTTCGCCCATGCCCACGGGGTAAAAGTGTATGTCACCGCCAATATTCTGGCCCACAATTATGATCTGGAGGGTGCCGAACGGTATTTTGAAGAGCTGCGCGACATGCAGCCGGAAAAACCGGATGCACTGATCATTTCCGATCCGGGGATGTTTTCCATCGCAAGGAAGGTGTGGCCCCGGGTGGAGATCCATATTTCCACGCAGGCGAACAACACCAACTATGAAACCTACCGCTTCTGGTGGAAGCTGGGGGCAAAGCGTGTGGTATCCGCCAGGGAGCTTTCCCTGCAGGAGATCAGCCAGATCAGAGACCATATCCCCGCGGAGATGGAGATCGAGAGCTTTGTCCACGGCGCGATGTGCATCTCCTATTCCGGACGCTGCCTGCTGTCCAGCTATTTTACCGGAAGGGACGCCAATCACGGTGCCTGCACCCACCCCTGCCGCTGGAAGTATGCGGTGGTGGAGGAGACGCGCCCGGGAGAATATCTTCCCGTCTATGAAAACGAGCGGGGAACCTATATCTTCAACTCCAAGGACCTGTGTATGATCGGACACATCCCGGAGCTGGTGGAGGCAGGAATCGACAGTCTGAAGATCGAGGGCCGGATGAAGACGGCACTGTATGTGGCTGCTGTGGCCAGAACCTATCGGAAGGCCATCGATGACTTCTTTGCATCCCCCGAAAAATACCGCGCCAATATGGACTGGTATCTTCAGGAGATCGCCAAATGTACCTACAGACAGTTTACCACCGGCTTTTACTTCGGGAAGCCTGACGAGACCACCCAGATCTACGACAATAACACCTATGTGAATGAGTATATCTACTTAGGGATCGTGGATCAGGTGCGGGACGGGCTGGCCCACTTTGAACAGCGCAACAAGTTCTGCGTGGGAGATAAGATCGAGATCATGAAGCCTGACGGCACCAACGTGCCTGCCATCGTAGAGGCCATGTACGATCAGGAGATGGAACCTGTGGAAAGCTGCCCCCATTCCAAACAACAGCTGTGGGTCAGACTGTCGGCAACACCGGACTGCTATGACATCCTCAGAAAGAGTAACCCGGAGGTGGACCAATGAACAAACGGGAAAAGATACAGCGATGGGTCGCTCAGGGAGTGATTGCACTGTACGGGTTTGCATGCCTCTATTTGTTTTACAGACAATCCATTGCGGACCTGACGGTTCCCGGCGAGATCCCCTATCAGTCGGATCTGCCCTTACATATCAGTATGATCGTGGAGGACGGCTGGTACTACAGCTTTACTGCCTATGTCTATAAAGCACTCCATGTACTGTGTGGGGGTTCTACCATAGGAATTGCAGTCTTTCTGGGCCTGATGGCCTGGGGAACGGTACTGCTGATGGAGGAATTCCTTTGCTTTCTCTCCGGTTGGAAGAAATCGGCTTATACCGCTATACTGGCGTTGTCCTTAAATCTGGTGATGCCCATCTTTATCCCGAAGGTGGGAGAATTCCGCTATATCAGCTACCAGGCCGGAAATATCTGGCACAACTCCACCTACATCTGTATGCGGCTGGCGGCACTGGCGGAGTTGTTGCTCTATTTCAAATTAGAAAAAAAATACCGGGAAGGGCTTTCCGGGAAGGAGTGGGGTGCCTTCGCATTGGTGAATGTGATCTGCACCGGCATCAAACCCAGCTTCCTGGTGGCCTTTTCCCCCATCGTTGGGCTCTTTCTGCTGGCGGATCTGATCCGAAAGGTTCCCCTCAAAAGAATCCTGCTGTTCGGTTCTGCGCTGCTTCCCAGCGCGCTGGTACTGCTGTGGCAGAATGCCGTGCTGTTTGGAGAGGATACCGGCAACGGAATCGCCTGGAAGCCGTGGTACAGTTTTTCCCTGCACACCAATATTCCCAAGCTGGCGGTGGTCTGCTCCGTTCTGTTCTGCGGTCTGGTGATCCTGCTGACCTGTAAGGAACTGTGCAGGGACAGAATCTATCTGTTCACGGTGCTGATGAGCATCCTGGGCTTTCTGGAGGCCTGGGGACTGGTAGAGCAGGGACATCGTGCCTCCGACGGCAATTTCCTCTGGGGCTACAGCTTCTGCCTGTTTGTGCTGTTTGCGGTCTGTGCCGTCAAATGGCTGAAGCTGGCTCGGAAAGGATTTTGGGCGGTGATCTTTGGGGTGTTAGCCGTGGTCTACAGCGCCCACCTGTACTGCGGGCTGTACTTTTTTCTGCGCCTGGTGGGCGGCGCCGGCTATTGGATGACATAGAGAAATTGTGTTGACCGAACCTTTTGCGTAGTGTACAATGTGACAAAGAAAACTTTGGAAATAAGGGAGAAACCTATGAGTGACGAGCTGAATGTGGAGGAATTATTTGCGAGTAAAGTCTTTACTCTTGGCAAGATGAAGGAGAGATTGCCCAAGAGCACCTATAAAGAGGTCATGCACATCATCGACCAGGGCGGCGAGCTGTCCCCTGCGGCGGCAGATGTGGTGGCAAAGGCCATGAAGGACTGGGCGGTTGAGAATGGGGCAACCCATTACACCCACTGGTTTCAGCCTCTGACCGGCATCACAGCGGAAAAGCACGATGCCTTTGTGACCCATCCGGACGAGGACGGCAGAATGATCATGGAGTTTTCCGGCAAGGAGCTGATCAAGGGAGAGCCGGATGCATCCAGCTTCCCCTCCGGCGGACTTCGTGCGACCTTTGAGGCGAGAGGCTATACCACCTGGGATATCACCTCCCCAGCCTTTATCAAGGAGACCGCTACCGGCCCTACCCTTTGCATTCCCACCGCCTTCTGTTCCTACACAGGAGAAGCACTGGACAAGAAGACACCCTTGCTTCGCTCCATGGAGGCATTGAGCAAGCA
Organism: Acetatifactor sp.; assembly: GCA_018385425.1. GTDB lineage: Bacteria > Bacillota > Clostridia > Lachnospirales > Lachnospiraceae > Acetatifactor. The sequence continues at coordinate 3,028 of JAHBAA010000114.1, forward strand.
GGCAATCCGTATCGTTAGACTGTTCGGCAATACAGACGCAACCAAGGTGATCCCTTCCGTGGGCGCGGAGCAGGAATACTTTCTGATCGACGCCAAGAAGGCACTGCAGAGAGAGGATATTCTCTTCGCAGGCAGAACGCTGTATGGTGCGCCTGCCCCCAAGGGACAGGAGATGGACGACCACTACTTCGGCGTTATCCGGGAGAGGATCGGCGCCTTTATGCGGGATGTGAATATTGAACTCTGGAAGCTGGGCGTTACCAGCAAGACCCAGCACAACGAGGCGGCACCTGCCCAGCACGAGGTGGCACCCATCTATGAGTCTGCCAACGTAGCGGTGGATCACAACCAGCTGGTGATGGAGACCTTAAAGAGAGTTGCCGGCAAGCACGGACTGCGCTGCATGCTTCATGAGAAACCCTTTGCCGGTGTCAACGGTTCCGGCAAGCACAACAACTGGTCCATCACAACTGACACAGGTGTCAATCTTTTGGAGCCGGGACAGACTCCCAATGAAAATATTCAGTTCCTGCTGGTGATTGCATGTATCATGAAGGCTGTGGATACTCACGCTGATCTGCTCCGCCAGAGTGCATCCAATGTGGGCAATGACCAGAGACTGGGCGGCTACGAGGCACCCCCGGCCATCATCTCCATTTTCCTGGGCGAACAGCTGGAGGACGTGGTGGAGCAGCTGGTGGAGACCGGACGTGCTGCCAACCTAAAGGAGGGCGGTGTGCTGCGCACCGGTGTATCCACACTTCCCGACTTCCTGAAGGACCCTACAGACCGCAACCGCACCTCACCCTTTGCCTTTACCGGCAACAAATTTGAGTTCCGCTCCGTGGGCAGCAGCGACTCCATCGGAAGTCCCAACACCACCCTGAATGCCATCGTAGCTGAGGCTTTCTGCGAGGCGGCAGACCGCCTGGAGAGCTGCGAGGACTTAGAGCGCGGCATCCACGACCTGATCAAGGAATATATGACCGAGCACCAGAGAATTATTTTCAACGGCAACGGCTATGCCAAGGAGTGGGAGGAGGAAGCAGCCAGACGCGGCCTGCCCAACATTCCTTCCATGGTGGAGGCAGTGGATACCCTGATCACCCCCAAGGCAATTCGCCTGTTTGAGAAGTTCGGCATCTTCACCGAGGCGGAGCTACGCTCCAGAGCCGAGGTGCTCTACGAGACCTACGCAAAGAGCGTGAACATTGAGGCCCTTACCATGCTGGATATGGCCAACAAGCAGATCATCCCTGCGGTGGTTCGCTACACCAATTCCCTGGCGGATACCGTCATCAAGCTCCAGACAGCCGGTGCCGATACCACAGTTCCCTGCGAACTGCTGAAGGAGATCACCGAAAAGCTCACAGAGATGAAGCGTGCTACAGAGGCCCTCACCGCGGCAGAAAAGGAAGCCTCCTCCATGCCCCAGGGCAAGGAACAGGCCTTCTTTTACCATGACAGGGTAGTGACGGCAATGACCACGCTGCGCAAGCCTGCAGACGAACTGGAGAAGCTGGTGGATAAGGACTATTGGCCCTTCCCCACCTACGCAGACCTGATGTTTGAAGTTTAATATGTGCCACCGGGGACGGTGTTTTTGGCTTTTTGTCTGTCCCCGGTGGTTTTTTCCCACTTTGAAGTGAATGCG
>JAHBAA010000122.1 GCA_018385425.1 Acetatifactor sp.
TGTACAAGTGTCCCCGCTGCCGGGCGGAGGACGGAATGGAAGGGAAAGGGATCCATATCACCTGCCGCAAATGTGATGCTTCCTACGAACTGACGGAGGAAGGTCTTCTGGCTGCCCAAAACGGCGAGGTTGAATATCCCCACATTCCCGACTGGTATCGCTGGGAGAGAGACTGCGTGCGAAAGGAACTGGAGGAAGGAAGCTATCGGCTGGATACGGAGGTGGAGATCTGCATCCTGCGGGACAGCAAGAGTATCTATCGGGTGGGGGAGGGAAGACTGACCCACACCCCGGAGGGATTCCACCTGACAGGCTGCGGCGGAAAGCTGGATTATAGCCAGAAACCGGCGGCTTCCTACAGCCTGTACGCAGACTACTATTGGTATGAGTTGGGGGATGTGATCTGTATCGGCAACCACGAGGCTTTGTACTACTGCTTCCCCAAGGAAAGTGGAGTCAGTGTGGCGAAGGCCAGACTGGCAGCCGAGGAATTGTACAAGATGCGGCATGCATGATGGAGCGAACCGACTGACAGGTGTTCGCAGCATAGTAAGTTTAAAACAGAAAGGGCCACTTGGGACGGGAAAAGCCGGAATACACTGTCCCGGGTGGTCTTGTTTATATCTGCCGAAATACGATGAAAAAAGTAAATTATCAGTTATAACTTACAAAAATGAATACACATCATTGAATTTCAGCCGTAAATGTGTTATGCTTTTATCATCCACAGGCAAGGAGGCGGATGAACATGATAAAACGTGAAATGTATATGAAGCGCATCCGTCCGTTTATCGGAACGGATCTGATAAAAGTCATGACAGGGATTCGCCGGTGCGGCAAATCGGTCATGTTGGAGTTGATCAAAGAGGAACTTGCAGAGTCCGGAGTCAGTCCTGACCGGTTCATCTCCTTCAACTTTGAGGATTTAAACTATGCTCATCTGCAAACTGCTAAGGCACTGCACGACGAGATTACCGGGCTGGCTGCGGATATTCCGGGCAAGGTCTATCTGTTTTTTGATGAGATTCAGGAGGTAGAGGACTGGGAGAAGTGCGTCAATTCTCTCCGAGTATCGCTTGACTGCGACATCTATATTACCGGTTCAAACGCAAAGCTCCTGTCCGGTGAACTTTCCACCTATCTCGCCGGGCGCTATGTGGAGTTTGTCATTTATCCGTTCTCCTTTGCGGAATTTCTGGAACTGTACCGCCATGCTGCACCGGATGAGACGATCCCGAGATGCTTTCAGAAGTACCTTTTATCCGGCGGTATGCCGTATCTCGCCAACATCCGCTACGAGGATGCTTCTTCCAAGCTGTACCTCCATGATCTGTTCAACTCTGTTCAGCTTAAGGACATTGTGAAACGGAACAAGATCCGTGATGTGGACTTGCTGGAACGCATCATTGCTTATGTGATTGCAAATGTGGGCACGACCTTCTCCGCTACTTCTCTGGCCAAGTTTCTCAAAAACGAGAATCGAACCGTCGCACCGGAGACGATTCTGAATTACATCAGATACTGCTGCGACGCATATTTGTTTTATCAGGTCAAGCGTGAGGATCTGCAGGGAAAGCAGATCCTTGCGACGAATGAAAAGTATTACATTGCCGACCACGGCATCCGGGAGGCTGTTTACGGTGGAAATATGCGCGATATCAACCTTATTATGGAGAATATCGTGTATCTGGAGCTGCTGCGCCGGGATTATAAGGTTACAGTCGGCAGAATCGGAGAAAAGGAGATCGATTTTGTATGCGATAGGCGAGGCGAAAAGCTGTATGTTCAGGTCGCCTATCTGCTGGCATCCGATGAGACCGTTCGGCGTGAGTTCGGACCGTATGATAACATTCGCGATAACTACCCGAAATATGTTGTCTCTCTGGATGAACTCGACATGAGCAGAAACGGAATCAAGCACCGCAACATTCGCGATTTCCTGCTGGCGGAAGAATGGAATTAAAGAGGAAATCATGAGTCAAGGGACATTTCTCTCTTGGCTCATTTTTTGTTGACTTTTTTGTGCCCTGAATCGTTATATAGAGTGTGAGGAGGTGAGGATACGTGCTTTCACAGGATATTACAAAATATTATGACGAGATCTACAGGTTCTGCTATCACCATTTGGGAAGCCGGCTACCTGATCTACAGCTACTGTGAGGTTGGGGAGATAGACTTTAACCGGATCAAAGAGCTGGATCTGTCAGAGGGTCCCGGCTTTTATCAGTGGCGTATGGACAAGATCGACAGATACTTAAGCCGCGGTCCCCTCTATGGTCCAGCAAGCGATCGTGAGAAGGCATTCTGGCTAGAGAAAGCGGCGTCTGTGTTTGCCGTTTCCTATCTTCTGGGCTGTACCTTGCTTGCGGTTCTGGTTCAGGGGATGATTTCCGGATTCGCGGAGCTGCGTCTCCCCATTCAGCTGTGGAGCAATGAGATTCCCTATGGGGTGAATATGGGGCAGGTCTGCCTGCTGTGGAGCTTGATGATCCTGTGCATCGGGGCGGCATTGGTGTCCATCATGCTGTTTACCTCCGCCCTGACGAAGAGCACCATCG
>JAHBAA010000140.1 GCA_018385425.1 Acetatifactor sp.
CAATGGTTCAGAATATTCCTTGTAATATCTATACTGATTTTCTGAATGATATTTTTTCGGATTATTTTCAATTTGAACTTCCGTACCTGGAGTCTTTTCAGGAGAAAATCAAAGAATTACAGAAACTGATCATCTGTCGACAGCCCATGACCTATGTACATTGCTACATGGTGGAGCAGATGGCAGAGGCGATTGGCGAAGTGCTGATCGAGAATTGTCCGCAGATTTTTGTGGGTCTGCCCGGGCTGACAGATCAAACAACAGTTGTCGATAAGAGACAGGAGCTGCTGAATTATCTGAAGATATGCGGTCTCATTCATGACGTTGGCAAGTGTAAAATCGCCAGCGTCGTCAATATGCAGATCAGACGGATCGGTGACAAGGAGTTTCAATGTATTCGTATGCACCCCTCCTACGGCGGATCGATCTTGCAGAATGATCCTGACTTTGCTCCGTATCTTCCGATTATTCTAGGACACCATAGATCCTATGACGGAACAAAAGGGTATCCTGAGTCCTTTGATATCCTTTCCACCCCTTATAAGCCGGTGATAGATTTGATTTCGATCTGCGATTCGCTGGATGCCGCTACGGATATCTATGGCAGAAACTACGCTAAAGGCAAAAAGTTTGATGAGGTTTTGGAGGAATTGATCCAGGAATCCGGAACCCGTTATCATCCCGAGATCGTCAGGGTGATCGTACAACATCAAACATTGAGAGATGATCTGGCTTATCTGACCAGCGAAGGACGGTCAAAGGCCTATTTTGCTGCATTCACAGAATGCAGAGCAATGATTTATGAAGGATAGTATTGGAGTAAAATATGACATTAATAAAGAAGCTTCTATTAACAATCGGTATGAGTTTCACCATATTACTGGTGGGATGCGGGGAAAAGGTTCCTGAGGATTTTCGGGAATACCAGCCTCTTGAGATCACGCAGAGTGCATCGGATCTGCCGGACAAAAATGAACCGACCATACAGGAATCGGCTGATTCTTTCGACAGCTCTGCCGAACAGCAGTATCATGAAAGTACACAATCTGATGAACAGCTTGCTGTTTCAAGTCCTGAGGTTGAGCCGGAGACAGCAGAATGCGCTGTTGCCGTAGAATACGCTTCTGCATTGATGTACTATAATCCGGACAGCTACCATGAATGTATTCTGGATCACTCCGCATATGCCACACAAATTGGGTTTGAGGCAGCCGAAACGATAAGTGATGTATCAGTACTCACCCTGTCTTTGGCAGATGTACCGGAGTCCGGTGAACTCCTATTCGACGCAACAGTAGAGTACTCTTTGCCGGAGCTGACTCCTGACATGCCGCTGGTAGTCAGCGCAGGCTTTGGGGAGACCGTTCCTACTGTCGGAATTTCATTTCTGGATCCAAACGGCGACAGGAAGATTTATGGGATTACAATGAGCGGAGAGGACCAGTCTATCCTCTTGCAGGAGATTCAGCTTGCCAGGTAACGCCATGGCTGCAGACTGCATAGAAAGGAGTGTGTGACCTATGAAGTGGAAGATAAGCATTTTGGGTACGCGAGGATCGGCTCCGATTACCGGCAGAGACTTTGAGGAATACGGTGGAGATACACTTTGTGTTGCCGTGGAATGTGAGGACAGGCTGTTTGTCTTTGACGCCGGAACCGGTATCAGACATCTGAAGTGCAGCGGGAAGGAAACTCATATTTTCATCAGCCATTATCACCAGGATCACATTCTGGGACTGGGGAAGTGGCCGGAACTGTTAAATCCCGAAAATAGAATCATTCTTCATTTGCCGGATATTCGCCCGGGAGAGAGAGGGATCGATGTGCTTTCTTCCTTTTTCAGCCCGCCCTTTTGGCCCGTCGGTCTGCATCAATATCCTGCAGAGGTTCTGCTTGTAACAATGGGGGAAACATGTGATGTTGGAGATCTGCATATTGCGGGTATTTCGGGTTGCCATCCGGACGGAGTGAGGTTTTATCGACTCTATGATGAAAAACGGTCATTCACTTACATGGTGGATTGCGAATTGCCGGAGGATTCCTATGTATATGAGCAGTTTGCACGCAACAGCGATCTGCTCATCATTGACGGACAGATGGATGAGACTGATCTTCCCATGAAAAAGGGTTGGGGACATAATACAATGCTTCAGGCCGGTGAGTTTGGGAAAAGATGCCTTGCAAAAAAGACGATACTGGTACATGTAGATGTGGATGCTGATGATGGAATGATTTCGGAGAGAAGAAGTCGTTTGCAATCTTATTATCCGACTGCCGATTTTGGGAAGCAGGGAGAGGCGATCCGGCTATGAAAACATTACAGATTGAGAAATTATTTGAGATTGGTATTTCGCTGTCCTCCTGCCGAGACAGTGCTTTAGTTCTGAGGGGAATTCTGGATACTGCAATGGATCTGACGGAATGTGATGCAGGAACCCTGTACATTCTGGAAAACAATGCTCTCAGTTTCTACATCATGGTGACGAAATCTATGGGCGTAGATCGCGGAGGGGATGGTACGAAGATCGACCTGCCTCCTGTGCCTTTGTCTGAAGTGAACGTGTGTGCAAAAGCTGCTTTGGACAAGATGATCATCAATATAGCAGATGTATACGAGGATGATCGTTTTGATTTTTCCGGTCCAAGACGATACGATATCATGACCGGCTATCGTACAGGTTCCATGCTTGTCATTCCCATGACGGACGAAAAGGGCGATGTAGTGGGTGTGCTGCAGCTGCTGAATGCCTTGGACCATTCCGGGAATCGTATTCCTTTCCCGAAAGATTGTGAACAGGTTATATCTTCACTTGCTTCACAGGCGGCCATTCGACTGACCAATCTGAATTACAGCAGAGAAATTGTCACATTGCTGGAATCTATGGTACAGGTTACCTCTACGGCAATTGATGCCAGAAGCCCATATAATGCCAATCATTCCAAAAATATGGCCAGGTATGGAGAGAAATTTCTGCGCTGGCTGCAGGAACAGAACCATCCTTGCCGCCTGACCGAGGACGAGAGTAAGGAATTGTTGATGGCAATCTGGCTTCATGATATGGGAAAACTGGTGACACCTCTGGAGGTGATGAATAAGCCTACCAGACTTGGTCCCGCATTGGAAAAAATAAAGGATCGTTTTCGAATCATCTCTCTGTTGAATGAACTGCGTTTTGCGCAGGGGAACATTGATCTGAATACCTATCAAACTAACTCAGAGGAAATTCAGGATGCAGAGGAGATCATTCTACATGCCAACAGTGCCGGATTTTTATCGGAAGAGTTCTTACAGAAAATACAAAATATCGGTCAGAAGAGCTATATGAATGAGAAGGGAAATGTAGAAAACTGGCTAACAGAGCAGGAATTACATGCTCTTAGTGTACGTAAAGGGACTCTCACTGTCGAGGAAAGAATCGTTATGGAGAACCATGTTGTCATGACCGAGAAACTGTTGTCTCAAATGCATTTTACACGTGAGTTCAGTCATGTCAGGGAATATGCTTCTTCCCATCATGAATTATTAAACGGTGCAGGCTATCCCAGACATTTGGTTGCGGAACAGATCCCCTTCCAGGTTCGGGTATTAACCATTCTGGATATCTTCGACGCTTTGACGGCAAAGGATCGCCCCTACAAGGCACCTATGTCCGCTGATCAGGCTTTTTCCATTCTGGATAGTATGGTAAGGGATGGACAGCTGGACGGTGAAATTCTGAAGTTGTTCAAAGAGAGTAAGGCGTGGGAATAGAATCGATATGAAATAGGGCAAGCACAGGTGGATTGCAATCACACTGTGCTTTTTCTAAACAAATTATAGGAGATATCGATTTGTACAAAATGCACAAAAACAATAAATACAGGCAAAATGAATAAGTAAAACGATTTACTATATTGTGCTTTTTTTTACAAAATTATTCAAAAAACACCTATTATCGCAAATAATGGCATGGTCATAGCAAAATATAAATAGCAAATTGCACAAATCCTTGATATTATGAAAAAAATACTTTTTATGTTTGCGGAGGATCATACGATGAGGAAACAGATTAGAAGATTGTTTGCTTTCCTGGTGGCCATCATGTTGGCTGCCGGATCAATCAATGTGAATCTTCTCACCACCTACGCTGCCGGTGTCATCGAAAGGGAGTATACCTATACATTCGCGCAGTTAACAGACAAGGGTGGGTGGGGAAACAGTCATGCGGTAGATTCCGCTACCGGTGCATTGACTGTGACTTTTTCTTCTCAATATGCTGAGGTGAAGTATGCACTTCCTGATGCATTAGCCGGAAAGAAGGTTTTGAAGGTCACCTTGAATGGTGTTGTTGGTGATAATAGCCAATTCAATCTGAAACAGTATTCTACGAATTGGGATGAAAATTACGCCGCAGGCGGTTCCAATGTTATTACGGTGAAAGATGAAGTGAATGCGATAGGATTTGGTGGATTCGGAATCCAGGGCAAATCCGGAGATGTGACCGTGTCAGCCGAGTCCGTGACATTCACGGTAGAAGAGGAAGATTCGACCACGGATCCCCTCCCTGTGGAAGGAACCTATACGATTACGGTTTATCCTTCTGCTTTGACCTGTGACTGGCATAATACCACTACTGCTGAACTGAATGCTGAGAAGCGTTTCAACATTGCATTCAGCGATGCTTCCTACAATGAAGCAAGACTGGTTCTCCCCGAGAACCTGAAGATCAACATGCCGGACTGTGAGAGCATCACCATCAACGTCAACGAACAGGACGGTCCGGTGAACTTCTGCGCTTGGAACGGACAGAATAAGGTGATGAACTTCTACTATAATACCGGACAGACAAGCTATGTACTGACCAATAATGAGTACACCGGTGAGTTCGACGGTGTGGGAGTTCAGATCGGATCAGACACTACCACAAAGTGTGTTCTTGACAGTATCGTGTTTACCATGAACAAGAAGACGGCAGAGGATACCGACGTGGTATACGGCGAGGTACCGGGAGCAAGTACCCCTGTGGAAGGAAACTATACCGTTACGGTCTACCCTTCTGCATTGAATTGCGAGTGGTACAATACTACCGTTGCGGAATTGAATGAGCAGAAGCGTTTCCATATTGGATTCAGCAGTGCTGCATATAACGAAGCTAAACTGGTCCTCCCGGATAACCTGAAGATCAATATGCCTGACTGTGAGAGCATCACCGTCAATGTCAACGAACAGGATGGTCCCGTGAACTTTAACACCTGGGATGGGCAGAATAAGGTCATGAACTTCTGGTACAAAACCGGTCAGACAAGCTATGTACTGACGGATGCCGAATACACAGGTGAATTTGATGCGTTTGGCGTTCAGATCGGAGCTGACACTACCACCAAGATCGTTCTTGACAGCATCGTATTTACGATGAATAAGAAGACGACAGCAGATACCGACGTGGTATACGGTGAGGCTCCCACAGATACCATAGAGGAAACCTACACCATTACCTATCCTGCCGAGGAACTGGTGCTGAAGAGCAGCCAGGCAGGAAGCTGTGAGCTTGTCAATGGAAATTATCAGATCAGCTTCAGTGCCGCTGATCAGAATGTGAACTTCAAGCTTCCGGCAACTGTTAATCTGGAAAAGTGCAAGAATATTATCGTTACGGTTGCTTCTCAGACCGGTCCCATGAACTTCAATGTGGGATTGGACAATTCCAAACTGAAGGATTACTGGTATAATATCGATAACACGACCTATACGTTAGTTCCCGGTATTTCCTCTAAGATCAATGAGTTTGGTATTCAGTGCGGAAGAGAAAATGATGCCTTTGTGGAAGGCGCTGCAATCGAACTGGTAAGCGTATCCTTCCTAATGAACGGAACGGCACCTCTTGAGCCTCCTGCTGATGACAACTATTCTATGGCTTATTTTGAGGTAGCGGATAAGACCGAAGGAGTCACAAGCGTTGTTGATGAACAAGGCGTTGCAACCATTACATTCCCCAATGCGGGAGACCGTATCGTTTTTGCGATTCCCGATTCGGTAGATATCAATCATCTGGTATCCATGGATTTTCATAAGACAGCAGTGAGTTCCGGAGCGGATGAAGCGGAGATTCTGATTGAAGTTTTGACAGCAGGTTCAGTGCGGGTTGCTTCCACCCTGGCAGATCATGTTGATACCAACTGTAATCCGGAGGTAAGTCTGATTGCCTTGACAAGCAATACAGCCAATACCGTGCTGACGCTGGCCGGTATTCAGTTCAATATTGACCCTGCGGCTTTCGAAGCAATCGTTTTGAACGGTAATTTTGCAAGAACAGATATCTCCATGTGGGGTGCCGCACTGTGGGGCAGTGTAGACAATGTGGATACAGCGATTACCCTGAAAACATCCTCAGTGCCCATTTTCGATGACATCTATACCTATGGTGAACTGAACAGAAGAAGCAGCCCTTATGTCTGCTTCGCACAGAATGTTTCTGACCGGGTAGAAGCAAACCACGGCTATGCCTTTTCCTTCTGGGCAAAGCTTTCCGATGACTATATCGGAGCACCTACCGATCAGAGAATGATTGAATTTTCTCCTTACTATTTTGACGCAAACGGCAATGAGAACTATAACATGACCCGTACCGGCTCTTACCGTCAGGTATTGGAACCGGGTGTGTGGACTTATTTCTCCGGCGTAGTAGGGCTTCCTGCAGGCGCACAGGGAATGGTAATTCGTATCGTTGAGCAGGGAACAAATTATGGTCAGGGAGATTGCGTGCTAGGCGGATATTCGGTGACCGGAGTAAAGCTGGAACCCAGTTCCTACCCCTCTGCACCCAGCGGAAACGGCGGGGGAAGCAAGACTCCTGTGATCACAAAGACTGCTACCTGTGAATTCAGCTATGAATTTGAAAATCTTTCCATAGATTGGGCAACCGGTTCAGCGAAAAAGAGTGATACCTTCCAGAAGATCAGCTTTGTAAATAAGTATGATGAGGTAAGGTTGAAGCTTCCCCGTACATTGGATATGTCCACATGTGCTTACATCTACACCAATGTGACCGGTCAGAATGTGCCCATCGCAGTAAAGCTGTACTACAAAGGCAAGCAGGTCGACGTTTCTTATTACAACAGCATCAATTCCTCCTATCTGATGGTACCCGAGTACACCGGTATGATCGATGCTGTCGGCATTATGAGTCTTGCAGATCCCAATCCTGCAGATGCATATGTACAGACAGACAGCATTCGCTTTGGACTGACACAGGAGCCCGCTCCGGAAAAGGTTTCCGATTCCATTGTGATCAACGGAGATTTTGCAGATGAGGATCTGTCCGACTGGGGTGAAGCTCTCTGGGGAGACGGTGTGACCATTACGAGAAATGTAAGCGATAAAGCTATTGCAGACAACATTAAAACTTATGCGACCTATTCCAAGAGAACCTCACCTTACCAGTGCTTTGCACAGGACATCACAGGCCGCGTCATGCAGAACAGTACCTACAAGGTATCCTTCTGGGCAAAGCTCTCAGATGACTACAAGGATGCTCCGGCAGACCAGAGAGTTGTTCAATTTGCACCTTATACCGTGGATATCGATGGAAATCCGGACTACAATCCTAAGCTTTCCGGTAATCTGGCTATCGCTTTGAAACCCGGTGAATGGACCTATTTCGAGGGTACCTATAAGGTTACAAATTCCAATCCCATCTCCAAGGTGGTGATTCGAATTCTGGAGCAGGGAACAAATTACGGTCAGGGAGAGTGTGTGATGGGAAGCTTTTCGATTGCGGATGTCCGCATGGAAAAGTACATACCGGTTCCGCCCGAGATCGATGAGGATGTACCGAATCTGAAGGATGCATTGACCGCGACCTTTGGAGAAGATTTCATAGCCGGCACGGCACTGACACTGGACGGTTTGGATGATCCGGGTAATGAGCTTCTGATCAACAAGCATTTTAATGCGATCACACTTGGAAATGAGTTAAAGCCGGATGCACTGTTTGGCTATAGCAACAACAAACATACTGAATTGAAGACTGCGATCGTCAACGGTAAGTCGATTCAGGTTCCCACGCTGAATTTCAGCAGGGCAGATGAATTGCTGAATGGAATCCTCCGTTGGAATGAGAGCCATCCTGACACTCCGTTCAAGATCAGAGGACATGTGCTTGTATGGCACAGCCAGACCCCTGAATGGTTCTTCCGAGAGGATTATACGGTTGCTCAGAGAGCGGACGGCAGTGAGAACTATGTTACTCCCGAAGTAATGAATCTTCGTCTGGAGTGGTATATCAAGTCTGTTCTGGAGCACTATACCGGCGCCAAAAGTCCCTACAAGGATCTGTTCTATGGCTGGGACGTAGTCAACGAGGCAGTTTCGGACAGCGGCAATGGATATCGCACTGAGAAGACTTCCGTTTTGGAACCTTTAAGTCAGTCTACACACGGCTCCAACTCCAGCTGGTGGGCAGTATATCACAGCAATGAGTTTATCATCAATGCATTCCGTTTTGCCAATCAGTATGCTCCTGCAGACCTGGAGTTGTATTATAACGATTATAACGAGTGCGACAGCAGGAAGGTGAAGGGCATCGTTGAACTGCTCAAGGCAGTGAAAGAGGCTGATGGAACCAGAATCGACGGCATGGGTATGCAGGCACACTACAGAACCAACAGCCCCAAGATCGCCGACATCGAAAGTGCGATCCGTGCCTATGCGGCTGTAGTGGGACAGGTTCAGCTGACCGAGCTTGACCTGAAGGCAAGTCAGGATATTACTTACAAGGCTGCCCAGGCGGATGAGTATCAGAAACAGGCAAAATACTATCATGACATCTATCTGCTGCTTCAGAGATTGAATGCAGAGGATGATATCACCATCGGTGGTATTACCTTCTGGGGCGTTACGGATAGTGGTTCCTGGCTTCAGACCGGTTCCGCCGTTGGCGGCGGCTCTGACGGACTCCTGCCTCAGTGTCCTCTGTTGTTCGATGCTTTCTATAGAGTGAAGCCTGCTTTCTGGGCATTTGTAGATTACACGAAGGTAGATCCCGATTGGAGTCAGGAAGCTGTTGACGAGAAACCTGCTTCAGACACGAATTCAACTGATAAGGATCCTACAGACGATCCCTCCGCAGAGTCAGAGACAAGTGACACGGACAAACCCTCTGAAGATGCAAAAACAGATACTTCTGCAGATGTTTCGTCTGATGCTGTACAGAAGAGCAGCCCCGTCCTTCCCATTGTCATTGCAGTCTGTGCAGTGCTGGCGGCAGGCGGATCCGGCACAGCCCTGTTCCTGAAAAAGCGGAAAAAGAAATAATTCTTGACAATTGAAAGTGTCAGGGATATAATAACCACATTCATAGGATAATGCGATGAAGAGAACCAGTACGATTCTTCTCCTTGTCACAGAGAGCAGCCGGTGGGTGAGAGGCGCGATAAGCAGAATCGGAATACATCTCGGAGCAGCAAACCGAAAGCAGCTTTAGATGCGAGTAGGCTTTGACGGAAGACCCCGATATCGGTCAGGAGTATTGTCAGATACTTCAGGAGCTGTAAGACGTGAGTTTTGCAGGAACATTAGGTGGTAACGCGAGTTTGAGCTCGCCCTTTTGAAAGAGGGCGGGCTCTTTTTTTGAGCAGCAACGCATCTTAAAAACAGAAAGGATGAAACAAAATGGGAATTTATGAAGAATTGCAGGCAAGGGGCTTGCTTGCACAGGTGACAAATGAAGAAGAGATCCGTGAAATGATCAACAACGGAAAAGCAACCTTTTACATCGGCTTTGACTGTACTGCAGACAGCCTGACGGCGGGTCATTTTATGGCGCTGACCTTGATGAAGAGACTGCAGATGGCAGGAAATAAGCCGATCGCACTGATCGGCGGCGGTACAACCATGATCGGTGATCCCAGCGGAAGAACCGATATGAGAAAGATGCTGACCAGAGAAGACATTGAACACAACGCAGAGTGTTTTAAGCGTCAGATGGAGAAGTTTATTGATTTCTCAGATGATAAGGCACTGATGGTGAACAATGCAGACTGGTTGCTGAACTTAAACTACATCGATCTGCTCCGTGAGGTAGGCGCTTGTTTCTCTGTCAACAATATGCTTCGTGCAGAGTGCTATAAGCAGCGTATGGAGAAGGGACTGTCCTTCCTGGAGTTCAACTACATGATCATGCAGTCCTACGACTTCTACTACATGTTCCAGAAATACAATTGTAATATGGAATTCGGTGGAGATGACCAGTGGAGCAATATGCTGGGAGGGACTGAGCTGATCCGTAAGAAATTGGGCAAGGATGCTCATGCTATGACCATTACGCTTCTGACCGATTCCCAGGGCAAAAAGATGGGAAAAACTGCAGGAAATGCTGTATGGCTGGATCCCAATAAGACTTCGCCCTTCGAATTCTATCAGTACTGGAGAAATGTTGGCGATGCGGATGTAATGAAATGTCTGCGGATGCTGACCTTCCTTCCCCTGGAACAGTTGGATGAGATGGACAAATGGGAGGGAAGCCAGTTGAATCAGGCAAAGGAGATCCTGGCATTCGAATTGACCCAGATGGTACACGGCACGGAGGAGGCAAACAAGGCACAGGAGAGTGCGAGAGCATTGTTTGCAGGCGGCGGAAATGCTGCTGACATGCCTACTTCAAAGCTTACTGAGGCTGATTTCCGGGACGGCACCATCGATATTCTTGGTGTCCTTGTAAAATCTGAACTCTGTGCTTCCAGAAGTGAGGCAAGACGAGCAGTGGAACAGGGCGGTGTCACGGTAGACAATGAGAAGATTGCTGACATCAAGACGCTATACACTCCGGAAGCTTTTGCAGGAGACGGACTGGTAGTCAGAAGAGGAAAGAAAAATTATAAAAAGGTCGTAATGTAAGTCCATACGAGGGCGTTCCCACAAGGAACGTCCTCTTTTGTTACAGAAAAGTTTTAAGATGTTTTAAGATTTCGACAGGCTTGTTGTCCGATTTCCAATGATATGGTAAGATGATTATGAAACTGGCGTATTGTGTCAGGGAATCTTGTCAAAAAAGGAAAAGCATTATGTATCGAATTTTGCTCTGCGACGATGAAGAGGATATTATTCTTGCTTTGAAGGCATATCTGAATCATCCTGACTATGAGTTTTATGAGGCGCACAACGGACAGGAAGCATGCTCCATCGTGCGCAGACAGCAACTGGATCTGATCGTCATGGATATCATGATGCCGGTAATGGATGGAATCACTGCCATGAAGGCGATCCGCGAAATCTGTAATACGCCTATTATTCTGCTTTCTGCCAAGAGTGAAGAAATAGATAAGATCGTCGGATTGAATGCCGGTGCAGATGACTATATTACGAAGCCCTTTAACCCCATGGAGGTAGAGGCCAGAGTTCGTTCTCAGCTGAGGCGATATATGTATCTGGGCGGTACAATGGTACAGAACCATGTGATACGCAACGGAGGGCTGGAATTAGAAGAAAATAAGCGAATCGTTCGGGTGGACGGTGAAGAGATCAATCTGACACCCACGGAATATGAAATACTGAAGCTTTTCATGTGTAATCCGGGCAAAACCTTTTCTCCGGCACAGATCTATCAGTACATCTGGAAGGATTATGCTGTCGGCAGCGAGGGTACGATTGCCGTACACATTCGTCACTTGAGATCAAAAATCGAAATCAATCCCGCCGATCCCAGATATATCAGAGTTGTTTGGGGACAGGGATATCGTATGGAGAGAATATAAGCTATGCTGAAGAAATTGTTTCATTGGATTCTATACCTGTTATTGTGCTTCTGTATCTTCACCGCAGTGGTCGAAACCTGCAGTATCACTTTGCTGGTTTCTGTCGAGGAGCCGGCGGAAGAGGAGAAGCCTGAGGTCACTCAGGAGGAATTTGACAAGGCGAAATACTACCTGGGCTGCAGGCTTTTGTATCTTTATTTTACCGAAGGTGCGGACATAGCAGACAAGATCACCGTTGATCTGGGAGTCCGGTATGAAATCTACCGCTATTCCGGAAGTAAGGTCGCCGGAAACATGGAAACCTATCGTTATTCTAATGGGATGGGGCTGCATTATTCCCGCAGCATGGCGGGAAGGGATTATGTTGACGAGATGGAGGACCACTATATCAAGCTCTATCTGAACCCCAATGTTTCCTTTCGGAGTTCTGATGTAGATTCTGCTTATCAAAGGATCATGAAAACCTCTGCCGTTCAATCCACTGAAGAGCAGTATCCGGAAGACTATCTTTATCTGGCAGGCTCCCTGCTGCTTGGCGGACTTCTTCTGGTTCTTCTCTTGAAAACAACCCATGGGTCTTGGCCGGAAGGTTCTTTTCTCCTGAAGATGCTTCCACCGGAGGTTCTGTTAGCATGTCTGATACCGGGCTCGATCCGGGTCTGGCAATGCTTCATTCATGACCGGCTTTTTGCGTATCTGTCAGAGAAAACTCCGTTGGAGAATTCCCTGTTCTGGCTGATTGGTCTTGTGATGACGGACACCTTTTTCGGCGTACATTTTTTATCCCGATTTCATGAGCCGGATTGGTACAAAAGATCCATTCTGTATCGTATTTTCCACGGACTTTGGGATCTCTTTTTCCAGCTGAAATTATCCTTTCGGGTGCTGCTTTGTGGTCTTTTTCTCACTGCTTTAGAGCTTTTGGGGGTGATATTCCTCCTGCCCACGGGTAAAAGAACCTTGATTTTCATGGCACTTCTTTGTCTGGAAAAACTGGTGACGATTCCGGCTGCTATGTACTATGCGGCATACTTTCGGAGATTTCATCAGGCGGCAAGGGAGATTTCATCCGGTAATCTGACCTATCAATTGGATACGTCCCATATGCCAAAACGGTTTCGTGCTCTCAGCACCGACATGAATTCTATCGGAGATGCATTGTCTGTGGCAGTTGCGGAAAGTGTGAAAAGTGAACATTTGAAGACAGAGCTGATCACCAATGTGTCACATGATATCAAGACGCCTTTGACCTCTATCATCAATTTTTCCGATCTGATCGCAAGAGAGCCTTCTGAGAACAAGAAGATTACGGAGTATGCAGAGCACCTTCACAGACAATCCACCAGACTGAAGAAGTTGATCGAAGATCTGGTGGAAGCCTCCAAGGCCTCTACCGGCAATATTGAGGTACACAGGGAGCCCTGTGACGTTCAGGTGCTTCTGGGCCAGTGTCTTGGAGAATATGAGGATCTTCTTGCCGAAAAATCCATAGAACTGGTGGTAAAGAAATCATCGGAACCGTTGTGGATCCTTGCGGACACCAAACTTCTGTGGCGTGTCTTTGACAACCTGATGAACAATGTATATAAGTATGGAATGGAACACAGCAGAATGTACATCCAGTCTGAATCCACGGACAATACGGCACGGGTCTCCTTCAAAAACATCAGCAAATATGCTATGGATATTCCGGCCGAGGAGCTGATGGAGCGGTTTGTCCGCGGTGACTTATCCCGTCATACGGAAGGCAGCGGCCTGGGGCTGTCGATTGCAAAGAGCCTGATGGAACTGCAGGGGGGTGAACTGTCCATCGCTGTAGAGGCCGATCTGTTTCGGGCAACGTTATCCTTTGAACAGACGAAGCCTGCCCCGGATATGTTGCCTGCAGTCTGTTGGGAAGACGAAATCTGACGGAATAAATGTTCTTTTCAGATGCCTCCGAGCATATCCTTGTATAAGGACATGTGAGGAGGTTTTTTGAATGGGTGACAATGGGAATACATACGATTTATATTCTGACATTAAAGAGCGTACAGGCGGCGAAATCTACCTTGGAGTGGTAGGACCGGTAAGAACCGGCAAGTCTACCTTCATCAAACGATTCATGGAGGAGATGGTACTGCCGAATATGGAAGAGGAGCACGCAAAAAAACGGGCCTTGGATGAAATGCCCCAAAGTGCCGGCGGAAAAACGATTACTACTACAGAACCGAAATTTATCCCCAATGAGGCGGCTGAGGTCATGCTGAAAGATGATATCGCCGTATCTGTCAGGCTCATTGACTGCGTGGGATATCTGGTGGAGGGCGCAGCGGGGCATATGGAGGAGGACGTGGAGAGGATGGTGAAGACACCATGGTTTGACACGGAAATTCCTTTTTCGCAGGCTGCTGAGATCGGCACTGACAAAGTGATGAATGATCATTCCACGATAGGAATTGTGGTGACCACAGACGGAAGCTTCGGGGAAATACCGAGACAGAATTTCCTGGAGGCAGAGGAAAAGACCATACTGACCTTAAAGAAGCTGGGGAAACCCTTTATTGTGCTCTTGAACAGCCAAAAACCCTTTTCGGAAGATGCAAAAAAGACTGCGGATCAAATCAGTGCAAAGTATCATGTAAAAGCGATTCCCATCAGCTGTGAGCAGCTGAAGAAAGAGGATATTCTAAAGATTCTGGAGCAGGTGTTGTATGAATTTCCAATCTCCTGTATGGAGTTTTATATGCCTGCCTGGATGGAAATGCTGCCCTCCGGTCATCCGATCAGGCTGGAGCTTTTGGAACAGTGCAGAGAGATCTCAAAGAACTATGATAAGATCCGGGATATATATGAGACACCGGTTTCCATGTCCAGTCAGTATATAAAAGCCTGTAAGACAGAATCAGTCATGCTCTCCAACGGTATGGTAAAGCTATTGCTGGATCTTGAGGATCGCTTCTATTATGAGGCATTGACCGATATGGTCGGAGAGGAGATTCATGATGAATATCAATTGGTGGAAAAACTGAAAGAACTTTCCGGCATGAGAAAGGAGTATGTCAAGGTCTGTGATGCGGTTCAAATGGTAAGGATGAGGGGATACGGAGTGGTTACTCCGGAAAGAAATGAGATCACACTGGAGCCGCCGGAGCTGATCAAACATGGAAATAAATACGGCGTTAAGATCAAAGCCACCAGCCCCTCCATTCATATGATTCGGGCAAACATCGAGACAGAGATTGCACCGATCGTAGGTACAAAAGAACAGGCTGAGGATCTGATCCGCTATATTGCACAGAATAACGAGACTTACAGTATGTGGGAGACGAATATCTTCGGCAAGACAGTGGAACAGCTGGTAAACGAAGGAATTACAGCCAAGGTTGCTGTGGTTGGAGATGAGAGTCAGTTAAAGCTTCAGGATACGATGCAGAAAATCGTAAATGACAGCAACGGTGGGATGGTCTGCATCATTTTATAGCCGCCCTCTATCAGCGCAATGTCTGATAGAAAGGCAGCGCATAGCCAAAAATCATAACGGCTAAGAAGAATAGGATCAGCACCAGAGTGAAAACTATCGTAATGCTGATGACTCGTTCCGGGAACTTATGCTTGGGAGTGGAAAGGGAAAAGAACTTTTCCACTCCTTTTACTGCATAATATGCCAGCGGGATGAGTGACGGAAGCAAATATCTGCCCTGTGGCTGATAATCTGTGGTATAGGAGTACCAAATGCTTAAGAAAACAGGCAACAGGATGCAGAATATCATGTTCCCGTGGAAGAAGTTTTTCAGGGAAGTTTTCTTGTTGATGCTGTTTCCGAAATGGATCGTTTTTTTGTCAGAGATCACCATACATAGAATCAGGGCAAGGAAAAAGCCGTACTTATAGGCCCGATACATCCAGATGGTAGAGGTGATCTCCATCGCACCGTAGATTCCGATAAAACTGAGCAGCGAGGTATTCAGAAAATCGGAATTTTTCAGCATGTCGAAGATGCTGTGCCCGGAATTCTGCCAGGTGATCCGGGTATCGGGATGGAACTGCGGGATGGCATACAGCAGAGCACATTGATCTCTGGAGGTCAGACCAAGAATATCGCCGTCATAGAGGATGGCGCTTCTGATAAACCACCATGCGATACCAAGCAGAACAATGGCAGAAATCAGACAGCCCTTTTTCAGCCAATTCTTCCAATCAAAGATCAGTTTCGATTAGCGATGAAGGTGTCCGGCTGTAAACAGGAGAATGCAGCTTAGAATAAATCCGTAGGCATTATAATAGGACAAGGCACATAAGATGATTCCAACACTTAGCAGGACGCAATCCCTGATTCGAAAATCATGGGACAATCCCTCTGTGACAGCATAGAGCATAATTGCGATGGAAAGCATACAACAGGAATCGGTATTCACATAGGTATGCATATAGATGCTCTGAGGTAAAAAGGTAACCAGGAAGGAAAATAAAACGGAAAACCTGCGGTCCTGAAACCATTTGCTGCCAAGGAACCAGACTACGATCGCCATGCAGAGTCCCAAAAGTACATTTACACTTCTGGCGGTATAGAGCAGAGCTGTCTGGGAATCCGTGAAAACCGCTACAAGCCTCATCGTATATCCCTGAAGCATATAGGGCAGAATCGGCTGAAATCCATAGGAAAAGCCGTACCCGTAGATCCGGATGGATTCATCGTAGCCGTTGGGCAGTGTTCCGTGTTCCGCGATATACTTCGGAATCAGAAATCGGTTATATTCGTCAGGGGGATTGCCGAAGGGTTGCCTGATGACCAGAACAATTGCAAAGAATAGGTAAAGAAACAGATAGATGCCAAAAAGGATCTGCTGTCTGTTTTTTGTATGATGCATAGTAAA
>JAHBAA010000006.1 GCA_018385425.1 Acetatifactor sp.
GTCAGAATGATGACGACCGCATCCCTGCTTCGATTCGTTTTCAACATCCGGATCCGACGGAATGTCTCCACGCCATCCATCTCCGGCATCAGATGATCCATAAAGATAATATGATAGGTATTTTCCGCCAGCAGTGCAAGACATTCCCTGCCGCTCATCGCAGTGTCGATCTGCATGCCATGCCTCTTCAGCAGTCCCGTGAAGACCTTCAGATTCATCTCATTGTCATCCACCACAAGGATCCTTGCCTCCGGTGCATAAAACTGCTCCACTGCAACACTGATCTTCCCTTTTTCATGTTCACAATATTTCCGGATATCTTCTCCCACAACCTCGTCGTCCAGCTGCCTCTGATCCAGGGAAAAATAAAACTCCGAACCCTCTCCGTAAGTACTTTTCACCTGCAGGGTACTGCCCATCAGATTCAGCAGATGCATGGAAATGGAAAGTCCAAGCCCTGTACCTTCAATGTTCCGGTTTCTGCTCTCATCCACACGCTGGAAGGAATCAAACAGCCGCCCCATATCCTCTTCTTTGATTCCGATACCGGTATCCTTCACCGACACAAACAATTCCACCGTATCCTCAGACAGTTTCTTTGGCGATACCGTGAGGATCACTTTCCCCGCCGTCGTGTACTTGACCGCATTGGTGAGCATATTCGTGAGAACCTGTCTGACCCGTACTTCATCTCCGTGCAGATGCACCGGCGTATTCGGATCGATATTCATTTCGAGCTGCAGCTTCTTCTCCTCCGCCCTGGAACGGATCATATCCACCGTGTCCCCCAGCAGAATGCCCAGATCATAATCCACCGGAATGATGTCCATCTTGCCGCTCTCAATCTTGGAAAAATCCAGTATGTCATTGATCAGCGAAAGCAGCATGCTTCCCGCCTGCCTGATATTGGAGGCATACTCCAGGATCTGCGGATCGGTGCTCTCCCGCAGTATCATTTCATCCATACCCAGCACAGCGTTGATCGGCGTCCGGATCTCATGACTCATATTCGCCATGAAATCAGACTTTGCCCGATTGGCCTTCATCGCAGCTTCTTTCGCTCTCTCCGCCTCCTCCTTTGCCTCCTCAGCCATCTTTTTCATCGTGCTCAGTTCATCAATGGTAATGACGAGCTTCTGATAATCAGGAGTTTCCATCGTAAAAAGCATCATCATCAGACCCAGTGCACTCATGAAGAGCGCCAGAAGGGTATCCGGGAAAAAGAACATCTGAAGTACCATTCCGGCAATCTGGAGAAATATAAAGAGAAAGATGGAAACACTCTGCCATACCCTGAATTTGCGTAAATTGCAGATCAGGATCACCGCAGAGCAGAAAATGAAATAAAACGGAGCAAGATAGACCGTCAGATGAGCCGGCCCCTTCACATACGTCCCATCCTCCGTAAATGAGAATAAAAACCCTGCAAAAATATTTGTGATGAGCAGTCCTACATAACAGCCGATGAGAATCTTTTGAAACCGAATAAACTTCCGATTCAATCCATCCCGGTACACATAATACATATCATAAAACATCAACTGATAGCCCAAGACTGCAACCAAGATAAAGTACACTGTATTCAGCAGAATATTCAGTTTGATCGGAATCACATCGGGATAACTGATCGTAATGGCCGTTGTCACATCCATTACCGTTGCAAACAATCCCACCCAGGTCAGCTTCCGAAATTCTATATTCAACCGTGTGTGTGTATCATACTGCAGCTTGATATAGAAAAGCAAAGCGATCAAAAAAATCGTCGAAGCTACCTCATAGCTGATATTATATTTTAAAATCATAAGCCTGCCTCCAATTCAAGAGCCTGTTCCGCCGGCCTTCCACGTACTTGTAGAGAGGCGAATCACTCCATTACAATCTCTACATTCTTTCCGCAAAACGCTATTCCATACTTTGCGATATCACTGAATCCTCTGCTTCGGAATTCCACATCATACTGCTTGTCGCGAATCTGCTCCAACGCTCTCTCTGCAGTCTGACAAAGAGCGTGCTCATCCTTCGTCGCCTTGAATTCCATCAGAATACACGGCATGGAAAAACTCTTTGGCTCCAATGCCAGGTCAAACCTTCCCTCTCCGGCTTCCCTGTTCGAGCGGATGAAATACTTCGAGGACATTCCGGCAGCCAAGCCTAACATCATTCCATGATAGAAGCCTTCCATAGCACCATCAAAACTACTGATGCAGGAAAGCATATATTTTCTCAGAGCACTCTTTAGACGGTCGGAATCACTGAGAAATAACGCTTTCTCCAATTCAGCCATAACGTTTCCCTCCAATGCGCTGCGCAGCCAGAAAAGGATCTCGGAGTTGTACACCCTCCGAACCTCTTTATTGGGTAAGGAAAGCTCCAGAAAACTGCCATATTCCGTCTCGATCACCTCTCCCACCGGTTTCAAATATCCCGCAACCAGCAAAAAACTATAAATACTATCTGAGCCATCCTTGATCTGAGGATAAATCACATCCATATTCAGTGAAGTCTGGACCGTTTTGTCTTGCATCAGATCAAACAGATTCTCCGCGATCTCCGGAGTAAGCGAAGCAATGATCTCCCGAATGATTTCGTTGTCGCTGGTATTCGTCCAGAAGGGCTTCGGCTGACAATTGTTCTGAAAATAATTTGCAACCGACCAGGGATTGTAGATCTCGGTGTGCCCAAAACGATATCCATCGTACCACTCCCGGATTTCACTCATTTTCTCCGAATGTCCAAAATACCCGGCCATAGCCATAACTTCTTCTTCCGTAAAGCCAAAGTACTCGCTGTATTTGTCATCCAGGACTGAATTCACCACCGGATTATTCAATCCGCTGAACAGATTCTCCTTGGAAACCCGCAAAATACCTGTCAAAACCCCAAAGGCGAGGGCAGAATTATCTTTCAGTCCACCCGACATAAAGTTCCGCATAAAGGTAATCACTTCATTGTAAAAGCCTCTGGAGTGCCCCTGCTGAATCGGTGTATCGTATTCGTCAATCAGGATCAGCACTTTACTCTCATGACACTTTTCCAACATCCGAGATAGATATAACAGTGCCCTGGTATATTCCACATCTGTCAAAGTACCTGCCTGCATCCGGCAGAGATACTCCCTCTCCACAGGGTCAAGCTTCTCAGCGGAAAAGAGTTCCTTATGACGCATGTACTCGTCACGAACCACAATTCGAATCGCCTCCAAAGACTCCTTCCAACTGTCAAATTTCACATCCTTAAACGTAAGAGAGATCACCGGGAATTTTCCCTGCAGATTTCTGTACTTCTCGCCACAGCTCCAAATCTTTTTATCCTGAAAATAGACAGAGGTATCCTCCTCAGACTCTTCAAAAAAGATCTTCAGCATATCCATCGCTAAGGTCTTGCCAAACCTCCTCGGTCTGGTAAACAGCGTAACCGCAGCATGATCGTCGATCAAATCACGAATCAAAAGTGTCTTGTCAACATAATAGCTGCTTTGAACAACGTCCGCAAATGATGTATTGCCGACAGCACAGGAAAGCAGAGACTCCTTCTCGCCTCTACCCGCATTCATATAAAGATACACTTCCTGTTCCGGTATTTTCCAACCTCTCCCCTGCTGATACGCCCCCGCAAAGCAGCCCTCATTGCAAAGGCCCACGACTCTTCTGGCGGATACGTTCAAAATAGCTGCAGCTTCCCTGCTGGAAATGTACTTAACCCCTGACATATCGCTGAATACCTCCATTCAGCACTATTATACCGCTTGTCGGAAGAAAAATCAAGAATAGCGGAAATATTTCCGCTAATACGAGAAGTATTTCCGCTAATTTCATATTTATTTCCGTTCTGCTGACCGTTAACATAGAATAATGAGTTTTCAGTGCCGGGTACTGATCTGATGAAGCGCAGCTGCCGCCAGTTCATCCAGCTGTTCCTCCGTGCAGCCCTTTCCTGCCTTCAGTTCAATCAAAATGCCGGGAAGTCCCTTTCTAAGCGGTATCATCTGGATATCGTAGCGCCCATTTCCGGCTTCCCGGTTCGATGTGATACGGTAATAATTATCCAGCATTGCAAGGAGACCTAAAATCAGACCATGATAAAACGTCTCATTCGCCGCATCATGAAAACTGATGGTCTGCAGCAAAAAAGTCTCCAGTTTATTCTGCAGCTTCGGAATATCCATCGTATAAATCGCTTCTTGAATAGCAGTCGCGGTCGCAGGCGGAATCACATTTTCAAACATAGACAGAATCTCTTTGCTGTACACATATGAGATCTCGCGATTCGGAAGTAATTCTACGGGTGACGCTATTCGTGTATTCTGCAAAATATTTGTTCCAGAATCTGTTCGCAGTGGGGTTATAGGATTCGAAATCAACACCCAGGTATTCAAAGCCCTCTTCCCTCAAAACAGTTACAACAAAAGCCAGAAGATCGTCATAATACTTCCTGCCTCTATATTCCGGTTTGCAATATGCCCCCTGAATATTTCTCATCTTGGAATGAGCTGTAACGAAGTTCTCCCCCTCTTCAGCGACATCAATATACGCCACGATCTCCCCATCCTTTTCGGCAACGAAGGTTCGCCTGTCACCGGCATCCACCCTCGCGATCCAACGAGCATAGTCCTCGGCATCAGACTGCATAAAACAAGGGGATTCCTTCAGATGCTAGATTCTACCCCGATTCTCCATCACGGAACCATTGGCTTGAAGCGGCGATAAAGTACCAACATAATCCTTCGAATCAAAAGCACCCTACCAAGGGTGATAGAAGCACAGATACCCCACGACTCTTCCTTCCACCAACGCCACTACCCCATAGCCATTCTCTACAAAGTAGGAA
>JAHBAA010000146.1 GCA_018385425.1 Acetatifactor sp.
GAAATATGGCGTCCAAATATGGACTAAAGTTGCTAATGACTGAATGTGAAGAAATTCCGGGAGATATAATTTATGAGGACGATTATCAAATCGCGGTAATAAATCAGAAAAAAGATTTGAAAACAAGAGTAACATCAGTATGTTAATTGAAATTTAATCGCTCAACCCGGATAGCACGTATTATCGGAATAATATCGTTCTTCGTAAGATGATAATATGTGATCATATTTTAGAGAGATGCCCTGAGACTTGGTGGGATGTGCTGAGTAATATACAAACAAGTAACAAATGAGAATGTGTATCTAAGTAAGAATCCCCATTTTACGGGCTTCTTCACAGGTTTTGAATCTCTCAAAGCGTTAATCTACGTTCTCAAAGAGATAATCTTTCGAGATGCAAAAAGAATTTACAAACTTCAGAAACTCAGTGTTTCTGGGGTTTTATTTTATAGTAGATTGGAGCTTTCACATAATGATTCTGACTGTACTGTCGCGTGGATAAAAGAAGCAAATAGTGAGTATATTGACAGATTTCGGCAGAACCAGATTCTGATTGAAAGGGATTATGAAAGTGCAATAGATTTCATCCTGAATCAGGATTTCTTGTTATGATAGATACAAGGATGCAGACGGTTGTATACAGCCGTTCTGAGCGATTTATCAGAGTATTACCGCTTTCGGTGTATGCAATTCTTGGTGAAAATGGAGTACCGTAAGCTCTCGGAACTGCAGACGCACCACTCCGGGTTTGCTGCTATATTTTTAGAAAAACCCATGGAAAAACGAGCAGGATGTGGTAAAATATACTTCGAAAACGTGAAATAAAGGAGAGAAAGAAATGGCGTGGTATGATGAAGCGGTATTTTATCACATTTATCCCCTGGGGCTTACAGGTGCACCAAAGCAAAACACGTATGGGGAGCCGGTACATCGTCTGAATACTTTGCTTCCCTGGATTGGGCATATTAAGGAGATCGGCTGCAATGCAATTTACATTGGCCCTCTTTTTGAGTCGGTTGGGCATGGATATGAGACAACGGATTATAAAAAGCTGGACACCAGACTCGGAACGAATGAGGATCTGACTCATTTTGTAGCAGAATGTCACAAGCAGGGAATCCGGGTGATATTGGACGGTGTGTTTAATCATACAGGCCGTGATTTTTTTGCGTTTCAGGATATTCAGAAGAATCGAGAGAATTCACAGTACAAAGATTGGTATTGCGATGTGAATTTCTGGGGTAATAATTCTTATAATGATGGATTTTCCTATGCAAACTGGGGCGGATATGACCTTTTGGCAAAGCTGAATCAAAGAAATCCTGCGGTGAAGGACTATATTTGTGATGTGGTGAGATTCTGGGTGAGAGAGTTTGATATTGACGGAATCCGCCTGGATGCCGCTGATGTGATGGATTTCGAATATATGAAAGCCCTGAGAAATGTGGCGAATGAGGTGAAGCAGGATTTTTGGCTGATGGGCGAGGTGATTCATGGAAATTACGCAAGATGGGCCAATGACGGAACACTGCATTCCGTTACGAACTATATGCTTCATAAAGCGCTGTATTCCGCTCACAATGACCACAACTATTTTGAAGTGGCCCATACCATTCAATATGTGAACAACATGATTGGAAATCATTTGAAATTATATACCTTTGTTGACAATCATGATGTGGAACGTATCTATACAAAGCTGAACAATAAGGCACATTTTGTGCCGGTTCATATCATGCTTTACACATTGCCCGGAATTCCGTCTCTTTATTATGGCTCAGAGTTTGGCATAGAAGGGCGCAAGGAACGGCATTCGGATGATTCCATAAGACCGGCGCTGAATTATGACGATTATAAAGATGCAATACACACGAATCCATATACGCAGTTAATTGCAGCCCTTGGAAAACTGCGCCGGAATATTAAAGCGCTCTGCTATGGTGATTATAAGCAGTTGGAATTGCAAACAACGCATTTCGCATATGCCAGAATTTTGGATGGAACAAGTGTGATTACGACGGTCAATAACAGCGATGTCGAAGTCTCTATGAATCCGGAAGCAGGGACGACACAAGCGCGGGAATATGTGGGTGTATTGACCGGCAGAAGAGTCACTGTAAATGGCGGAAGAATTCAGGTGACGGTTGCTCCAAACTCAGGAGAGATATGGATCCCGGAAGAGCTTATGAGTGAAAGTCTTGCGCCCATAAAGATGGAGGAAGTGACTGCTCCGGTGAAGAACGAGACTCCGGTTGATGAGGCGATCCCTACGCTGGAGGAGCCTACGGTGAGCGAGGAGTTTGCGGCTCAGAGCGAGCCTGCGGCGAGTCAGGTGACCCCGTTACAGGAGGAGCCTTCGGTTGGTGAAGCTGCTCCGGATAAGGTCGTTGTTGACTGGTCCAAACCTTTCGAGGAGATGACTGTGGCAGAGCTGCAGGAGGCAATACTGGAAAAAATGAGAGGCAACGGACCGGTAACAGACTATATGCTGAAAACGGTCAGAGAAAATACCCATCATGGATCGCTGGTGAATTGGGTGAAGAGTTTTCGATGACGGGTCAGCTGGCAGGTGCAGGCGAAGCCTGTTCATTGGGAGCGGCAAAGGACGCTCCCGGGCTGCACCTGCCTGCTGTGAAGAGATTGTGGTAAATTAAAGTGAACAAGACGTTAGAAGCAAAACTACATAAAAACATTTTTTTGGACTATTTTCATACCTTTATTACTAATCTGAACATGCAGAGTTCTATCTGGGTGCTCTATCTGGCCTACTGCGGGATGAGTCTGGCTCAGATCGGTCTGTTGGAGGGGGTCTACCACATCACCAGTATGATCTTTGAGATTCCTTCCGGGGCGCTTGCAGATCTTCTGGGCAGAAAGAAGAGTATGGCAGTCAGCAAGACCTGTATCGCAATATCCTGCCTGATCATGCTGTATTCCAGAAGCTTCTGGCTGTTTGCCTTAAGCTTCTTTATCCAGGCACTGGGCAATAACTTCAATTCCGGCTCGGAGGAAGCACTCGTCTATGACAGTATGAAGGCCATCGGGGAGGAGGAGAAATACATCACTGTCTGCGGTCGGCTGAACATTCTCATCGAGGTGGCTCAGGGGATTGCAACTGTTGCCGGCGGTGTGCTGGCTGAATACTCCTTTTATTGGTGTTACTTTGCATCGCTGGTGATCGCATTGTTGGCATTTCTCCCTGTGTTCGGCATGACGGAGGCTCCCTTTGAAAAACAGCAGTCTGTCGGAAACAGCATATGGGAAATGCTGAAGGACCATTTTGAGACCAGTATCGGAGTTTTGAAAAAGGACTTGCGGATTTTGCGGATTGTAGTATACTTTTCTGCAGTGTTTGCAGCACAGACACTGTTGTTTTTCTATGGGCAGCAGTACTTCTTTGATCTGGGCTGCAACAAGATCCGCATCAGCCTCATTATGCTGCAGTATAGTCTGTTTTGCTGTCTCGGTGCCTATTGCAGCGACAAAGTGTTTGAAAAATTCGGAAGACGTATCGCAGTGATCGCATCGTTTTTCATTGCCGCAGCCATTGCCTGCTTTGTCTTTGAAACGGCATGGCTCTCGGCAGTGATGCTCTCGGCGGCAGGCTTTTGCAATTCCCTGCTCTATCCCATTCAGTCTTCCATTCTGAATGGATTGATTCCCTCAGAGCAGAGAGCCACCCTGATTTCTGTGAACAGCATGTTTTTCTCTGTCGCAATGATCCTCCTTTTTCCGGTGGCAGGCTTTCTGGCTGACGAAATGGGACTGGGCAAGGTGCTGTTCGGGATAGGCTGTCTGCTGGTGGTGTTCACATTTTTCTGGCGGAAGAAAATATTTGACTGATGAACCCTTTTCCCGGCTTTTGCGTCTGAAAACCAAAGCTTGGGCGGAAACATAATATCAAAAGCGTTGAATCGCAGTATCGAAAGGAGTATGACAAATGACACAATGGTTAAAAAATGCAATCTTCTATGAGATCTATCCGCAGTCCTTCATGGATGCCAACGATGACGGTATCGGGGATCTGCAGGGTATCATTTCAAAGCTGGACTACATCCGGGAGCTGGGCTGTAATGCCATCTGGATCAATCCCTGCTTTGATTCGCCCTTTATGGATGCCGGCTATGATGTGGCGGATTATTATAAGATCGCACCGAGATACGGAACCAATGAGGATGCAAGACAGCTGTTTGACGAGGCACACAAGAGAGGCATGCATGTCCTTCTGGATCTTGTGCCCGGGCATACCTCTCACTTACATCCCTGGTTTTTGGAGTCTATGAAGGCAGAGAGAAATGAATACACCGACCGCTATGTGTGGACAGACGATATCTGGAATGCACCGGAAGGCTTCGCAACACTTCGCGGCATCTCAGACCGGGACGGCTGCGCGGTCACCAATTTCTTTTCCACTCAGCCTGCATTAAACTACGGCTTCTATCATATTACGGAGAAGTGGCAGCAGTCTCCGGAGGACGAAGGTCCCCGTAAGACGCTGGAGGAAGTGATCCATATCATTCGCTTCTGGCTGGAGATGGGGTGTGACGGTTTCCGTGTGGATATGGCGGGCTCTCTTGTGAAAAATGATCCGGACAGCCTGGGCACCATCGCACTGTGGCAGAAGGTTCGCGCCTTCCTGGACAGGGAGTTCCCGGATGCTGCCTTTGTGTCTGAGTGGGGGGAACCCGACAAGTCTCTGATGGGTGGGTTCCATATGGACTTCCTGTTGCACTTCGGGCCTTCCCACTACAATGATCTGTTCCGCTGTGAGCATCCTTATTTTGCCCGGGACGGAAAAGGTGTGGTATCCGATTTTGTGAAAAAGTATGTGGAGAACTATACAAAGACAGACGGCAGGGGACTGATCTGTATCCCCTCCGGAAACCATGATATGAACAGACTGTCCTTCCAGTTGGATGAGGAAGAGAGAAAGCTTGCCTTTGCATTTCTTCTGTCGATGCCGGGGGCACCTTTCCTCTACTATGGTGACGAGATCGGTATGAATTATCTGAAAGACTTAAAGTCTCTGGAGGGTGGTTACAGCCGTACCGGTTCCCGCACCCCTATGCAGTGGGACAATTCGCAGCCGAATGCGGGATTCAGCAGGGCGGAGGCTTCGAAGCTTTATTTGCCTCAGGATCCGAGGGAAGATCGTCCTGCGGTTTCCACCGAGCTTCAGCGAGAAGACTCCCTGCTCAATGAGATCAGGAAGCTGATCGGCATCCGCCAAAGCCACATTGCACTGCAGAATGAAGGGGCAATTCGTTTCGTGGATACCGGGCGGGAGTATCCTCTTGCCTATGTGAGAAGTGCGGGAGAGGAGCGGATCCTGGCAGTCATCAATCCATCTGAGACAGAGGTCTCCGTAAAGCTCCCGGAGGAAGCGGTCCGGTGTCTCTATGCATATGATGGGAAGGAAGTCACATGGGATGGCGATGAGGCGGCAGTTCCCGGGGTATCTGCGGGATTCTATCTTCTGAAATAAAAATACGGAGGGCGTTGTCGAAGGGCAATGTCCTCTTTTTGCAGTTCTGTTTCTGTCGGATTCTTCGGACACATTCGGAGATAGAAATGAATCATATCCATACTTGCTTAAGAGGTGCGCTCCATGATATAATAAGTTACCAAATTCTGTCATTTCAGGAAGTGTAGAGGATACCACATATGAACTGCAACCACACTACAGAAAATGAAATCTCCCTGTTTAATCAATATCTGCTGAGCGTCTGGGCTGTCGTCGGAATCGTCGTCGGGGCGGCGCAGATCATAGAGGGCGGGCACGATGTCTTCTTCTATTTGGGTTTTCTGGTCTGCGCAGCAGTCCCCTTCGGAATCTGTCTGCTGCTGCAGTTTCGTCCTGCCGGGAAAGTATGGGTCCCGACTGTGGGGACTGTAGGCTTTCTGCTCCTGTACGGATACATCTGTCTGACCGCATCCAATGAACTGGTGTGCACGGTGATCTTTCCCTTTCTGTTTCTGCTTTCCATGTATCGAGACAGGCGATTGTTTTGGGTTTCCGCAGCGGCGACTGTTTTGATCAACGTGGGAATGGTTGTCCAACATCGGATACAGTTCGGCGAGAACGGCTCCGCGATTTTTCAGCTTGCAGTGGTGTCACTGGGGCTGATCGGAAGCTATCTGTGTCTGCAGATCGGCGACAGGCTTTCCGTGATGCGGCAGAAACAAAATGCTGACCGGTTTCAGTTGGAAACAGAGCGTATCATCAAAGAAGAGCGATACAAATATGCGTATCAGGACACCCTGACCGGACTGGGCAACCGCAATGCGTATCAGGAGAGACTGGAGAGTCTGCAAGAGGAAGAGAATCCTGTGACCTGCGTGGTAATGATCGATGTGAATGGGTTAAAGACGGCCAATGACCTTTTGGGACAATCTGCCGGAGATGAATTGCTGTTGGGCATGACTGCCAGCATCCGGGAGGTTTTTGAGGAGGAAAACAGTATCTTCCGCCTTGGCGGGGATGAATTTCTGGTGTTCAGTACACTTCCAGAGGAGGAAGTGAGGGCAAAAATCGCGGTTTTGGAAGAAAAAGTGTCTTCGTGGCGCGGTACCCACATCAGGGATCTGTCAGCCGCCATCGGCTATGCATTTTCCTCTGAACAGGGGGGCTTACCCTTGTATGAAGTGATCAAGCTGGCGGACGAGAGAATGTATGCCAACAAGAGAGAACACTATTCGTCTTCCAAGCACGACAGAAGACACAGATAGGTTGAGCAATGGAACGAGAAAAAGGACTGCAGGGCAGTCCTTTTTTATTTGGGGATCCGGCAGAAGCGGGATGCCTCGGTGTCAGCAATACCAGCCTCCGTCGATGGTGATGATCTGTCCGGTCAGATAGGATGGTGCAGAGGCAATCTGCAGAGCCAGGTCAGCCACTTCGTCGGCCTGTCCCAGCCTGTCTGCGGGAATTTCGTCTTTCAGAGCCAACAGGTCTTCCTCGGAAAAGCACCGGTTCATGTCGGTATCGATGACACCGCAGGCGATGGCGTTGACCTGGATATTGCTGGGGGCCAGCTCTTTGGCCAGTGCCTTCGTGAAAGCATTCATACCGCCTTTTGCGGCGCTGTAGGCAACCTCCATGGAGGCACCCTGGGCGCCCCAGACAGAGGAGATGTTGATGATCCTGCCGCTGTGCCTGTGGAGCATCAGAGGGATGGCGGCACGGCAGGTGTAGAAGCAGGAGTCCAGATTCACGGCAAACATGCGATGCCACTGCTCTGTGGTCATATCGCTCAGCAGGCCGATATGTGAAATGCCTGCATTATTTACCAGAACATCCAGAGAGGAGATCCCGGTAAAGAGTGCCGCAACGTCCTCCTCACAGCCCATGTCGGTGGCTGAGGCAATGCAGCTGATGGAATAATGTTCTGTCAGATAGTCTGCGAAAGCCTGTAATTGATCGATCTGTCTGCTGCAGGTTAAGATCAGATCATAGCCGTTTTCTGCAAAGCGTTGCGCAATGGCGCGTCCGATACCCCGGGATGCGCCTGTGATCAAAGCGTTTTTTCGCTGCATGGGGTTCTCCTTTCGTTGATCGGAATAGAAGTCGTCACCAAACAGTGTAACACAATCGATTCCCTGCTACAACCCATTCTGAAGTTGATTCCCGATGGGAGGAGGAAAAAAGAATCAAATTTGTAACAATTACACAAAATAGAATCTTAATATTTTATATATATTTTAGAATTATTTTTTGAGAACTGAGAGCGAGAAAAGCCTGAAAATGCTGTGCTTTCAAGGTTTTTCTCGTTTCTGGGAATATTTGACAACCGGAAGAAAATATGATATATTTATTTCGTTCGTAACAAATATGTAACAAATTGTAATGATTCGAATGTAATATTCCTTCCTGAGAAGGTTTTCGAACGAACACAAAAGAAGATTAAGCAGGAGTTTTGATTTTATGAAGTCTTGTTTCCGGAAGACAACTGTATATCTCGCCGCTGCACTTCTGGTTCTGGGCGGAATGTCCATGGATGCGCAGGCCGCAGGTTCTGTATTGCCCAGCGGCGGTGTAGGTATTTTCCTTTCCAAGGGAACGAAGCTGGAGGAGGTATCCTCTAATCTTTCCAGCCCTGTTGAAACCATTGTTGTGCAGGAGGATCTGGAGAAAGCGACAGAAAATCTGCGTATGCAGGAGGAGGCAGAGGCTCTGAGTAAGACTGTCGTGGCACAGGTGAATCGGTTTGCCTGTATTCATGGTACGCCTGCCGACAACGGCGAATTTCTCGGCAAGTTTTACAATGAGGCAGTGGGAACACTTGTGGCCGAAGAAGGTGACTGGCTTCTTATCACCTCCGGTTCCGTCACAGGTTATGTGAAGAAGCAGTATTGTGTTGCAGGCGAGGAAGCCGCGGAACTGGCAAAGCAGGTCGGAACGAGAGTTGCGACGGTGGAAGCGGCCACTCTGTATGTCAGAACAGAGGCTGACGGTGCGTCAGAGGTGCTGTGTATGGTACCCGAGGGCGAAGAACTTTTGGTTCTGGAGGAGACCGAGGGTTGGGCAAAGGTGGACGTGGAGGAAGGCCAGGGCTGGATCTCTACCGAGTATGCCAATGTACACAGCAATTATGTGACTGCCGAGTCCAAGGAAGAGGAGATCGCCAGAATCGCAAGAGAGACCCAGGAGAGACAGAAAGCGAGAGCGGCAGCAAAGAAGACGACACAGAAGGTAGACTATGAGGTCGGAGAAGGCTCGGAGATGGGCAAGGCCGTTGTGGAATATGCACTGCAGTTTGTGGGCAATCCTTATGTGTTCGGTGGGACAAGCCTGACCGACGGAACCGATTGTTCCGGCTTTGTGATGAAGGTGTATGAGAACTTCGGAGTAACGCTCCCCCACTCCTCCAAGGCGGATCGGACGGAGGGCTATGCAGTGGAGAGCCTTGAGGATGCACTTCCCGGAGACCTGATCTGCTATTCCGGTCACGTTGCACTGTATATGGGGAATGATCAGATCGTGCATGCCTCCAACAGCAAGACCGGTATCATTGTATCAAAGGTGAATTATCGTAAGATCCTGGCAATCAGAAGAATTTTTTAATATCCAGTTCGGATGGATCAAACCCGAGGCACTTTCACGTGCTTCGGGTTTTTTAGTTTGTAGTCAGCCTATTTGCGGACCGTTTCCCTGATTTGTCAGACAATGATTTTCAGAAAATGCAGACAAAAAAAGGGGACTATGGCAAAATACACAAAATCAAAAATACGATTGACAAAAACAGGTGAAAAAACAGAAGGGATCCACTGTGGATATCCACAGCCTGAAACTTTGGAAATACCAGCAAATACTACTTATACACTAAGTTATGCACATTATCCACATGTTGAATGGTGCGAAAACGTTTTCCACAGGTAGAAACGAAACAGAACGGGTGTTTTGTGAAGTTGTGATAAAAATAGCGTTTTTTGGAGAAAATACGGAAAAGCTATTGACTTTTTCAATGTCAAAAAGATGTAAATAATTTATGAAATTGTTGAAAAATACTGCCCAATATGCTATAATGACTACACAATAAAGAACCAGAAGGGATGATGAGTATGAGATTTGATATTTTAGGCAGAAACATTGAGGTAACTCCCGGATTAAGAGCTGCAGTGGAAGAGAAGCTTGGCAAGCTGGACAAGTTTTTTAATCCCGACACAGAGGTTCATGTGACCCTTAGCGTTGAGAAGGATCGCCAGAAGATCGAAGTGACCATTCCTGTGAAGGGCAACATTATTCGTTCTGAACAGGTCAGCAATGATATGTACATTTCCATTGATCTGGTCGAAGAAGTCATCGAGAGACAGTTAAAGAAGTACCGCACGAAGATCGTGGACAGGCACCAGTCCGGAACATCCTTCACCTCTCTCTACACGGAGGAGAACTTTGGAGAGGAAGAGGATGTGAAGATCGTAAAGACCAAGAAGTTTGATATCAAGCCCATGTATGCCGAGGATGCATGTGTTCAGATGGAACTTTTGGGACATAGCTTTTATGTATTTATCAATGCGGAGACGGATCAGGTAAACGTGGTCTACAAGAGAAAAGGAGATACTTACGGTTTGATCGAGCCGGAGATCTGATAGAAATGAAACTGAATAGAATCTGAATTTTCCTGCGCCGGAAGAGAATAATAATTCCTTTCCGGCGCATGCTGTTATAGGAGAAAGGAAACGATCCGGTTTGCCTTCCTATGCATTTGCAGCCAAAACTCATTCAAAATCAGTCATAAAACACCAAAATTATGCAAAACCACTAAAAACAAATTTGAAATGTTGTGAACTAATATGATTGAAAATGACTGAATTTGATGGTATTATAAGATCACAAAAGACGAATTCGTGCAAAAACGGTAGAAGGGAGAAGAGAATGATCTATACAGTTACCTTGAATCCTTCCATAGATTACATCGTATCAGTGAAGGATTTCCGGATGGGAAGAACGAACCGGACAGAGAGCGAGAAGATCCTTCCCGGAGGGAAGGGAATCAACGTATCCACTATCCTGATGAATCTGGGAGTGGAAAATACGGCGCTTGGCTTTCTGGCGGGCTTTACCGGTGAGGAGATCGAGCGAAGACTTCGCAGTCTGGGCGTGAAGAGCGGTTTTCTCAAATTGGGATCGGGAGATTCCAGAATCAACTTCAAGCTGCGTTCCTGTGAGGGAACGGAAATCAACGGCATGGGTCCTACGATTCGGGAGCAGGATATTGCGGCACTGCTGCAACAGATAGACGGATTGCAGGAGGGAGATGTATTATTTCTGGCAGGCAGTATTCCCAGAGGAGTTCCGGATACTATCTATCGCACCATCTGCGAGAGGCTTGCTGACAGAAAGATAGAGATCGTGGTGGATGCCACAGGGGATCTCCTGATGAATGTGCTTCAGTACCATCCGATCCTGATCAAACCCAATCATCATGAATTGGGAGAGATGTTCGGAGTGGAGCTGACACCCGGCGCCGGTGTAGTTCCTTACGCGAAGAGGTTACAGGCACTGGGAGCCAGAAACGTGCTGGTATCCATGGCCGGTGACGGGGCGATCCTGGTGGCAGAGGACGGAAGCGTTTATCAGGCGGAGCCGCCGAAGGGGAAGCTGGTAAACGGAGTAGGCGCCGGAGATTCCATGGTAGCCGGATTTATGGCAGGCTGGCTGGACACAGGCAATTACAGGCATGCTTTCCACATGGGAGTGGCGGCAGGCAGCGCCAGTGCTTTTTCGGAGAATCTGGCTACCGGAGAAGAGATTCGGAACATATATGCGCAGGTGACAAGCAGGACACTTGCTGACAATCTGGGATAAGACCCAAGACAAGGAGAAAATTGTATGAGAATTACAGATTTACTGGACAAGAGAAGTATTTCCCTGACAGCAAAACCGGCAGACAAGAAAGAAGCATTGGATCAGGCCATCGAATTGATGAGTAAAAGCGGCAAGCTGGCAGATGTGGAGAAATATCGGGAGGTAGTATACGAGAGAGAAACAGAGGGCTCCACCGGTATCGGGGAAGGCATCGCGATCCCCCACGGAAAGTGCGATGCGGTGAAGGCACCGGGCCTTGCGGCTATGGTGATTCGGGATGGTGTGGACTTTGATTCTCTGGACGGAGAACCCGCGAATCTGCTGTTCCTCATCGCGGCACCCAATACGAAGAACAATGTGCATCTGGACGTGCTGAGTAAGCTTTCCATGATGCTGATGAATGAGGAGTTCACTGCGGCACTGAGAGGGGCATCCACTGTGGAGGAGTTCCTGCAGATTATTGATGATGCAGATGATGAGAAGAGTGTGGACGAGAGACTGGAGAGCAGCTCCGCTGCAGGGTATCGTATTCTGGCAGTGACCTCCTGCCCTACCGGAATCGCTCACACCTATATGGCAGCAGAGGCGCTGGAGAAGGCGGCAGGAAAAGCAGGCTGTACACTGAAGGTTGAAACCAGAGGATCTGCCGGTGCGAAGAACCAGCTTACCGCAGAAGAGATCGCGCAGGCGGACTGCATTATTGTGGCTGCGGACGCCAAGGTTCCCATGGATCGTTTTGACGGAAAGAAGGTGATCGAACGTCCCGTATCCGACGGAATCGGCAAAGCTGATGAACTGATCGAACTGGCACTTTCCGGCAAAGCTAACGTATATCACGCTGCAGGAGACAAAGAGACGAAGCAGGAGACGGCTGGGGGAAGCCTTGGACACAGGATCTACACTCAGCTGATGAACGGCGTATCCCACATGCTTCCTTTCGTAGTTGGCGGTGGTATTCTGATCGCAATTGCCTTCCTGATCGACGGCCTGATGGTCGACATGAATGCACTGTCTCCCGAGGAGAGAGGAAACTTCGGTACCATTACTCCACTGGCGGCTCTGTTCAAAAATATCGGTGGCGCAGCATTCGGACTGATGCTCCCCGTACTTGCCGGATATATTGCCATGGCCATCGGTGACAGACCGGCTTTGGCAGTTGGTTTTGTAGGCGGCGCGCTTGCGGCAGGCGGCAGCTCCGGATTCCTGGGTGCTCTGGCAGCAGGCTTTGTGGCAGGGTATCTGGTGCTGGGACTCCGCAAGGCATGCGAGAAGCTTCCGGAGGCTTTGGAGAAGCTGGCACCTGTCCTGATCTACCCGGTGTTTGGCATTCTTGCCATCGGTCTGTTCATGACCTTTATCGCAGAACCGGTGATGGGAACCATCAACAGTGCTTTGACCGCAGGGCTGACCGGTATGGGCGAGACCAGCAAGGTGCTGCTTGGTCTGGTACTGGGCGGCATGATGGCGATCGATATGGGCGGTCCCTTCAACAAGGCAGCTTATGTATTCGGCGTGGCTGCCATCGCCTCCGGCAACTATGATATTATGGCAGCGGTGATGATCGGCGGCATGACTCCTCCCTGTGCCATTGCACTTGCAACCCTGTTGTTCAAGGACAAATTTACCAAAGAAGAGAGAGAATCCGGCCCGACCAACTTTATCATGGGACTGGCATTCATCACAGAGGGAGCCATTCCCTACGCAGCAGCAGATCCCTTGCGCGTACTTCCTTCCTGTATCGCAGGCTCTGCAGTGGCAGGTGCTCTGTCCATGCTGTTTGGCTGTACCCTGATGGCACCCCACGGCGGCATTTTCGTGGTACCTGTCATGGGCAATGCTCTGATGTACCTGATCGCATTGGCGGCAGGAACCGGTGTTTCCACCCTGATGCTTGGGTTATTGAAGAAAAAGGTTGAAAAATAAGTAATACGCCGTGAGGCGGCAGAATAGGAGAGAAGAATATGAAGGAATTCAAATATGTTATCAAAGACGCACAGGGGATCCATGCAAGACCGGCAGGAGAACTGATCAAGGTTGCCAAGGAGTTTTCAAGCCTGATCAAGATCGCGGCAAACGGCAAGACAGGTGACTGTAAGAAGATTTTTACGGTGATGGCTTTGGGTGTAAAGCAGGGCACGGAAGTGACCATCACCTGTGAAGGTGCAGATGAGGATGCAGCAGCGGAGGCTGTCAGCAGATTTCTCATGGAAAATCTATAATTTTCTTGATAGGTACGGCAAAATAAGCCTGCATCCGTGATGTGCGGCTGCAGGCTTTTTGCCTGATATGGGAGACAAAGGTATGAAACAATATGTGGGAAAGAGTGTATTTGGCGGTGTTGCCATCGGAAAGATTAAGGTGTTTTCCAAGGAACAGATGCAGGTCCGACGTGAAAGGGTCTCAGATGCGGAAAGGGAGATCGAGCGGTATGAAGCTGCCCGGGAGACTGCCATGGAACAGCTGGGACGGTTGTATGAAAAGGCACTTCGAGAAGTGGGGGAAGCCAATGCCGCCATTTTTGAAGTGCATCAGATGATGCTGAGTGATGATGATTTCAATGAGTCTGTGGAGAATATGATTCGGGGCAATCTTGTGAATGCGGAATACGCTGTGGCATCCACCGGAGATAATTTTGCGAAAATGTTTGCCGCTATGGACGATGAGTATATGAGAGAGCGTGCGGCAGATGTGAAGGATATTTCCGAACGAGTGCTCCGGGTGCTGACCGGAGGGGCAGAAGAGGATGCAGCGGAAGAACCGGCCATTATTGTCGCCGCAGATCTGGCACCCTCCGAGACCGTGCAGATGAACAAGGAGCTGGTGCTGTCCTTTGTGACAGTGCAGGGATCCTTAAATTCCCATACCGCAATTCTCGCCAGAACCATGGGGATACCTGCCCTGGTCGGAACAGCCCTTTCTCCGGAGGAACTTGACGGCAGGCTTGGCATTGTGGATGGTTTCACGGGGACATTTTACGTGGATCCGGATGAGACCACGTTGGCGGTTATGAGAGAAAAGCAGGCTGCAGATCTGGAGAAGAAGCGCCTCCTGCAGGAATTGAAGGGGAAGGATAATATTACCCTTGATGGAAAAAAGATCCTGTTGTATGCTAATATCGGAAACAGTAAGGACCTGGCGGCAGTGCTTGGCAATGATGCCGGTGGCATCGGGTTGTTCCGAAGTGAGTTTCTGTATCTGGAGAGAGATTCCTTCCCTACAGAGGAGGAGCAGTTTGCCATCTACAAGACGGTTGCAGAGACCATGGCCGGCAAGCGGGTGATCATTCGTACCCTGGACATCGGTGCGGACAAAAAGTGCGACTATTTTGAGCTGGATCGGGAGGAGAACCCTGCCATGGGGCTTCGGCCATCCGAATC
Source organism: Acetatifactor sp. (assembly GCA_018385425.1). Taxonomy (GTDB): domain Bacteria; phylum Bacillota; class Clostridia; order Lachnospirales; family Lachnospiraceae; genus Acetatifactor. The sequence continues at coordinate 14,685 of JAHBAA010000146.1, forward strand.
TGTCTGACCAGACCGGAAATCTTCAAAACCCAGCTTCGGGCCCTGTACCGCGCCAGT
>JAHBAA010000159.1 GCA_018385425.1 Acetatifactor sp.
CAGCAATCGTTATGTTCTCCACAATCCCGATTCTGCTGATCTATCCCTGGCTGCAGAAGTACTTTATTCACGGTGTAACCTTGGGCGCTGTAAAAGAGTAACCCCTTTGTCCGATGTGTGAGGGGTATCACATTAGAATTGACAGGGTGACCTGTTTATTCATAAATTCATGTTATCTTTATAAAAGGGAGGAAAAAAGATGAAGAAAAAAGTTCTATCCATGTTGTTGACATGCTTTATGGTGATGACTATGACTGCATGTGGCGGCGAGGGAAAGCCTGCTCAGGCCGACCAGCCTCAGAGCAACACCAACACTGCAGTGACAAGCACTGACGGCAAGTCCGCGGATGAGGCACCTGCAAGCGAACTGGTAGACGGCAAATTTGCTGAGACCAGACAGATTACCGTTGAGATTTATGACCGTGGTAACGACGGCGGTTCTGACCCCGAGAATAATATGTACACCGAGTACATTAAGAAGGGAATGCTGGAGGAGCACAACGTAGAAGTGACCTTCAAGAAGGTTCCCCGTTGGACAGAGGTTGATGATATCAACAACCTGTTGGCAGCTCAGGAAGCTCCCGACATCTGCGTAACCTACAGCTACCCTACCATTCTTACCTACGCTACTATGGGCGGTGTTATCGACCTTAGCGAATTGGTAGAGAAATATAAGGCTGAGACCCCCAACATGTGGAACTGGCTCGGCGAGACCAATATTCTTTGGGATAAGGATCCTGTAACCGGCAGCCTGTGGGCTATCGAAGGTAAAAGAGCCGAGACCGGAAGAATCACTACTTTCGTTCGTCAGGACTGGTTGGATAAGCTGAACATGAAGGCTCCCACCACTACCGAAGAGTTCGAGAAGATGCTGATTGCTTTTAGAGACAATGCTGATACCCTGTTAGGTGCTGACGCTGACAAGATGATTCCTTTCTCCACCAGCTATGATATCGGATGGAGAGCTTCCAACCTGATTGAATCCTTTGTTGATCCTTCTATCACCGACAAGGAATTCTACATCAACGGCTTTGATGACAGAATGGTTACCCAGAAGAGCACCAAGGAAGCAGTAAGACTTTTGAACAAATGGTACAATGATGGTCTTATGTGGAAGGATTTTGCTCTGTACGGAAGCGGTGACACCACAGAGGATTCTTACATGAAAGCCGGTTATGTAGGCGCATTCATCCATAACTGGGATTATCCTTTCCGTAACGGTGAGGACAGCATCAATGCTAACTTGAGCAGACTGGTTGGACCTGATGCAAAGTTTGTTGCTGTTGATGCATTTACCAACTCCAAGGGACAGCATGCTAAGTGGATGTACAGCTCTGCAGGAGACCGTAAGATCTTCTTCCCTACCACCAATGACGAGCCTTTGGCATCTCTTCTGTATATAGACTTCATCAGCAAGCCTGAGACCATTGCTTATCTGCAGATGGGTGAAAAGGGTGTTACCCATAACGTATTGGATAGCGGCGCTATTGAGCTGGTTGCTGCAACCGGTGATGCAATCCAGAACTCCGGTAAGAACATTGACTACACCATTACCTGTAACGGTACCTTCTACGGTGACTCTGAGCTTGCTGTTAAGTCCATGGCTTATGGTTATGCCGCAGCAGATCCTGCTCTGGTACAGGCTGCATACAAAATTGCCGCCAACGACGGTATAGCTCCTAAGAATGTTAACGTTGGAACCATTGAGGCAGAAGCAGGTGTAGGTGATACACTTTCCGCAAAGAGAGACCAGATTTTTGACCAGGCTGTTGTTGCTTCCGTAGCAGATTTCGACAAAGTTTGGGACAGCTGCATGGCAGATTACCTGTCAGCAGGCGGTCAGGCTATTATGGATGAGCGTGCAGCTAAGTGGGAGCAGTTCTTTGGCTCTTCCGTTATGCTTCCTTAAGCAACATTCCGGTTAAGAAGAGAAGCAGACATAATAAGCAGACATAATGAAAGAGGGGTGTTCCCATAAGGAACAGCCCTCTTTTGAATTAATGCCATTCATACTGTTCGACGTAACAGCTTTTTTCACATACTTTCACAATAACGCTATATATCAGCTTCTCCCGGGCAGGTATATCATTCTATTTACCAGTTCAGCGTTGGGCGACGTTCCTACCGTTAACAGTGCCTGACACCAAATTTATTCAACCATTATTAAGCCCCTGGGAGACTCAGTGTTAACAGTGCCTGACACCAAATTTGCGCTGCAACGGCAACGTTACCCGTCATCACTCTCCATACAAAATGCCGGATGCATCTGCCGGTTCGATCCCACTCTCCTCATCCCCACTGCCGGATGCAGGCTCTCCCTCATCAACAGACACTCCCCGCTCTGTGGGTTCCTCCACGATGATCGTGATATTGGTTCCGAACTTTTTTCCCGTAGAATCCATCACATCCACCATCAGCCTCTTCGTTCCCGGTGTGGTTGCAGTCCAGATGATCTCATTCTTTTCGCAGTAATCCTGAAGCTTATACCACTTATCATCAGTTTTGTCATTTACGATAAACTTGTAGTTGTATTTGCCGCTTCCGCCCACTCCCTGTGCAGTCAGGGTAACCTTGTCTCCGGGGGAGACCGTATAGGCAGAAGCACTCAGGACAGCGGACAGCTCAGGTCTCGGATTCACCACGACAGACACATTCTTACCCACTTTCGCACCGGTGCCATCCATCACATCCACCATGATGCGCTTTGTCCCCGGGGTGGTAGCCTTCCATTCGATGGTGTTATTCTCCTTGTAACCCTGCAGCAGATACCACTTATCATCGGTAGTGTCGTTGATGATAAATTTGTACTGATAATTACCGTCGCCGCCATTTCCCTGAGCAGTGAAGGTCACCATATCCCCGCTGGTCACATTCGTCTGAGATGCCTTCAGACTGACGCCCAGGGCCGGCTTTGCCTTGACTGTAAGGTTTGCTATCTCCGAGAAAGATTTTCTGCCTGCCTCATTGATCACCACACAGCGGAAGCGATAACCATCTCTCGCCATGGAAGCATCAAAGGTCAATGAAGAAGTGTCGGAACCGGGCAGATAGCATTTGGTGAAGGTCTCCTCTCCCTTATAGCTTACCCTCCACTCATATTTCAGATTGTTGCCAACAGCACCCACTCTGAAGGTAACCTGCTCTCCCTCTGTCGCTGTGACCGAAACCGGCTGAGAGACGATCTTCGCCTTCTCAGGCACGAAGCCTTCCCGATAGAGCGTAGTCCCTGCGTGCTTCTGCGCCATCACCGTCGTAACCGTATCATCCACGTAATAGAAATTGGCCGGAAGTTCAATGAATACCTCTCCCATATTCGCAGGTACGGTAACAGCGTTCAGGCTGGTACACTCACTGAAGACATCACTTCTGTATTTTATATTGCTGAAATCCAGATTCGCCAGGTTGATGTACGTGAGGTTGGAGCAACCGCCAAACAGATACTGGATATTTGTTAAGCAAGAGAAATTCAGTGAGGAAAGATCGATTGCCTTCAGTGCGGAACAGTCGCTGAACATGCCTTGCAGGGAATACACCTCGGCACAGTGAAGACCGGACAGATCCACAGATTTCAATTTTCTCTCGCTGCAGAAAAGCATATACATACTATCATAGATCGTACATTCTTCAAATCTGACTGATTCCACGTCAGCAGGAAAAGTGTCATTCTCCAACACACGGGTATCATAGCGGTAGCGATTTCTGACCAATGTCGTGTCCTCTCCGGTAATCACCAGTTCCTTCGTATTCGGATCATACTCCCAGACCAGACCGTTATGTTTGCCGAAGGCACATCGTCTGATGCCATTGGGCAATTCCGTCGCTGTCAGTGTCTTTCCGAGATTGCCGGAATCGATCACCAGAGAAACCAGACCGTTTGCATCTGCAAATGTCTGCGGCAGGCCCAACGTGACCGGTCCCAGTTTGGAAGGAGTTTTGACGGTCTTCAGATTGTCACATCCCTGCAAAAACTTCACACAGTCCTCCCACGCTGTAACCTTTGACAGGTCAAAGCTTCTCAGGTTGATGCTCTCCAGACTCATACAATTCTCAAACATATAGGCCACATCTGTCACATTCTGTGTATTCCATCCGCCCACATACAGTTTCTTCAGATTCTGACATTCTTCAAACATGCTGTGCATGGTGTTCACATTGCCGGTATCAAACATTCTCAGATCAAGTTCTGTCAGGTTTACGCAGTGAGCGAACATACTTGACATTTTTTCCACATTACCGGTGTCGAACGAACTGATATCCAACCCGGTCAGGGACTGGCACAAGTCAAACATCATGTACATATATTTTACATTCTTTGTATTCCAGCCGCCGAGATCAACTTTCTCCAGCTTACTGCAGTTCAGAAACATTGAAGACATATCCGTTACTTTTCCGGTATCCAGATCAGATGCTTTTACATACTTCAACGAACCGCAATAGGCAAAAAGCTCGGACATGGATGTGACCTCTGAGGTATCTATTCCGGTGATATCAATACTCTCCAATACACTGCAGGATCTAAATGCAGCCTTCATACTGGTTACATTTGACAAAGTAAGGCCCGACAGATCGATCTCCTTCGCTCTTTTCATATTCACAAAAAAATTGTCCATATTTCCGCAGACAACACAGTCGGTAAATTGTATTACCTCAGCATCCCACGGCAAAGCGGTATTCGCCGAGGTGTATCCGTTTTCCGATGTCTGCACGGTTGTGGGCATGGTATTCGGTACATCCTTGCCGCTGATCGTCAGGATCTTCGTTCCGGAATCATAGATCCAACTCAACCCGTTGTTCACTCCGAATGTGCCAAAAATCAATTCACCCTTCGCCGTCTCTCCCTCAGCGCTGACTCCTGTGTCCTCTGTCACAGTCGGTTCCGATGCCTGAACCGGCATCACAGACAGAAACAGTGCCAAAAAGCAGACCGCACCCCATTCCAGTATTTTCTTCATTTCCTTTTCTCCTCTTACAATACTTTACATTCAAATAAACTCCCAATATAGTCTTTAGCACACTATCACGATAAATACAACCGATATGCACAGAAAAAAGAATGCGGGATGCCCTGTCTCACCGGAGCACACGAATTCGGTGCAAAAAGTAAAATGCTTTCTATGATGAAAGTATCCCATAGAGAGCATTACTTAAATGATTGTTTTATCGTTTT
>JAHBAA010000161.1 GCA_018385425.1 Acetatifactor sp.
CTACTGGATGAAGACCATTGAACTGAATGAGTGGCACGGGGACAAGGAACACCTCTCCATTTTTTCGATTCGAAAACAGGCGTGGTGAATTTCCTGCAGTACCTTGTAACTTTGTCAAAAATATAGGAAGGGAAAGCGTTACCTTGCTTCCCCTTCCTTTTTTGGTGTATAGATGTAACAAATCCACAATTATTGTATATCGGATGATATCTGTATCACCACATTTCCACCCGTATTCAGATGGATCGCATACACTGTCAGGTCACCGTCCACCCAACTGTATTCGGTGTACTCCTGCTCATTTCCTCGCACACCCTGCTTACCTTCTCCCAGCAATTCGCCAAAGACTGCCACTACATCCTCCAGGGATTTATCCTCAGACACCTCATAGACTACGCCCTTCAGGATCTCATCCTGGGTATACAGGTAGATCCAATGGGCAACGGATAAGCCCATCACTTCTGTTGCATTGCCGCGTGCATCCACGGTCTGCTTTGTGTCACCCATGAAGTGACCGCCCATATAGGGCTTTGCCTCCTTCGCCTGACCGCAAGCCATCAGTGTTATCATACAAAGGGCGATCAAAAACGCTGTGATTCTTCGCTTCATAACTCGAATTCTCCTATTCTGCCGATTCTTCTCCACCTATCATACGATAACTTTACGAATTCGTCAATGCTCCGGTGGGACAGGCACAGACAAAGAACCGCTGTCCCAATCTACCTGCTCCCTGATTTTCTATTGCGCAAATGGAAATGCAGGCAAGTGATTTGGTCTGGGTATTTGCAGAATGATGTACTAGTTCGGCTTCACAAAGGTAACTTTCCCGTCACTGATCTTCAGTAAGGTGCCGCAGTATGGGCAGACCTCCGCCTGTTCGGAATTAGACGCCCCACAACTGGGACATTCGCTGTACATCGTCATCGGAGCCTGGGAAAGTCTCTCAGGATTCGCCTGGAAATATTTGTAGGCATCGTTCTGTTTTCTTACGGGAATCAAAATCACTACATAGAAAATTCCATAGAAAAATAGCAGGAAGAGCACGATGGGAACGATTACAAAGTCTACCTTCGTCTTTGCAAGATCATCCATCACCGAGTTCCAGGAATACTTCAACGCCTCAGAAAGCTTCTGCCCAGCCATCCCTTTCTGGAAATTGTCCAGGAATTTGTCAAAGGTGGCATCCGAGAAGCACCTTTCCGTGTCATCTCCACAGTATACATCATATTCCCAGTCGTAGAAATCCGGATCATCATTTTCCGTAAACAGGATGACCATGGAGGATTCATCCATGCCGATCTGGTAATAGATTTCTTCTGAGAAAACCTCCAGTGACTGATAATGCTCCTTCCAGGAGAAATCATCAGTGCATACCGTGACCGGCATTCCCGTCTTTTCATACACCTGATTCAGAAGCGTCAGAATCTCCGTCTCCTCCTGATCCGTCAGCACGTCCACGGGGTCTAATATCAGAATCCGGCTGCGATCTCCCTCGATCCTTCCTCCCAGCGTGACCGACGTGGAAATCATACCGGCAAGCATCAAGCACATATGAAGCGTGACAAATACAAGTGCCACAATGTTTCCTACGCCCCAACCGCTTTTTGTACCGAAATTTTTATTACTGGTATAGTACCTATGTACCCTGCCGCGCCTGTCGTAGTAGGTGCGGTTATAGCATCCCTTAAACGGAGTCTTCGACGTTCTTGCGCCGGAGCCGCCTCCCCTGGAGCCTCCGCCGGATCGGCTGGAGCTGCTGCGATGGCTTCCGCCGCTTCTGGAACCCCCTCCATGTCTTCCCATTTCCATTTCCTCCTAATTGTAAAATAATAAAAACCTGCAAGCAGGTGCTTGGGTTCCCGCGCACCCGGTCAGAGCAACAGACCGGGAAGCCGTCCAATCCCTACTTGCAGGCAACATGCAGAACCCGGGGCAATCATGCCCATATTTCTATCATTACAGATTCTTGCCTTTCAGTCAATATACAATTGTAATTCCACGCTCTTTCTACCCACCGGGGACAGATATGAGTACCAAAAACTCCGTCCCCGATGGTCCCAATACGCCGTCCTGATACCGGATCTGCAGTGCAAGGCCGTGCAGTTCACAGATATTCTTCACGATGGCCAATCCCAGACCGCTGCCGGTCTTGCCGCTTCGGCTCTCACTTCCCACCACAAAGGGCTCGGCCAGCTTCTCCACGGATCCCGATAAGTCTGTGGAACAGGGATTGCAAACCTGCATTCCCTTGTCGGAAAACTGCACCTGTACCGTGCTGCCCGGATCTGCATACTTGGCCGCATTGTCCAACAGATTGTCAAGTACCTGCTCCATCAAACGCCGATCCGCCAGCCAGGTCAGTGCGCCCTCGACGTTGATAGAGATCTCACGGGCTGCCAGTCGGTCTTCATAGCGCTTTTGCACCTTAGCAAACAACGCCTTCATATCCACAGTCTCTTTATTGAGACGGGTAGTTCCCTGCTCCACCTTGGACAATTCCAGCACTGACTCGATCATCCGGTTCATGTACTGCACATTCTCCAGAATGGCACCTGTGTAGTGAGCCTGCTTTTCCGGAATGAGATTCCCCGCCAGATTCTCCGCGTACCCGGAGATAGACATCAACGGACTCTTTAAGTCATGCGCCAACGTATTCATCAGATCCCGGCGATAATCCTCCATCTCATACTGGGCCTTCAGTCCGGCAAATTTGATCTTCGCCGTCACAAAGGCGATCAGAGTGCCGAGGAGCACCGTGACTGCTGCTACGCCTGCGATAACCCCTCCCCAGACTTCCAGGAAATCATAATCCAGACAACTGAGCAGTGTCACACTGCTTCCGTCCAACAGTTCCATCCTCCTGAAGCTTGCCTCTGTCACCGTAAAGAGGGTTTCCAGATAATACTCCTCTTCCTGTCCGGTCTCCACCGTTTTTTGGAAGACCTCCTGCATCAGTGCAAAGGAGTCGTCCCCCCAGGGAGCGATCTTTAACTCCGGATTGGCAGCGTCAACCCCAACCAGAAGAGGTTGAAAAAACTCGCTGGGCTCCGAAGAAAGCATTACCTTCTCATACCCCTCCGGAATGGTGGCAGGCTCCTCGATAGAATAGGTGAAGATACTATCCGTTATCTCCCCATCCCAGGCAAGCTCATACTTTATGCGCGATAGCTCTGACACCGTTATGGTGATAGGTCCCGGCAGAATATCCTCCCCGGACAGGTAAAAATAGGGCATCGATACATCCTCTAACAGAACCTTTCCGACGCTCTCCAGCTTCGAAACCTGCTCACGATATTCCTTCCATCCCGGTATCTGGCTGACAGAATAGGAATAGATTCTCGAAGGACTACTTTCTGTTTTGCGGCGGATGACAAACAATTGCTCCTCACACCCCGCCAACACTTCTCTTGTATCTGTCTCATACAGCAGGCTGGCAATCCCATAGCCCTCCGCTTTGATTGCTCCCTTTAAACGCTGGCTTTCTCCCAGCAGATAGAGATCCTCCGCAGGCATCTTCTGAATATTGCCCACGCGGATCTCTTCTTCCTGCGCGAGCTCCTGCCGCTGTTGATTTTTCTCCCGGTCGGTGAACATCACCAGCACCAAGGCCCCAAACAGTCCGCAGACTACCATCACCAGTATCCACTGTCTGAAGAAGAGGCCCCCAAAGCTTCTCCTCTTTCTTCTTCCGTACACACGCGTTTTTTTCTTTCTCATCGACAATTACCTTCTCTCCTCGGAAATCTTATATCCCTGTGCGATAACTGTCTTGATCTGACTGCCCGCAGGGCCCAGCGCCTTGCGCAGCTTTTTGATATGGTTATCCAGCACCCGCTCATTTCCCTCGAAATCGTATCCCCAGATGCGGGAAAGCAGCAGCTCCCGCTGAAGTACACGATTTTTGTTTTCCATCAGGTACTTTAAGAGTGCATACTGTTTGGGTGCAAGCTCCACCGCTTCCCCGCACACCTTCACGGTGAAATCAGCCGGGTTCAGCGCGATATCGCCGCACACCATATCCTTTGACGCCACCATTCCCTTGGCACGCTTCAGCATCGCCTGCGTCTTGGCATAAAGCTCCGCCAAAGAAAACGGTTTCACAAGATAATCATCACACCCCAAATGGTATCCGTAGAGCACATCCTCCTCACGCCCTCTGGCCGTCAGGAAAATGATCGGTACAATACTTTTTTGGCGAAGTGTTCTGCAGATCTCGAAGCCATCTGCCCCGGGCAGCATCACATCCAGCATACAGAGATCATATTCCCGCTCATACACCGCTTCCAGCCCTTCGTCGCCGTCCACAGCACTGTGCACTTTAATTTCTCCATTGCTCTTGGATGCAAAATAATCTTCGATGACTTCTCTGATCTGTGCATCATCCTCCACCAGCAAAATCGTAAACACCGTTTGCTCCTCCATTTGATTTGATGAGATCATCCTAATCCACCTGTGT
>JAHBAA010000173.1 GCA_018385425.1 Acetatifactor sp.
GCTCCGTTCTGTCACGGTAGGAGGGCTGTACGGAAACCAGGGTAGCCGGGTTCATCATATAACGGCTGAAGGAGTAAGGGAGACTGGTTTTACCGGTACCGGAGATACCTTCCAGGATCAGCAGCTTACTTGCCGCCATACCTGCCACAAATCTTCTCACGATCTCCGGTGTATAGTACAGCTTCATCTGGCTGGCTGCGAACAATCTGTAGCCCTCCGCAAATTCCTGCAGAGAAATGGTGTTGTTATACTGCAGCGGCACATAATTTAAGTATTTCTGATCCACCAGGGCAAGCTTGGGGAAACGAACTGCCTGGGTCTTGTTGGGATCCTCGTTGGGGTCCTTCATGACAGTGACCTTACCAAGATTTCTCTCCGGATTGTCACCCAGCTCTCCGCCGCCCTGGGCAGAGGTGATCTGACCGTTCAACACATTTCCCACGGAAGGAATGGCACCCTCTACCAGGGCGCTGTCTCCCGCGTAGGGCAGTCTGCCTGCACCGATGGCGTTGACCTTCAGCGCCAGCAGCTTGTTCTTCTCATCCACCAGCTCCAGTACCTGTCGATTCAATCTGCCGATCTCGCGGTACAGGGTAGCATTATCCTCTCGGTCTGCCCGAAGCTTGATGTAAAGAATCGTCCGCTTCACAAGAAGGTAGATGATGACCACAGGAATTGCCACCAGGATCAGTGCCAGCAGCAGGGCAAAGATCTTGCCCACCACATTCATCTCATAAAAGTATGTATTGAAGATGATGATGTATTCCGGCCATCCGGTGAAAAACAGCTTGATGATGGCCACAAAAACCTGTGCAATGTTGTAAATTATTTTCGCAATCAGTTCATATGCCAGCTTTAAAAATTCGCTCATACTCAATTATCCTCTTCGGTACTTTCCTTTTTGCTCTCCTGGAGCTTGCGCATCTGTTCCTCAGCCTCTGCCTTCATCCTTCTGGCTTCAGCCAATGCCGCCTCTGCCTCTGCCATCTTCGCACTGGCCGAATCATCGACCGCCTGTGCTGCTTCCTGGGCAGCCTCCAGAGCGATGGCCTTCTTCAGGTTGATACCTACTACCACCAGATGATAGATCTGATAGATGAAGAATGCCAGCATGGGCAATACGATGACGATCAGGAATCCGGTGCTGGAGGAGAGGAAATCCATCACCTTCCCCATGCCCGGGATACGGAACTGATACTTACCGACGATATCGCCGTCGGAGATGATGTGGGTATCGGCAACCGCATTGTTATCACCCTTGGTAGTGTAGCTTCTGGCTGAGCCCATATCCACGATGTCCTGAATTCTATGGGTATTCAGTGCGTACTCATTCATAATGATGGTGTGGAAGGTGATGATGTCTCCCACCTGCAGTTTGGATGTATCGCAGGTCTTGATGATGATCAGGTCACCTGCGTTAAAGGTAGGTGCCATGGATTCGGTCTTGACTACCATCGGCGTATAGCCGGCGATATTCGCCACGGAGTCCGTCTTTCGGGTAGCAAGTGTGGTAAACGCAAAGAGCGCGGCGATCAGAATGATCACCCAGAGTGCGATACTCGCCGCCACCGTAAGAATTTTGCTCAGTTTTTTCATGTCGTAAAGTCCTCCATCATTATTTTGAAGTATCTATCTCTTACTGTCTCTCTTGAGAGCCGTCCAAGATTCGGTTGTTTTCATCCGTTCCGATGAATCGAAGTCGGATCCGGTAATCCGCCGCGCGAAGGGCATCGTCGCAGGCAGGGTCCGTTCCCTCCAGCCACACTCTCACCTGAACCGGCTGGTTCGTTTCCTTCGGCAGGAAAAACAGGTTGTTGTCGTCATTCAGCTCCATCTTCTCTGAAGCCGGCAGTCCGAAATAGGTGATGCCGCCGATGGTCTCCGCCTTACTCCGGTCCGGTTCGTAGACGTAAGTCTTCTGCCCGATGGTAAAGCTGATGCGCATCGCCCCGGGAAGATCTCTGTTCGAGGAGGTAATGCTTGTTCCGTCCTTTTCCCCGGAGCCGTTGGCACTGGTCAGGTGCACATACATATCACTGGTTGCGAAGAAATGTAAGGTAAAATCCAGGTAAGCACCGGAGTTTACATTCACGGTCCTGCCGTCCTGGTAGAAAAAGCTCTCACAGTTTGCAGTGGTCACAGGTTCCAAAGGCTTCTTCCGCATGTCGTAGCCCCGGTCCTTCTTCAGACGGTCCGCGATCTGCTGAAAGGTAAGCACCCGCACATATTCCTCAAAGGTCTGATGTGCGTCTAAGTCAAACCGAAGATTGGTACCGGAGGTGATATCCATGCTCATGGAATAGACCTTGGTAAAGGCTGCGAGGGCAAACCAGGCAACGGATGCCGCCGTCACACTGACCAAGGCCAGAAGACTCAGCAGCAGCGCCAGCTTCACGCGCTGACTCTCGGAATTTTTTTGTTTCGGAGGTTTTGTTCTATCTCTGCTCATTCATTCGCCTCCTCCGTCAGGACACCGTAAAAACCCAGGTGAAAATCAAAGTTCTCCAGACTGAGAATATTGGTACAGTCCGGATCGCAGCCCTCCAGGTACACATAGATGTCCACAACATATTCGTGGTTAAGATCCAATACCATCAGCGGTTTGCCGCCGCTGTCTGTAGGAAG
>JAHBAA010000013.1 GCA_018385425.1 Acetatifactor sp.
GAGATTTCATATAGAACTCATCCTCAAACAGTGCGTAATGTACGCAGGCTCTTATCAGAATGAAAATAAGCGGTGTGATTTTTTCGCAGGGAATACCAATCTTGCCCTCCAAACTCTTTGCGTATTCGGTATATCGTTCATCTACGCCTGCAAAGAATTTCTGACCATATTCCCTGTATTTCGGGTGCGTATACACCTGATACATCAGGCGGTATTTCTTGCCGTGCTTTTCTGCCGTCCAATAGGGTATCTCGTCAATAAACCGCCATAAGTCCTCCGCATCTGTGGGAGCTTTCGCCATAAACTCATCTTCTACTTTACTCATACAGTATTCGGTAGACCGGACGATAAGATCATCGAGATTGTCAAAATACAGATACAGGGTCGCAACGCTACATCCGCAGGCTTTTGCAATCGCTTTGATTCCGACAGAGGAAAATCCATTCTCCGCATAGCAGTCAAAGCATTTTTCCATCATCTCGATTTGCTTATGTCTGCGGGCTTCTTCGTTTACAGTGCGCAATAAATTTCCTCCTTTCTATGTCAATAAAATGAACGTTCGTTAATATTATATTGTTTCCTCTTTGCCATGTCAAGTTGATACTGAATAATCATAATTTTAAGTACAGCTACACTTCCGGCATCATGACCCGGACTATCATTAAATCTTCCTATCCCGAAGCAGCGCTGGGTAAAAAATGCCGTATTTATGCAGCTTGCGGTGTTTTGCAAACGCCTAACTATATCCTTACCGGAAAGGTGAGGTTTCACAAAAAAAAGCGCGGAGTTTTGTCTCCACGCCTTTTTGATTCATATATTCCCGGCCCTTTAAGGGCGGAGCCTTTCAAATGCTGTCAGTTTTCCCTGATCTCCGTTCCCACAGTGTTACTGATCACGCACAATGTTACAATCATCAGTACAATACCGATGGGCAGGCAGATCCATGCAGAACGTACAAAGCCTGCAATGATGTAGGTGACGAAGGATACTGCTGCCACGGTGATAGCGTAGGGAAGCTGGGTTGACACATGGTTCACATGGTCGGACTGTGCTCCTGCGCTTGCCATAATGGTAGTGTCGGAAATCGGGGAGCAGTGGTCACCGCACACCGCACCGGCCATGCAGGCAGAGATCGCGATGATCATCAGGCTGCTGTCGGTGTGGGAGAAGGCCTCCACCACGATAGGGATCAGAATACCGAAGGTTCCCCAGCTGGTACCGGTGGCGAATGCCAGGAAGCAGCCTACCAGGAAGATGACTGCGGGCATCAGGTTCATCAGACCGGAGGCATTGCTCTTAACCATCTCCGCCACGAATTCCTTGGCGCCCAGGCTGTCTGTCATTGCCTTCAAGGTCCAGGCAAAGGTCAGGATCAGGATCGCAGGAACCATTGCCTTGAAGCCCTCGGGGATGCACTCCATACACTGCTTGAAGGACAGCACGCGGCGAATCAGGTACAGGATCACAGTGAGCACCAGTCCAACCACACTGCCCATGGCCAGACCCACGGAAGCGTCACAGTTGGAGAATGCCTCCTTAAAACCGGCTCCCTCGAAGAAGCCGCCGGTGTAGATCATGCCGATGACACAGCAGATGATCAGGCAGATGATGGGAATCAGCAGGTCGATGACCTTGCCCTTGGATTCCGCGGTCTCTTCTGCGTCTGCCGCTCTCGCGCCGGAGGTAAACAGGTCTCCTGCCAGTGCATTCTTCTCGTGCTTTGCCATAGGACCGTATTCCATCTTCATCACAGCCAGTCCCACCATCATCACTATGGTCAGGATCGCATAGAAGTTATAGGGAATGGCCTTGACAAACAGTGCGAAGCCGTCCTCGCCCTCCACAAAGCCTGACACCGCTGCCGCCCAGGAAGAGATGGGGGCGATGATGCAGACAGGTGCCGCAGTGGCATCGATCAGGTATGCCAGCTTCGCTCTGGAGATCTTCTGCTTGTCTGTCACGGGACGCATCACGCTTCCCACAGTCAGGCAGTTGAAATAGTCGTCGATAAAGATCATTCCGCCCAGCAGAATCGTCGCCAGCTGTGCACCGACTCTGGAATGAATGTGGGTGCTTGCCCACTTTCCGAAGGCCTGGGAACCTCCTGCCCTGTTCATCAGGGCTACCATCGCTCCCAGAATCACAAGGAAGATCAGGATTCCTACATTGTAGGAGTCAGACAACACGCTGATAAATCCATCGTTCATCATATGGGTGATGGTCCCTTCAAATCCAAAGCCGGAGTAAAACAGCGCGCCCACCAGAATTCCGATGAACAGAGAGCTGTAGACCTCCTTCGTAATTAACGCCAGGGCAATCGCCACCACGGGAGGCACCAGCGCCCAAAAAGTTCCGTAAAAATCCATTGTATCTCATTCCTTTCCGATGCCTGCCGGCTTTTGTCCGCAGGCACAAGTTATTCTTCTTTCACTGTATCAGCATGTGCTTCAAAAGGCAAGAAAAACTTTACTTTGCTAATCCGACAACGCAGAAAAGTCTACTCAAAGGGATACGTTACGCCCCACGCCCTGCGCAATTCATCCATACGGCGCATCATCAGGAGCGTGGTCTCGTGAGGCAATTCCGGGCACTCTGTCTTGCCTTCCTCCAGTGCCTTCTTGCAGGAGAGAACCTCGTATTCATATCCGTTGATCTGCGGAGGAATCGGTACCTCCTTCACCGGATTTCCGTTCAGGTCAAGCACACGAACTGCGGAAGGATTGGTCAGTCCTTCTACATGAATCCTTCCCTTGGTACCCCGGATCACGCCGTAATGTCTGAATTCCTCCACAAAGGAGGTGCGCATATAGGCGGTCTTGCCGTCAGCATAGGTATAGGTGATCTCGTCCGTGGCATCCACACCGGTCTCATACTTCTCACAGCTGCTCTCCACCTTCACCACATCATCGCCGAAGTACATGGAGGCGAAGGTCAGATTGTAAATGCCCAGATCTAACAGAGCGCCCCCGGCAAGCTCCGGATCATACATCCGCTGCACGTGGGATGCGTTGGTTGTAAAATAGGACTCCTGAGATGTGATCTCCCCGATGCAGCCGGATTCCATCAGTTCCTTGATCAAGAATCTGCCGGGAAGAAATCTGGTCCAGGTCGCCTCTGTAATAAACACATTTTTCTCTTTTGCCAGGTCAAAGATTTCCTTGGCCTGGGCTTCGTTGACCGTAAAGGGTTTCTCTACCAGAGCAGGCTTACCGTGCTCGATGCAGGCTTTTGCCCACTGATAGTGACTATTGTGCGGAGTTGCCACATAAACCAGGTCCACGTCCGGATCAGACAATAATTCCTCGTAGCTGCCGTATGCCTTTTCAAAGCCCCACTTCTTCGCGAACTTTTCAGACGTCTCCGAACTTCTGGAGGCGATGGCATAACAGCATGCCTCCTCCTTCAGTCCGGTTACTGCCTGCGCCATACTGTTTGCGATATTCCCTGCCCCTAAAATACCTACTCTCAATCTGCTCATGGTTCTATTCTCCTACAGAAAACTGATCTGTTTCTCTGCCTCGAAGGTGTGCTGCTCTTTCTCCACAGCCCTGTGTCCCACCGCCAGGGCGATCTTGAAGTCATACCCCTCCGGGATCCGGAACATTTTCTCGAAATACGCCTTCTTCTCGCCGTGCATTGCATCATAGATGCAGCCGATGATCAGACTGCCCAGGCCAAGCTCTGTGGCAGCCAGAGACATATTCTCTACGGCGATGCCTGCGTCCACCTCACTCCAGCGAAAGTCTGTCTCCCCGCTGATCAGGATCAGGGTGGGGGCCTCATAGTAAAAATTGTGCTCCAGGCCGGACAGGCCGCGAAGAGCGTTCTTCTCGTCATCCAGTTCCTTCAGGCACTGCTCGTCGCCGCCAACCACCGTAAAATGTAATTCCTGCCGGTTGGTGGCGGTAGGCGCCATCAGGCCCGCCTGAAGCACTACCTCCAGCTCCTCTCCCGTCAGTTTTCGGTTCTCATAGCCTCTGATAGAGCTTCTCTTGCTGATCGTCTCCAAAGTATTCATTGTTTTGTACTCCTTCTCCTCTTTGGGAAGATTTGTCGCCTGCCCCGGTTTCTATTCGTAGATCTGGTATTCCTTGCCCTCCCGCACCATCACAGGGATGATATCGATGGGAGCAGGAACCGTTACCCACTGTCCGCCTTCATAGACCTGCTTGGTGTAGGCATCTGTCCAGCGTGTCCCTGCGGGCAGGTAAATGCGTCTGCTGTCCGCGCCGGCCTCCATCACAGGGGAGACAAGCAGATCCGGACCGAACATGTAGGAATCCTCCACTGCCCAGCACGCCTTGTCCTCCGGGAAATCATAGAACAGAGGTCTCATCACGGGAGCACCTGTTTCGCTTGCCGCCTGCATACACTCTCTGATGTAAGGACGCAGTCTCTCACGGATGAAGAGGTACTTGGAAAGGATCTGATAGTTCTCCTCGCCGAAGCTCCACACCTCATTGTCCTGTCCGCTGGTCAGCTGGCGAACGCCGTTGCGGAATTCCTGTTCTCTCTCGTACCAGGGTGATCTCTCACCGTGCATACGAAATACCGGGCAGAAGGCGCCCCATGCAAACCAACGTAAGAGCAGCTCCTGAAAATCCTTGTCTGCGATATTTCCGCCCAGGAAACCGCCGATGTCGGAGGTCCACCAGGGAATTCCCGCCATGCTCATGGACAGACCGGCCTGCAGCTGCTCCTGCATGGAACGGAAGGAAGAGTAGATATCTCCGGACCAGGTCAGTACGCCGTATTTCTGGCTGCCTGCCCAGGCGCAGCGCACCAGGCTTAAGACATCCTTCTCTCCTGCTGCCCTCAGACCGTCATAGAAGCCCTTGGCATAGCCGATGGGATACACATTGGAACACTGCAGTGCAGGTCCGGCATAATAACGATAGTTGTCAAAGTCGTAAGGGCCGTACTCCGGCTCAGCCTCATCCAGCCAGAAGCAGCGGATCCCATACTTGTCATAGTAGTTTTCCTTGCAGCGGTTCCAGACAAACTGCTGTGCACCGGGATGGGTGGCATCATAGAACACCGTATTGCCCATCCAGGTCATGTGGTTCTGGTTGCCCCGGTCTGCGTTCACCAGATAGCCCATATCCGCCATCTTGCCGAAGTTTTCACTTCTCTCATCGATGGTGGGCCATACGGAGACAACGGTCTCTATGCCAAGCTCCTTTAGTTCCTTCACCATTGCTTCCGGATCCGGCCAGTCCAGTGGCTCGAACTTGAAGTCTCCCTGCATGGTCCAGTGGAAGAAGTCGATGACGATGGCATCCATGGGAAGGCCCCGTCTCTTGTGCTCTCTGGCGACTGCAAGGAGCTCCTCCTGGTTGCGGTAGCGGAGCTTACACTGCCAGTAGCCCATACCGTACTCCGGCATCATAGGGGTACGTCCGGTAGCCAGAGAATACTGGCTCTCGATCTCGGCGGGAGTATCCCCTGCGGTGATGAAGTAATCCAGCTTCTTCGTCCGCTTCGCGTACCACTCGGTCTTGTTGGTGCCGAAGGTAGCGGTTCCGATGGCAGGGTTGTTCCAGAAGAAACCGTACCCTCTGCTGGATACATAGAAGGGCACGCTGGCCTGGCTGTTGCGGTGTGCCAGCTCCAGGATTGCACCCTTCTTGTTCATATGTTTCTCCTGATACTGTCCCATGCCGAAGATCATCTCATCGTCAAAGGCCTCGAAGCGGGCAGTCAGTTCGAAATCAGTGCCGCCGGGCACGGGCTTTAATTCTCTGGCATCCACACGAAGCGGAACGCAGTAGCGATTGATGCGGTTGCGGTTTCTCCAATACTCCTCGGTCAGCAGCTCTCCCTTCTGATTGTAGAAGGACAGCCAGCCCTCGTCGGAGATCTTTACGGTGATCTTGCCGTTGACCAATGTCACAAAGGTACCGGTGCGATGGTACTTGGCCCACTCCTCCCCCTGATACCAGGGATCCGTCACATCCTTCGTCTCGAAGGTGATCTGGGGTGTCACCTCTTCCACAGGCTCCGTCAGTGCCCAGTCATTGTCATCCATCTGCGGAACGGCCGTCATACGAACACGGATGGAGTTTTTGCCCCAGGGCTCCACCCACACGCTTGATTTGCCGTCACCGATGATGATTCTGTTGTTTTCCTGATAAATATGCATGTCAACCTCCTAAAAACGATTCTTTCTGCTATACTTCCCGGCCTACCTTCAGTCCCACGGAACCGGTGGCCAGATAAAATCTTCCGAATTCCCTGCAGTCGCCGTCAATGCTGTTGATCTCTCCATACATCTGCCGGGATGTATTCAGTCTCTCAAAGGTCCTGCCATCGTCCAGAGAGCGGTAGAAGCCGTACTGTCCCTCCACCGTACCGTTGAAGTAGATGGCCTTGGGCTCCTTCCGGTAATCACCGCCGGGACGCCCTAGTCCAAGTCCCATGCGCAGCACACTGATGCCCTCCGCCGTCAATCGTTTCAAAGTGACAGTGTCACTGTCTTCCTCGTAACACAGCTTCCACAGGCCCTCCTGACCTATCGCCAGATAGAACACACCGCTCTTGCCCTCTTCACCGCGGATCTCGGTCTTGTTGGCACAGTCGATGAGTCCGAACTCGACCTGCGGGAATTCCTCAGGCAGCGGGTATTGCCGAAAGGTTGCACCGCCGTCCCGACTGATGTAGAAATCAGAGGTCTGTCCGAATCCGTAGAAGAGATGACTCTTCAGACGGTCAGAAAACACTTTCATTTTCCCCTCTGTGGTCTGTTGACCGTTTAAGTCAAATATCGTCACGCAGCCGAAGGTCTCGCCGCCGTCCTGACTGTACACCACTCTCTTCTTCCACAGGTCGATGTTTTGTGCTACAGACCAAACGATATTTCTGCCGTTGGGAGACATGGCCGCCCAGCCGGAGTTCACATTGGGACACTCGATCATGCGGAATGCCTCATCCAGATCCTCGGTCAGACCATAGGGCAGCTCCAGTCTGTCCCAGGTCTTGCCCTGATCCTTCGAAAGAATCAGACCGCCCTTTGTCTTGCCGGTCCAGTTGCCTCTGGGCGTTACGATCAGACGATTGGGATCCTCCGCCGCAAAGTCTGCATTGATGCAGGTGATATAGCGATTGCCGTTCTCATCGGCAAAGGAATTGTCACAGGGCTTCTGCAGATCGGTAAATGCGAAGCCGCCCAGATCTCCCACGATATCGATGACCTGCACCTCTCCTTCGGGCAACCCGTATACATTCAGATGTACCGTCTCCTCGATGCCGTCGCACCAGTCCGTGAAGCGGCACACATCACTTTTCAGATTCTCACAGAGAAATACTCCGGTACCGGAATTGAACCAGCAGGTATTGTCGTTGAAGGGATCGATCTTGATATCGCTGAGCCAATGGATCAGGGAATGTCCCCCATTGCATTCCGGCCGCATATAGGGTGCCCGAAACTCCAGCTCGCCCTCGATCAGATCATAGAGCACCTGACGCCAGCTCTCGCCGTAGTCAAAGGAGAGGAACACGCTGTCCCCGTCATATTTGACAATGGTGGTGGCAGCAAGCATTCCCGGCGTCTGCGTGGAAGCACTGATGCCCGAGAAACCATACTCCAGCATCTGTCCCCTCCGGATATTCTCCTGTCCGATGCCGGTGACAGCGGAAGCACTTCCCGGGGTGATCTCCCGATACAGGCCCTCCGGCATCTCTTCAGCCGTGACCCGTCCCAGAAGTTCCAGAGAATATCTGACGATATGTCCGTCGATATTGTCCCCGGAGTCACAGCTGTACCCGGTTTCCAATACATAGGAATTGCGTCCGGTGGAGGCAAAGGTCACGTACAGATACTTCTCATCCACGCTCCATCTCTGTGCCACCTGACCGTTGTATTTACAGCCGATCACCAGCCTGTTCTCCGGTTCCGGCAGCGGCAGGAAGGTGTTGCCCCCATCCTTGGATAAAAACAGACTGTGTCCTCGCATGGGCACGCCTTCTTCCGGATGGGAGGTGGTCACGCCCGCAGTCCCCACCAGGAGCATCCCCCTCACCTTGGTCACAAAGGTCAGGTACTGCTCCTTCAGGCTTTCCGCCTTCGTCCAGGTCTTGCCCAGGTCTGCACTTTTCCACAAGCCTTCACGCTGGGAAGCAAACCAGATCTCCTCATTGTCCACGTACAATCTCTCCGCGGTTCCGCGCCCGTTCCAATTGCCGTGTGCCATCACCGGAAGCTTCTCATAGGTAAAGGTCTTCCCGTAATCATCGGAGATTGCAAGCACGCCCTGTTTGTTTTTGCCCACGCCGCAGGCTATGTACAGGCTGGAGGGCTTTCCGTCGCAGATGGCGATGGAGATCGGAAAGGTCTCACTCAAGTCCTCCATGGTGACATGATCGATCAGACTGATCCACTTCCTCTGTGCCGCATCGAAACGGTAGGTGCCGCCGATATCGGTTCGGCAATACAGCACATCCTTCTCCTGCCCGGAATACAAAAAGCCTGTCACATATCCGCCCCCGGGAATGGGCAGATTATCATACCGGTAAGTTAGCTGTTTCACGTAATGTCCCCCTATTAAACGTAGAACAGGCATTGTCCCCCGCCCGCTTACTGCCGTAAGTGAAGCTGCGAACAATGCCCGCTCGGATTGTCTCCATTATACATGATTTCTGTACAGATAACCATCTCTTTTTTTGGTCTGTACATGGATTATTTTGGGAGGTTCACCTATATCCCCGTTCCTACAGATAGTCCTGCAGTTCCTTCACCAGTGTCTCCTCCGCATCTGCCACTTCCTTGGCCAGACGAATCACCTTCTCCTCTGCCGCAGGATACTTGTTGATATATTTGTGCAGACTCTTTACCCCCATATTGCAGCCGTCTGTGATCAGATCCGCAATCGTCGTATCCGGTCCATCGTCGTCCAGCTTTAAGTTAGTCTTCAGCTTGGCCATCACCTTTGCAAGCGCGGCGGGCTCCTTGCCGTCGTCATGGTATTCGTTCAGATATTCGTGGGTCTTGTTGCCCAACTTCGTATGCGTAGCCTTACTCTGAAGGAGCAGCGTCTTCAGATCCTGTCCCTGAACCTTGTCCAACACATCCTCCAGGGAGGACACCCCCATCTTGATTCCCGCATTACATTCTCTGAGCAGCCTGATCGTATCGTCATTCATAAAAAAAACCTCCTTTTGGAGCTTAGTTTCTCCCAAAAGAAGGTTTTTATGCTTTCTGCTTCTCGCTTTATTCAGCAGACTGATACTGAACAGCAAGGTTTGCGATGGTTCCGTCGCTTAACATCTTATCGATGGAAGCGTTGATCTTCTCCAGCAATTCGGTGTTGCCCTTCTTCACTGCGATGGCGTACTCTTCGCCCTCGAAAGCTTCTGCGTCCTCAACGATCTTCAGACCCTCGTTGTCTCCCACATACTTCTGTGCGGTTGCGGAATCGATGACAACAACATCACATTTGCCGTTTACCAGCTCCATCACAGCCTCTGTACCCTTCTTGAATGCCTCGTAAGGATAACCCATATCGCTTACGCAGCTCTCACCGGTGTAACCCTGGATCACACAGATTTTCTTGTCAGCCATGTCGGAAGCCTTGGTGATGTCGGAATCCTCCTTCACGATCATTACCTGAGTTGCTGCATAGTAAGGGGTAGAGAAATCAACGGACTGCTTTCTCTCGTCGTTTACGGTCATACCTGCGATCACCGCATCGATCTG
>JAHBAA010000016.1 GCA_018385425.1 Acetatifactor sp.
GATCCCGATTGTCCGTCTTAAACTCCAGCCTGCCGCCCTGCTTTAGGATCCGGTCATACCGGGCCAGAAATTCCCTGGAAGGGAGTCTACGCTTGGCATGCCGGTCCTTGGGCCATGGATCGGAGAAATTTAAAAAGATTTTGTCCACCTCGCCGACGCCGAAGACCTCTGCAATCTCCTCCGCGTCCATCCGAAGAAATTTCAGATTGGACAGTTCCTCCGCCTCCATCTTCTGAATGGCACGCAGCAGCACACTGGAATACTTCTCGATTCCCACAAAATTGATCTCCGGATGGAGCTTCGCCATGGTATGGATGAATTTCCCCTTGCCCATACCGATCTCGATCTGCACCGGGTTGTCATTGCCGAAGATCTCTGCCCATCTGCCGGGACACTCCTTCTGCACCGCCTCCTGCACCACATACGGACTGCCTGCGATCACCTCACGTGACCCTGTAATATTTCGAAGTCTCATGGTCTATCCCTCTGTAAGCAACATAATCGCCCCCTCACAACCTTCCGAGAAGACTATTACCATTATAAGCACCCCCGATGCTCCTTGCAAGCGAAACCTCTCCGAAAATATTCCCTTTTTCCCTTTTGTTTTTCAAAAAGGTAGTATATACTGGAAAAGGACACACCCACCTGACCGGGTTGGGAACGCTTTGACAAGGTTGTCCCCCATTTATCAAGAAAAAAGGAAGCTACTGACATATGTTTTGTACCAAAAAGATCCTCCATAGAGCCTCCCTGCTGTGCACCGGACTGCTGCTTACCTGCAGCCTGCTGGCAGGAACCCCCTTACGGGCAAGTGCGGACCAGTCCGTGGAAGAACGACTGGAGCTGCAGCGCGCTATGCCCATTGATACCAACGAAATCCAGAACTGGCCTACAGGGCCTGTGGTCTCCGCCGAATCCGCCATCCTCATGGAAGCAGACAGCGGCACCATCCTGTATGCCAAAAATATCCACCAGCGGGAATACCCTGCCAGCACCACCAAGATCCTCACCACCCTGCTTGCCACCGAGCTTTGCCGGATGGACGAACTGGTCACCTTCTCCAAGAAGGCCGTATTCGACAATCCTCCCGGGAGCAGCGGCATCGCCATGGACGTAGGACAAGCGCTGACCGTAGAGCAATGCCTGAACGCCATCCTGATCCGCTCTGCCAACGAGGTAGCCTTCGCCCTGGCAGAACATATCACCGGCACCTCCGACTGGAGCGTTTTCGCGGAGATCATGAACAAACGGGCGGCTGAGCTGGGCGCACTGGACACCCACTTCGTCAACCCCAACGGACTGCCGGATGAGAACCACTACACCACCGCCTACGACCTGGCTATGATCGGCAGAGGCTTCTTCGCCAACCAGATGCTCTGCGATATCTCCATCACCAGACGGATGGAGCTGCCCGCCTCCGAGTACCTGCCCGAGGCCAAGATCGAAAACAGCTCCATGCAGATCATCCCAGGCGGCAAGTACGCCTACGAATACCTGATCGGCTGCAAGACCGGCTACACCAATGTGGCCAGAAGCAGCCTGGTCTCCTGTGCGGAAAAGGACGGACTGAAGCTGATCTGCGTGGTCATGAAGGACGAATCACCCCTCCAATACGAGGACACCATCGCCCTCTTCAACTACGGTTTTTCCAACTTTAAGAAATGCAACGTGGCAGAATTTGAGACACGCTACAACATCGATTCCACCGGACTTTTCTATAAGGGAAACGACCTCTTCGGGAGCTCCGAATCCATGCTGACGCTGAACAAGACAGACTGCATCATCCTCCCCAAGGCTGCTGCCCTGTCCGACACCGTCTCCACCATTTCCTACGATACCGGCGACGACACGAAAGCTGCCCTGATCCACTACACCTTCAACGGTGCAGAAGTGGGAACCGCCGGCATCGAGTTCACCCAGACCGATGCCAAGGACTTCGGCTTCGAAGTGACCGATGAGTCCGAGGCGGAGGAAGAGTCCGTGATCTTCGTCAACGTGCTGAAGGTACTCGCCGTGGTCCTCATCGCCGCTCTGGTGATCGGCCTAATCCTGCTCCTCCTTCGGCTCCGTCCGTCCAGACGAGACCGGGGTTACCTGGGCAATCCGAGACGCGACAGCCGCCGCAGAAGACGCAGACGGCGCAGAAGAAGAGACCGCGACCGATTCCGGGGCTTTGACCTGTAGGAGCTCCTACAGCACCTTGCTTCCGTTCACCACCAGACTGAACTTCGCATTCAGCATCTCTGCTGCCGCCCTGCACATTAGCATACGGCCCAGGAAGATATCGAAATACTCGTACATCGTGCAGATCTCCTCATCCACCTCGATCTCCAGCCGGAGCTTCCGCTTCTCCGGGTCGATCTCCAGCCGGTTGCCGGTCACCGCATAATTCACCCGATCGTGAATGTCGAAGGAAGAACGCTCCTGGGGACGCACACGACTGCGGCGCACATCCGTCTTGTCCGCAATGATCAGCGCCGCCGACACCGCATCCCGGGCTCCTCCCGTAGACTCGTCGTGATGGGAGATGGCAGAAACCACCATCACCCGATCCTCCAAGGGCAGGTCAGTGCCCCGCAGAATCGCATCCGCCAGAAGACTGCCGTACTCCGCGTGATTCTTCCGGTTCACCGCATTGCCGATGTCGTGCATAAAGCCGGCGATCTTCACCAGCTCCATCTCATGGGCAGAATACCCCAACACCTCCAGGATCTGAGCTGCACGCTCCGCCACCAGCGTGGTGTGGGCGGCGGAATGCTCCGTGTAGCCAAGGACCTTCAGATTGTCATCTGCCTTTTTCAGGTAGGCAAGCACCTCTTTGTTTTGTTTGATTTCGGTATATGTTGTCATATAAGATCCTTTCATTTTTTCTCAATAGCAGCTCCTTTCCTGCGGGAGCCGTCAGGCATCTAACTCTCTGTCGAACTCCCTGCCTGTCCCTTTGATTTGATTTGCGAAAAGCATGGATTCTTTAGAGATTTCGAAGAAACAGACGCACCGAAGCGGTGCAAAAAGAAAATGCTTTCTATGTTTAGAGTACCACATAGAAAGCATTCCTTCAATGTTTGTTTTGTCGTTATTCCGCTGCGTCCGG
>JAHBAA010000031.1 GCA_018385425.1 Acetatifactor sp.
TGTTTCAGTTCTGTCATATTGGAAAATACCTTATAAAGCGGCTGTGTAGAAATGTTTGCCATCTGTGCAACGCTTCTTGCATTGATGGCACCAAACCCTGCGCCGGGTCGGGGAGGTCTGTCTCGAAACAAATCTACTGAATATTATCCTTCGCATACCTGATGGCACAATAATAGTCATACAACAGCGCACCATCCAAAGTCTTGGGACTGCTTGATGAATAATAGAAATAACTGCTGCTATTTTGAATCTTATGTTCCTCTGCGAAAGCCTCAAGAGGTTTTCCGAAAAATTCAAGCTCCGGGGAAAGAAGATTGATTCCGCCCGCTCTCTCCTTGATTCCATCTGCAGGTACCCAACTGTAGTCAGTCACCACCACTTCTATCTTGCTCACATATTCATCCACGAAAGCCTTCTGTGCATCGTTCAAATCCGCATAGGAACCAAATTGCTCACGGAAGTCACACTCTGCCACATCAGAGTTTTCAAGCAGATCGGTGATTTCCTCAAACCTCTTCTCCTTTGCCAACCTGGTCGCCTCCACATAGAGGTCATTGTTGCTCTCATAGATTGCTGTTGTATCGCCAATCTGATAATCAGAAATCACATCCATCAGCTTGCTGACGTAGTAAGCAGCCATCTCCTCCTCGTAAGCACGCCCCAGATATTCCATGCCTGCGTCCTCAAACAGATTATCATCTTCATACAGGAAGTAGAAATTGCCCTCCTTATCCGGCACCGTAATATTGATAGAGTGCATAAAGGTCAGAGGTGTCTTCGAGAGAGCGTGATTTAAAATTGCAAAGGCCTCCTCCTCACTGGCAGGCTTGAAGTTTTTCGGAACAATCACACCGTCTGCAAAGTAATCCAATGATGTCAATCCGAAGTTTAACATCCATCGGTAAGCAAAACACTCCAGGCTAAGGCTTCCTTCCTCATCCTCATCATAATTTTCATCGGCGAGCTCATACAGCTGCCCTGCCAGATATTCAATATCCTGCTCCCTGATCTCATAGCACAGATCCGCATAAACCGTCTGCATGATCTGCTTTGCCTTCTCAGAATCCACCGCATTGGCAAGGGACTTTGTGATGTCATCCTCGGGATATCCAAGTTCTACAACCTTCGCCACATCTCCGGCTTTCAGCGCCCGGAATAATTCTTCTGTTTTCCCAAGAATCTTTTTCGCAGTCTCACGATATGCTGCCAGCTCATCAACCTCCTCAGCAGATTCTTCCTCTGCGTTGTTTTCATCTGAGGAACTCATCTGAACAACATCCTCGAAAACAGACGCAGACTCTTGGGAACTTTCCTCGCTCACAATGCTTTCCCCGGAACGATTACCTGCCTCCTGCCCTCCGCAGGCTGTCAGCGCAAGCCCCGCCGCCAAACACAATACACCAACATAATATCTCTTCTTCATTGTATCCTTCCTCCCTGAAGTTTTATTGATATAAGATACTTTACCACTTTACTCCAAAAGAATACAGAGGGAATTTCCGCACAAAAAAACCGATATCGTATCATTCGCAATACGATATCGGTGCTTGGGATATCAAGGAACCCTGTGAGCAAAAAGCAGAAATCGGCGAAGCGGCCTGATGCTTTCCTGTCAGATTCTCTTCTTCCTCCAGTACCCCGTCAGATACACCAAAAACAGAATCACCGCAGAGATACCGTTGCTCACCACTACCGAGTACCAGATGCTTCGCACTCCCATCCCAAGAATATTCTCACAGACATACAGCGTTGCAAAGCGAAATACCCAGAGTCTGGTCACATCCACCGCCATAGTCACTTCGGTATGCCCTGAGCCCTGAAAAAGCCCCATGGTGGAGTTGTAGACACCGTTGGTAAATACCCAGAAGGCCATGATGCTCAAGAAATCAGCCGCCATGGCGATCACTTCCCTGTCGTCGGAGAAAATACTCACAATTGCTGTAGAGATAGGTTTCCTGGATAGGATCATTCCTCCCGCGAAGAGAAACACGATGATCATCCGCATGGACAGCAGGTATCCCTCTTTGGCCCTTTCCGGCTGCTTGGCTCCCATGTTCTGCCCCACAATGGTTGCCACCGCGGAACCGATACCGTTGGAGGGCAGGGAGATCAGCCCGTTCACCTTATTGCCGATTCCATAGGCCGCCATGGCCTGGGTACCATACTTGAACACACTCTTGCTCATCAGCAGAAACCCGAGCTGCATGGTTGAGCCTCCGATTGCGGTAGGAAGTCCCACCTTCAGGATGCTCATCAGTTTTTCCTTCTGAAAACGAGTCTTCCGCAGCTGCAGGAAGATCAGTTCCAAACGGTTATGCAGCAGAATAAATGCAATGACAGCGGGGACAGCCTTTGCGGCAATGGTGGCAAGCGCAGCGCCGGCCACTCCCCATTTGAAGCCAACCATAAAGAGGGGATCCAGCACAAGATTCACCGTAATGCCCAGAAAATTCAGCAGCATTGGGCGAAAGGTATCTCCCTGCGCCTGATGGATGGCCGCATAGATATTGACAGTATACAGGAAGGGCATATCAAGAATTACCAGCTGCAGATAGCTGCGGGCATACTTCCAGGTATCCCCGTCGGCACCCAGCCAGGTCACGATCCCGGGCGTTGCAAGATTGATGGCGATCGCACACACACCGGCAAACATCATGGCAGCCAGAAAGATCTGATTTGCCATGGAGCGGGCCTCCTCATCCTGAAAAGCTCCAAGATATTGAGCGATCAGCACCGAACCCGCTACTGTCAGTCCGGAGCCGAAATTCACCACCATGTTCTGTACCGGAGTCACCAGATTGATGGCGGCCAGCTCTGCTGTCCCCAGCGTTCCCAGCCAATAGGTATCGGTCAGATTATACATGGTTTGCAGAAAGCTGTTGATCACCACCGGAATGGCAAGTGACAAGATGGCGCGCATCATATTCCCGGAAAGGATCAGGTCGCGATTCTGTTTCTTATTGTTTCCTTTATCCAGTTTTTTCAGGCATCGTATGAATCCATTCATATCGGATGTATGCTCCTTCGTCGAAAAGCTTTCATTCTGTTCTCAGGTTTTGTTATCTACGCATTTCTTGTTTATTGCCGCAAATCGAGAAAATGACCTGGGAAGCCAGGCCATTCTTTCATCGTTCTTTATACTAGAGTCGATCTTTTATCTCATCCAGAAGTAAGTCAGCATAGATGCCGCCCAGGTCGCGCAGCCCTCTGGCGATCAGACCGGCAAAGATCACTGCTCCCTTATATTTCAGGTGGGTGTCATCAGCTGCACCATCCGGCTTGTAGGGATAGACACCGGCAGGTACATGCATATACCATTGTCTGGTCTCCTCATCGCCTGCCGCCTGAACAGTCTCCCAGCTCATCTCAAACAGATCGATCAAGGGAACCTCCAGACGTTTCGCCGTCTGCCTCATCGCCTCCACATAAGGCCTGTGCTTGAACTCACCCTCGGTAAGAAGTCCATTCTCATCAAAGGTTCTACGGCACAGAGAAGTGATCAGAACAGGATGCGCTTTTCTTTCTCTGGCAGTATTGACAAACCTTTCCAGATTCTGTATGTATGCTCCATCCGGCTCTGTGAATCTCAGCGGATCGGAAACCTTCTCGTCATTGTGTCCGAACTGGATGAAGAGGAAATCCCCCTCTCCGATCTGCTCTGCAATCGGCTCCAGTCTTCCCTCATCCAGAAAACTCTTGGTACTTCTGCCGTTCTTGGCATGATTCTCAATCACAGCATCAGGCTTCAAAAAGATAGGAAGAACCTGACCCATCCCCGTCTGAGGATAGGTCAGGTAACTATTATATTGTACCGTAGAATCGCCTGCCCAAAAAATCTTCGGCATCTTTTTACTCCTTTACCGCACCGATATTCACACCGGTCACGAAATACTTCTGCAGGAAGGGATATGCAATCATAAAAGGCAGGATCGCAGCCATAATACCTGCGTTAAACAACGTATTCTGGGATACCGCATAGGAGGTAACCGGTGTATCGCCGTCCATGACCATGTTTCGCAGCTTGTACTGGAAGTTCGTCTGGTCAGGATTGGTGATGTAGATCTTTACTGTAGAATAGTCGTTCCAAATTGTCACGGCGAACATCAAACCGATGGAAGCCAACGCAGCCTTGGACAGGGGAAGCACGATCTTGAAGAAGATTCCCATAGGAGAACATCCGTCGATCTTGGCTGCCTCGTACAGGCTGGCGGGAATTCCCTCGAAGAAATTCTTCATCAGAACCAGGTTATACACATTGATGCCGTGAGTCACCACGAGAATCCACATGCTGTTCACCAGATGCAGCTTCTTCATTACCAAGTACTCGGGGATCATACCGCCGGCAAAGATCATGGTAAACAGAAGCATATATGCCAGGATATTGCGTCCGGGCAGATCCTCCTGAGCCAGTACATATCCGCCCAGCGTTGCGATTGCAAGACCGACAAGGGTACCTACAACCGTAGTAATGATAGAGTTGAGGAAGGGTCTGTACAATCCCTGGGTCTCAATGATCGTCTTGTAACCGCCTAAGGTAGGCTCTGTGGGCCAAAGCAGAAACTTGTACACACCCACAGCATTGAAGGAGTCCACAACAACTTTCCAGATAGGAAGGACAACGATCAATGCAACGATAATAAATACCAGATAGTTAATCGCGTCAAACAGGCCGAATTTTTTCTTACGGCCGGCCACTTCACTTTTTGCCATCGCTCACACCTCCTTATACGATTCCGCGTCCGCGGGTCTTCTTGCTCAAATAGTTACAGATCAGAACCAGCGCGCCGCCTACCAATGCCTTGAACAAACCTACCGCTGTGGAATAACCGTAGTTCGGCATCGCACTTCCGAAAGTCTGGCGATAGATATAGGTTGAAATAACATCTGCCTTATCATATACAACAGGGCTGTAGAGAACGAATACGGATTCAAACATGTTCATAACCTTTGCAAGGTTCAGGATCAGAACAGTGATAATGGTATTGGACAGCGCCGGCATTGTGACAAAACGGATCTTCTGCAGTCTGGTCGCACCGTCGATATCCGCGGCCTCATACAGCTCCGGGTTGATGCCGGCCAGCGTGGCCAGGAAGATGATCGTCCCCCAACCGGTTTCCTTCCATATGTTGATCACATAGAACACCGGCCGCCATAGCTTCTTATCCGAGAGGAAGTTGATTCCCTCCGTGATCAGTCCCCAATCCTTCAGGATTCCGTTGACGGTACCGGTCACGGATGTGGACAACAGCATGGTAAAGATAGATGCCACAACCGCCCAGGACAGGAAGTGAGGCAAATATATGATCGTCTGCAAAGACTTCTTTGCAAAAAGATTTCCCATTTCATTGATGAAGACTGACACAATAACCGATGCAAAGGTCGTGAGCAGCAGCTTCATCACACTCAGCACTAAAGTATTCTTAAACGCAGTCCAGAAATCACCCGTACGGAACATCTTCTCGAAGTTGTCAAAACCTACAAACTTCGGTGTTCCGATGGGCTTATAGTTGTAGAAGGACCATCTGACACCCAGCATGGGCCAGTATTTCACCACAAGGATGAAAAGCAGCACGGGAATAAACATCAGATAATACCCTCTGTTATTCCAGATGCGAAGTGATAACGGTTTCTTGCGGACCATTTCGCCGCTAGCGGTCACGATTGTTTTTTTCTTTGACATATGGCGTTTCCACCTTTCCCTTTTTCAGTACGCATTTACCGACACAGTTTCGGTAAAAAAGCTGCCCCGCTTTCGGCAGGGCAGCTGCCTTTTCCTTATCGTTTCTTTACTTGTTGTTGAGTTCCTCGAGGATCTCGTCTACAGCATATCCAACGCTGGATACATACTCAGCCATAGCAGTCTCAACGTCCTTGCCTTCCTGAACGATTGCTGCAAGGCACTTCTCTCTTGCGGTAACGATATCACCGTTGTACTCGGTCAGCTTCTCGCCGGACGGAGTCAGAGGAGCATCATAGCAGTTGTCAAGGAAGAACTTGTTGCCTTCTACGATCAAATCGGTAGGAGCATAGTTGCCGTTGGTCAATGCGCACAGAGACAGAGTAGGATCGATAGCATTCTTGGACCAAAGCTTGGTACCTGCAGAGTTAGGTCTCAAGTGGAACTGACCCTCTTCGAAGGTATACTCAGTGGTCTTCTCATTGTCCTTACCCTTGTTGGTGGTGATGGAGAAGGTCTCAGCCTTGGTAGACCAGTGAACATCCTCTGCGCCGTATGTCCAGAGCATCTGAACCTTGTCGCCGTCCATCATGGTATCGATAAATGCATCGAAGATTGCCTGCTCACGGCTATTGTCGCCGTCACCGTCATCAATGATACACCATACCGGAGCATCTCTGTTGATATATCCGCCTGCTGCAGCAACTTCCTTGATAGGAGGAAGCATCACCAGCTCGCTGTCCACACCGTTGTCATTCAGATAATCGGTCAGATTCTGATACCAGTTACCTGCCCAGTAAGTAAATACGCCCTCGGAACCAACCTGGTCAGCAGAGAACCAGCTCTTACGAGCATCGGAAGTGCTGAACTTGTAGGTGTCGGGATGCATCACGCCATCTACATAAGCCTGGCGAAGTCTCTTCATAGCAGCCTTGGAAGCCTCGGTCTGGAAACCGTCGATCCACTTGCCGGAAGCATCCTGATAGAAGGAAGGATAAGCATCCTGCCAGAACTCAGGCATATACATTACATAAGGAGCCTCGTTCAGCTTTGCATAGCCGGAAGCCACCAGACCATAGGTGTTTCCGTTTACGCCATCTCCGTCGGGATCCTCGGTAGAGAACTTCTTCAGCATCTCATAGTAGGAAGCGAAATCCTTGATATCCTCAGCCTTCATACCGACCTTGTCAAGCCAAGCCTTCTTCACATAGGTAACAGCACCGTTGCCGTATGCAGGAGCAAAGCCATAAAGCTTGCCGTCGATCTTCTTTCTCTCGTTTACTGCAGGATACTGGATTCTGTCCTTGAAGCTTGCATTCTCATATGCAGCTGTCATATCCCAGAGAATACCGGTGGAAGCATACTCAGCATACTGGCCTGCGGAGAGCAGGATCACATCGATGCGATCTCCCGCAAACAGTGCGCGGCCTACTGCATCTGAATAACCGGAGTGGTCAGGCTGTACGATCTCAAGATCCACGCCTACAGCTTCCTCCCACTGCTTCTCAAACGCATCTCTGTTCTCCTCTGCGTTTGCAGCCAGGGTACCGTCAACGTACATTACAATCTTGTCCAGCTTGTAGTCGGATACTACATTGCTGCCGGCATCAGAGCTTGCAGCGGGCTTACCATCTCCACCGCCCTGTGAAGCAGAGCTTTCAGTACCGGCGTCAGTACCGCCACAGGCTGTCATACTTGCAACCATTGCAAGTGCAAGAAGCATGGAAACTAATTTCTTCTTCATAATTACCTCCTAAATGAAAATAATAATAATTTACGTTTCAAATGTAAACGCTTTCATTTCTTACATTGACTATAACACACTGCTCTATAGTTTGTAAAGAGATTTTTATACATTTTACCGAAAAAATATGGTATTTCAGATGTCAAATGGCAATTTTTACAATTCAAAAAGCCAATCAGCATATGTAAGTGCTTTCAAATGGTTCAAAAACCGATAAAAATACGTCTTTCCTTGTCATTTTTTTGCACAACTGTTATAATAGAAACCATAAATTCAAGCAAGCTTCTATGGAGAAAATAACGTTTTTTTGAAAAGCGCACCGGCTGACCCGGAATCCGGTCTCCATGAAATGTAACTGCTTACAAAGAAAGAAGCGAGGTACACATGTTACAGTTTCATACAGCAGCACCGGAATCTGTGCGGATTCCATCCAATCGAATCATCCATTGCATCGACCGAATCGAGCGTTCCCAGGTTCCGCTCCACAGCTTTCTGCTGCTTCGCGGCGACCGACTGATCACGGAGTGCTACTTCTCCCCCTGTCAGAAGGGTGATCTGCACCGCATGTTTTCCATCACAAAGAGTCTCACCGGAATCGCCATCGGATTACTGGCAGAGGAAGGGAAACTTTCTGTCGACGACCCGATCATCTCCTATTTTCCGGACAAGGTTCCTGCGGATGTACACCCCCTGATCGCCAAGATGACCATCCGGGATCTGTTGATGATGAGAAGCTGCCATGACAAGACCACCTACAAGTTTGATATGACGAAGGATTGGGTGGAAAGCTTCTTCACCACCACTCCCTCTCATCCTGCCGGAACGATCTTTCACTATGACACCTCTGCAGCCCACACCCTGTGTGCACTGACGGAGCGATTAAGCGGTATGGATATGCTGGATTATCTGAAAGTAAAGCTGGCTCCCATCGGATTGTCCGAGGAATCCTACCTTTTGAAGGATCCCTTCGGTGTCTCTCTCGGAGGAAGCGGTCTGGTGGCCACCTCCGAGGATCTGCTGCGGATCGGTTTCTTCCTATTAAAGAAAGGATGCATTGACGGCAGGCAGCTGATCGATCAAAACTATCTTGCTCAGGCCACCTCGCTGCTCACACCCACCTTTTCCACGAGCGGTGTCCCCATGGGACGCAGGGGATATGGTTATCAGATCTGGCATGGACAAGGGGAAAACGACTTCTTTTGCTATGGAATGGGCGGGCAGTTTGTCATTGTCCTCCCGGACTACGACCTGGTCTGCGTGACCACAGCGGACACGCAGGGGATGAACGGCGGAAACCAGGTGATCTTTGACGCGCTGTACGAGGAGCTGCTGCCCTATATCGATAGGGAAGCCTGTGACATCACCGCCGAAGCCGAGGAATCTTTCCTGCAGTATCTGTACAGCCGGACTCTCTATCGTCCCGAGGGAGCGACCTTTAGTCCGCTGACGGAAAGCATCCGTGGGAAAACTTACCGGATAGATGCACCGAAATACTTTGAAGAGATCACCTTTACTTTTGAGCCGGATCCGAACAAGAATCCCTCCAACGGCGGGGTCGGTCATCTTCATTTTCTGTCAAACGATGCCTGGCAGCAAATTGATTTCGGATTGGGCACCCATGTCTGTGGTATTTTTCCCAAATACGGATACCATTATGCAGCGACCGGCGTCTGGCTGGAGGAAGAGACTCTGTTGATCCGCATCAGCCTGATCGACTCTCTCGTTGGCAATGCACTGATTCAATGTCATTTCTGCGGTGACAGACTGACTGTATTCCTGCAGAAATACGCGGAAAATGCGTTAGCGGAGTATACGGGGCATTTGATCGGATATACTGAATAGAAAAGCACCGGGATCATACCCTGCGCCCTTCCGTCAGGAGGGCTGACATGATATGGTCCCGGTGTCTGTTCTTTTTGCGGTAAAATTACTTTTCAAAAGTACAGCCTGCTTACCCGCGCGGAGTATCCAAGCCGGATCCGGTTTTTCCCTCTTGCTTACTTGCGCTCATCCAGATACAGCTGCACTCTGTTCTGTGAGTACTTTGCCACGGTGGCAGCATCACACTTTCCCTGAAAGAAAGGTGTCATCTCCTCGTTCAGGATCTTGATCACGTTGGCCGGAAGGGAATTGGCCGCCCGGCAATTCATCAGGAATTCCTTGTAGTCCTCCACATAGGTAGTTCCGTCACTCTTGATTGCTTTGGCGTAGTATCGCATATCCCCCTGACGAATGTATACCTGCTCTGTCCCCTGCGCATCTTTCTCCCGTTCTTCTCGAAGATCCTCATCGGTAGGGATTCTGACGCTGAGATTGTAATCAATATGCTTCTGTCCTTCCCTGGACAGAAGATATTCCACAAAGATTCTGATCTTCTCTCGCTTCTCCTCATCCTCATAGGCAGCACGCGGCACAACCAGATATTTCATGGTGCCCAGGTAATTGCAGCTTGTGTTCCCCCTGGGGAACCCGATGGGGTTCAGATCCTCCCCAAGGAATTCTGCCACCCCTTCAAATTCGTGATAATCATTCAGAAAACCTCCCAGATAACCGGAAGCTCTGTGCTCCTTCAGACAATCTGCCAATTCCTCCTCCGAAAGAGAAGTCTCCTGACCATACCGCTTACAAAACTCCAACAGTTCCTCATACCGGCCGTCCGTAAGACCTACAGTTCCTGTCTTCAGGTCGATCAGTCCCATCCCCTCCAGACTTTCCAGGCCCATAAGATACATGACGGAATGACCGTCACAGCTTCCGTTATAGCCGTTGTAGTAGCGAATCCAGGCATACTGCTTGTCCTGCTGACTGATGAACTCCATAAATTCCTCCACGCTCCAGGTCGGTTTTGCCCAGTCCTTTTTGGACACATAGAGTGCTTCCCCGTACACAAGGGGCGGCATCCCCGCCAGGGTTCCATCCA
Organism: Acetatifactor sp.; assembly: GCA_018385425.1. Taxonomy (GTDB): domain Bacteria; phylum Bacillota; class Clostridia; order Lachnospirales; family Lachnospiraceae; genus Acetatifactor. The sequence goes on from JAHBAA010000031.1 coordinate 10,342, forward strand.
CCGTCCCCAGTTCGATCACTCCGGGCAAGAGATTGGACAGTGTCTCCTCGGATAGAAGCAGGGTCAGATCAACAATTGCTCCCTTCTCCTGCAGCATGTACAGATCCTCTCTGTTCACAAACAAAATGTCTGCCCCCTGCCCGTTGGTCAGATCCGCCAGCATTCTGGTCCGAAATTCCTCGGACTCGTTTCCGCCCTTGTACTCCACAGTCAGTTCACTGTGCTTCGCCTTGAAGACGGCAACCGCAGAGGATACCATCTTGTTGTCCCAGTTATTATACATATCATCAATTCGCAGAACATCCGAAGCCGGAGGCGGTTGATAGCCGATGATGGCGATCCAGTCTCCGCCACTGCCGTTTGAAGAATATCCTTCCTCGGACGCGGCATAGAGCATGGGGATTCCCTCTTGGGTGAAACCGATCGTCACGTCCTTATCGCTTGCAGTAGACATCAACTCAATGATCCGCTGTCTCTCCCCGCTGTTCACATCCAGACAGATGATCTCCTGATTACTGCGATAGAACAGCTTTGTGCCCCGGAATGCACAGAGGGGAGCGCGGAAGAAGGTATCTTCAAATCTTGTGATCAGCTTTCTTTTCCCGGACTGATTGTCGAAACAGAACACCTCGACCATGTGAGAGGCACTGTCCATGGTACAGAAGATCAATACCCCTGCATCGCTGAGGATCGGTTCCCCCAGATAGCAGGTATCTGTTGTCACTGCCAAATGGGAAGCCAGCGGCTGCCCTTTTTCATCCACCAGGAAAATATGTGTCGCAGTCTTCACATAGTAGACACCGTCTCCGTCTCGATACACGCCGTCGATCCAATCCGGGAGTTCTCCGTCTGTCAATTTGGAAAGAGCATCCCCCAAATCCAACGTGTCCTGTCCGGTAGGGATGGTCAGATTCGCCACTCGCAGATTCTCATCATACTCTATCGAAATGTCCTTCACACGGATATTCTGTTGCCTCTCAAAAACCGCCAAAGCCTCCGCCCACTTTGCGGCATCGGCATCAGACTGCTCTAAATATTCCAGGATGGCGTATTCCTCACCGGTCTTCACTTCACCGGGCTCCTTCACCGACGCATCCTCATAATCATACTCCCCGGCAGTGATGAGCAGAGTCCGGTTCTCCTGCGTTGCCAAATCCTCCACTGCACCATCCTCCGTCTTTCCGCAGCCGGTAAACAGCATCGCCGCCAGCAACAACATACTCAAACATTGCACAAAATATTTTTTCATCAAAAAAGCCCCCCTCCCTGTACTCTTCTTATAGCATAGGGAAACGGGGCCTTCAATAGGTCCGGAGCAATGTTAAACAATCTTAAAACTTTCTGATTACGATCTATTGCCTCCTCTTTCTGTATCCTGCTCTTTACCAGCGGATCTCCTTTGCCGGAAATTCCTCATTCTCAAATAACAGTTCTCTCATCTCCTGATTCAAAACCACATAAGTTGCGGTAACCGTCAGAACACCGTTGCCGGTGTTGGTAAAGGATAAGCAAAGCGATACCGTGTCGCTGGCAGGCACAAGCCACACCTGATTCTCCACCGCTCCCTTCGGGACATAGGTCTTCGAATATCTGGCCACGGAGGATGCTGCAAGCACACTGGCGCCGCCCAGCCTGGAATTCACCACATTTCCGACAGACTCCCCCATTCTGCCGAGCAGATACTCTCTCACGGTCTGGGGCATCTGGTCCAAAGGAAGATCCTCCCCGGCTATACTCTTCAAATAGGTCTCAGTGTCTGATAGATCCAATGGAATCACATGGATCGGCTGGGACTGATCGATTTTCAGACCCTTCCAGCCTTCGAGCACCTCCTGCAGCTCCTGAGCGGAAGACATCACAGCCAGATAAGCGTCACAGGAAATCAGCTCGGCAAGGGCATCCGTCACTTCAATGGTGGTTTCCTTCAGAAATGCCTCCTCGTCGAATGGATCCTCCTCTAAGGTCTGACTCTCAACGGTCTGTTGCTCAGTTAAGGAGTCCTGCGTTTCCGGCACGTTTGTCCCACAAGCCGCAAAACACACAGTCAGCCCTATGGTAAACAGCAATGCAATTCCTTTCTTTTTCATATTTCTCCTACCTCTTTATATCATAATTCATATTCATCAGGTTCCGGATGGACTCCACATCATCCGTGATATTGGCATCTCCCCGGATGGTGTGCTTGATCACACTGCTTGCTACCGCAAAATTCACCATCTCCAGGGGCTCATAATCATTCATCATCGCATAGATCAGTCCCGAGGCAAAGGCGTCACCGCCGCCCACGCGGTCCAGGATGTTAAAGGTGAACAGTCTGCTCTCGTAGGTCTGCCCTTTGTACCAGAGGAAAGCCTTCAGGCTGTTCTCGCTGCCGCTGTTGGCGTAGCGCACATGCCGTGCAATACATTTTAGGTTGGGATACTGCCTGACAAATTCGTCGAAAACGATTTTTTGCTGATCGAAGTTGGGATGAAAGGGTATATCGTCCTTCACATCCCCCAGTTCCGGATGCTCCGGATCCCTGTAAAGATGATACGGCTCAATGCCAAACAGCACATCCACATAGGGCAGGCACTTGGTACAGAAATCTCTGGCCTCCTCCCAGGTCCACAGAGTACTGCGGAAGTTGCCGTCAAAGCTGACTGTCAGTCCCAATTCCCTGGCGATCACCAATGCATCCATGATCAGTTTCTTACAGTTGGGTGCAAGCGCAGGAGTGATACCGCTTAGATGCAGCCATGTAAACTCAGAGAGCAATGCCTTGAGATCCACCTTAGAAAAGTCGTACTCTGTGATGGCACTGTGTTTTCTGTCATAGATCACCTTGCTGGGCCGGATACCGAAACCGGTCTCCAGATAATAGCTGCCCAGTCTGT
>JAHBAA010000055.1 GCA_018385425.1 Acetatifactor sp.
CCTCATCGGACACGCTTTCGCTCGGGAAAAGCGTAGCGGTACATAAGCGCACAAAGTACGTGCGCTAAGTACCGACGCTTTTCCGACGGTCCGATCGAGGATCACTCCGTCATTTCAGGCGGCTGTATATCGCATCCGGGGGCAGGCCCTAACCCCTACGGGCACCACACCCCTGCAGGAAAAAACATTGTGAGGCTTTCGTCATGAGGTTTGCACTGCCAGCCTCCACCAAGGGCAGCTGTCTGAGCCCACAGGGTGGGCGAGTTTGCCCGAATGGAGGCGAATAGGGCGTGCGAACCGAATAGAAAACGCAGCATGTTTTTCCGCAGGGTATGGTGCCTGTAGGGGGCACGTGCAGGGGCACCACGCCCCTCAGTACAGCACTGCGTACAGGTACATGCGGCCTTCCTTTCCTACGCGTGTGATCACACCCACCTCGTAGAGAATGTTCAGAACGGTCTGCGCCAACGGGCGGGAAAGGTGCGCTGCCTTGGCGAATGCGGCCGATGTGAATCGGTCCCCGAGCTCGATGGGAATCAACTGCATATAGTCCTGTGGGCAATTGATCTCTATCTCCTCCACAAATTCGATCGGAATACGGTCATAGCGACTGGAACCCCTCTTTTTGTCGCGACTCCAACCGTTCAACAGCCGATATTCCTCCATATCCAGCATCGCCAGCCTCAGACGAAGGTTCGGGTGCTTCAGAAACATTTTGATCTTGATCAGTTCAGCGAAAGCCTCGTAAGGATTCCCTTTCTTGGGGGACTTGTGCTTCGTGCTCATGGCACCGGTCTCCTCATCGATCCAGACAAGCCACTTGTAACGGGGCATAGGATAGACAACCGTGACAGGATAGAGCGGAAGAAAGGTATTCAGTTTTTCCCGCAGTTTGTTGAAATTGCGGGTTTGGATCTCGATGATGGCTTCATTGGAGAAAATATCCGCAACAAACCGATCGATGGGTATCTCCTGGTGATCCTCATCCGGCTCATAGTAGTTTTTCAGGATGGCGTGGACAGTCTTTTCCCCAAGAGTGCCGATTCCTAACCGTTGGCGGTCCACCCCCACCACCCTGCTTTTTGCAGCTTCAAAGGCTTCCTGATTCGGTGCCATATATCTGTCTCCTCTGCTTTTCTTACCGCAGCTTTTCTGTTCTCTGACTTATCATAGCACAGAATGCATACAATAGCTATGAGAATTGTGCCCGTGCCGGACTGCAGCCTCTTGCCGAATAGTCTGTCTTCTGCTAAAATAGAGAAAAATATTATGAAGGAGATCAAGACCATGATATACAAGACACAAGGGACCTGCTCCCAGGAAATTCATATCGAACTGAAGGATGGCGTGATCGACTCCGTTTCCTTCGTGGGTGGATGCAACGGCAACTTAAAGGGTATCAGCGCTCTGGTAAAGGGAATGAAGCCGGAGGATGCCATCGCACGACTGAAGGGAATCAAGTGCGGATTTAAACCCACCTCCTGCCCCGATCAGCTGGCACGCGCATTGGAGACCATGCTGTAAATCAGTGAAAGGGATGAAACTATGAGAAAAATTGTTTTGACAGGCGGCGGTACCGCAGGCCATGTCACCCCCAATATCGCTCTGCTGCCTTCTCTGAAGGAGGCCGGCTATGATGTGGTCTACATGGGCTCCAAGGATGGCATCGAGCAAAAGCTGATGAATGATTTCGACATTCCATACGTAGGGGTATCCACCGGGAAACTACGCCGCTATTTCGATGTAAAAAATTTCACGGATCCCTTCCGTGTGATCAAGGGCTATTCTGAGGCGAAGAAATTCCTCCGGGAGTACATGCCGGATGTGGTCTTTTCCAAGGGGGGATTTGTCAGTGTGCCGGTAGTACGTGCCGCTGCCGCACTTCACATTCCCTGCATAATCCACGAATCGGATATGACCCCCGGACTTGCAAACAAGCTGTGCCTGCCCTGTGCAGCAAAGGTCTGCTGCAACTTCCCGGAGACGCTGAAGCTTCTCCCTCAGGATAAGGCAGTGCTCACCGGTTCTCCCATCCGCAAGGAGCTTCAGACCGGCAGCAAACTGGATGGTCTGAATTTCTGCGGTTTTACCGCCAACAAGCCTGTCCTGATGGTCATGGGCGGAAGCCTTGGCGCGGAGGCTGTGAACAAGGTTGTTCGGGAAGCATTGCCAAGACTCCTGGAAGACTTCCAGATCGTCCATCTGTGCGGCAAAGGAAAGATGGATAACCTGCTGCTGAATACCCCCGGCTACAAACAGTTTGAGTATGTGAAGGCAGAACTGAAGGACCTCTTCGCCATGACGGACCTTGTGATCTCCAGAGCCGGCGCCAATGCCATCTGCGAACTTCTGGCCCTGCAGAAGCCGAACATTCTGGTTCCCCTCCCCGCTGCCAACAGCAGAGGAGACCAGATCCTCAATGCAAAATCCTTTGAGGCCCAGGGATTCTCCATGGTGGTGGATCAGGACGACTTAACAGACGAGCTCTTGGTGGAAAAGGTTCATGAGCTCTACCGGAATCGTGACAGATTCGCTCAGGCCATGGCGGACAGCAGCCAGCTGGATTCCATCCGGACCATCATGAAACTGATTGATGAAGCATAAATTCAAAACCGATGAGGGAGGGGAAATCTGACAATTTCCCCTCCCTCATCGGTTTTCCTATTTTCTGATATCGCCCAGCACCTCGTCCGGAATCACAAACTCCACAGCACCCATATACATCGGTGCCACATCTCCCTCGTTGAACCCGATGACCACATTGCCATCCCCATTCACATAGAAGGAAGTCTCATCGGTGATCGACCGGAAGTTCAACGCCTCAATCTCATCGTGCAGCCAATAACAGACATTTTCATCTGCATCCATCTGCTCCTGCATCTGGTTTTTGATGCTATCGCTGATGGGAGTGATGTAATCCGCACCCTCTGAAAAAAGATCCTGAAGCTTCAGCTGCTCTCCGGTACGCAGATCAATGGTATAATAATAATTCCACTGATAGCCGCTGCCTGCTCCCTGATAACAGAGCAGCTTGACAGTGAAGTACTCCTCCGTCCGGGTAAGCACCTCACTCTTGACGATCAGATCCTGGTACCCCATCTCGTCCGCCATATTTTTCTCAAACTCACTGATCAATTCATCGGTGATTCTCTGGATCTCCGCATTGATCCGGGCGGTCGTCTTCTCCAACGTTTCCTGCACCGCTCCATCGTCCTGTGTTCCCTCAATTCCCACAGCAGCAAGCTGAATATCCGCATGGTTTCGTTCTGTCTCCACCTGATAATCCCGGAAGGTCACCACCTGTACCCACTGTCCCACAAGGGGGATCTGCTCCATAGCGTGGGCAACTGAAGCTGAAGTATTCGGGAGGATCAAAAAAGCTGCAGCCAGCGCCGCCGCTGTGGCTGTCACTTTACTTATCCTACGAACAAAACCTGCTCTCCGTTGCCGCTTGATCTCCCGCTCCATCCCGTCGCGCAGCTTCTTCACCTGCCATCGGGACATCCGGGGAGCATTGTACTTCTCACGATATGCCGACAGCCTGTTCACCACACATTCATTCTGTTGTTTCCTCTCAGTAAAGTCGTAAATCATCTCTCAGCGCCTCTCTTTTCGCCTGTCCTGCACATCCTGCTTTGACTCCTCCTGTGTCAGATCGACACGGAGTTTCTTCAGACTTCGATATAGTCTGCTCTTAACGGTGTTCACATTCTCATCAAGAATCTCTGCAATCTCCTCCAGCGTTTTGTCCTCAAAGTATTTCAGGATCACAATTGCCTTGTCCTGTACCGGCAATGCGTCCAGTGCTCGCTGCAGATCGATATCCTCATAGGTATCCTCTGTATTACCAAGCTCCACTCCGTTCTCCTCCAACATACCTTCATAAGAGAGAAGATAGGGATGCCTCACATACTCAAAGCATTCATTGAGCATGATCCGGTAGACCCAGGTGGCGGCAAATTCCGGCTCCTTTAGGGACTGGCTGCCCCGCAGTGCCTTGTAGGCTCCGTTCTGCACAATATCGCTTGCGTCCGCCTCATTATGGGTATAACTGCACGCCAGGCGATAATATTGATTGTATCTGCTTAAGATGATCTGTTCGATCAGTTCCCTGTTTGAGCTTTGCTTTCTTCCCGGAAAAAGCTGCAAGACCATCACCTCCTCCTGCGCCGTATATTCATTGGACGGAAGTACGGAGAAAAAAGTTTCAAATCATCGGAAATATTTTGATGAAAATGGAAAAGCTCGCACTTCCGGCTTTGTAGTCTAAAATGCGAGCAAGAGCACTGTCAGAAGAAACTTCGAATACCTTATTTGCTTTCTTTTGCCTTACTATGAAACGCCCAGAATTTATTCAGTAAGAAATTGATAGGCACATTGAAAAATAAATTGATCACAGGCACTATCAGCTTTGAGAGCTGAAACACCTCGACCCAGATGACCGACAATACACTATTCAATATCAGTCCGGTAAAGGCATAGGATGCATATGTCTTGGCTAACGCCTGCAAAAGATTTCTCTCTGAATTTTCCTCCCGGTCAAAGACATATTTGTTGTTCCAATAGAATGACCACAGCACGCTTAACACAAAACCTATGACCTGCGCCAGAAGGTAATCGATCTCCGAAAAGATTCCCAGCTTCTGAAAAGTGAAAATAGACAGAAGATAGAGAACATAGGAAAGAATCGTGTTGCTCACTCCAACGATTCCGAATTTAATGAACTGCTCAAACCCTTTGAGAAACGGTGCATCTTCCCGCATCTTCAATAAATCGCAAAAAATAAACCGAATGATACCGTGAATCAATTTACCCAATCGTTCCATGTTCTCTCCGTCCTGAAAGCTGTCCTGCCAACTATGTGTTCCGCAAAATCACACGCTCAGTGGTCCTGAAAAGGAATGTTGTTACAACATCGTCTCGTCATACACTGCACGACTTCCACCGATAAATTTAGGTCTGGTGCGGGCACATACCACATGTCCGTCACCGATCAGGTTGGTACGGATCCGCACGGGCACCGCCACATCCTTCAGGTGCATACCGATCAGGGTATCTCCGATATCCATGCCCAAAGACGCCCTGATATGTTCTACCGCTACCGGTTCCTCGAAAGCCTTGTATGCTGCTGTGGCGAAGGAGCCGCCTGCCTTTGGCTGGGGCACCACATTCACGATTTCATAGCCGTAGGCAATGGCTGCCTCACGCTCGATGATAATGGCTCGGTTTAAGTGCTCGCAGCACTGAGCAGCCAGATAGATGCCTGCCTCCTGGGTGGCCTGATAAATACCGCCGAACACTACTTCTGCGAGATCCGGGCTGGAAAAGGTTCCGATGCCCGCTCCGCCCACCTCACTGGTGGAACAACCCACGACCAGGATCTCCTTTTCCGCCGGCAGGGCTATGGAAATCAGTTCTTTCGCGGCTCGATACGCTTCGTCTCCAATGATTGTCATCTCCTGCGTCATACATAGCACCTCCTATGCATATACCATATTTGCCTTATATTAACATACTTCTGTGATTTCGACAAGTTCCCGGAGAATACATCCGGCATGAATATTCTTCCGGCCTTTGAGGCACGATAAGGCAAAAAGGGGGAATTGCACAATGATGCTCACAAAGAAACTGGATGACAACCTGCAGACACTGCACACAATGCTGCCTTTAAACAGAAGCTTTGACTTTATTCGGCGTGAGATCACGGTCAGTACGCTTCCCGCGCTCTTCCTCGGTCTGAACGGTCTCTGCGACACGGATCTTCTGGAAAAGATTCTCTCCGATCTCCAGTCAAGCATTTCTGACGATCATGCCGGCATTGATGATCTCCAAACCTTTATCAAAGCACATCTGAGCTATGTGCAGGTTTCCACCTGCAGGGATTTCGATACATTGGTGCAGGCTTTGCTCAGTGGACCCTCCGTCTTCCTGATCGACGGGTTTGACACCGCAGTGCTGGTGGATGTCCGCCGCTATCCGGACAGGGGAGTGGAGGAGCCGGATGCGGAACGGATTTCCAGAGGCGCAAAGGATGGATTTGTGGAGACACTGCTCACCAATACGAACCTGATCCGAAGACATGTCCACTCCCCACAGCTTGTATTCGAACTGCAGAAGCTGGGCTCAGAATCAAGAACAGATATCGCCATCACCTACATGGATGGACTGGTGAACAAAAATCTGCTTTCCTATCTGCGAAAAACGCTCGCCGAGCTGGACGTCAGTTCCCTTACCATGGGCAGCAAGACCCTGGAGGAGCTGTTGGTTCGGAAGAAATGGTTCCATCCTCTGCCCAATCTACAGCTGACAGAGCGACCGGATGTGGCCTGCAGCTATCTGTGTGAGGGGCATATTCTGGTGCTGGTGGACAATTCTCCCGTGGCATTGATCCTGCCCTGTACCATTTTTCAGTTTACCCAAAGTCCGGAGGACTATTATAAAAGCCCTATCGTGGGCACGCTGAACCGCCTGGTACGATTTGCCTGTATTCTGGTGACCACCCTTCTGCTGCCCCTGTTTCTTCTTCTGGCAGGATATATGAAACCCTCCTCCCCGGAATTTCAGCTTCTTACCACCGGTGACATGGGCCCTATGCGACTATTCTTTTATGTGCTGATGGCAGAATTCTTTCTGAATCTCTTCAAAAACTCCGCCTCCCTCAGCGGCAGCATGTACTCGGGATCGCTGTCCATTGTGGGAGGTATCCTGATCGGCGACATGGCCGTAGATCTCAACTGGGTATCCACAGAGGTACTGTTCTATGCGGCGCTCACACTGTTGGCCTCTCTCTCCCTCCCCAGCCGGGAATTTTCGGACGCTCTTGGAGTCTATCGGGCCTTTTTGATCGTGTGTACCGGATTGGGAGGGCCATGGGGCTTCGGAATCGGATGCGCCCTGGTACTGCTGTCCATTCTCACTACCCCCACCTTCGGAGGAATGAGCTACTTCTGGCCTCTGTGCCCCTTCCAACCAAAGGCTCTTTTGCGCCTCCTCTTCCGAAGCCCCACCGTAGAGGCGCAGCCGGAGGATGTGTGGAACCGCGGAAAAGTGAAAGAATAAGAGCTGCCCGGGGATCTTATCCGGAGCGGAGTGGAGACGATCGAACATTGAACTCCGGTTGTGCTCGCAAATACAGAAAAAGGACATCCGTATGGATGTCCTTTTTCTATATTTGCGAGCACGAGACGGGGATCGAACCCGCGACCCCCTCCTTGGCAAGGAGGTGCTCCACCACTGAGCCACTCGCGCATATATATAAACATTGTGG
>JAHBAA010000061.1 GCA_018385425.1 Acetatifactor sp.
GTAACGACGATGACAGCATATGCGGCAAGGTTGATTGCGAATGGCAGGGCCGAGGGCAGGAATGAGGGAAGGAACGAGGGCAGAGCAGAAGGCAGAGCAGAGGGCAGAGCCCAAGAGAGGATTGCTGTGATTCAGAAGATGATCGAGATTGGGCAGAACAAAGAGTTCATTATAAAACTGGGTTTCACGGAAGCTGAAATTGAGGAAGCAGCGAAGAACCTGATGAGCACAATTTAAAATACAGATACAGGGGCTGTGATTCATCACAGCCCCTGTTGTCAGGTGTTTATTTCACCAGCGGACTTTTCTCGCCAACGCAGAACAGTGCCAGCCGATGAAGCGCTCTGGTGCAGGAGACGTAGAGGAGCTTTCTGTCATCCTCTGTGTGATAATGGGCGGCATCCACGTCACAGACGGACACTGCATCAAATTCCAAACCCTTGGAGAGGTACACCGGCATGATCAACAATCCGGTGAGATCGGTGTCCATTTTGCTGCTTACCAGTTTCGGAGCTATAGGAAGATCCCCGGCCTGTGCAGAAAGCAGATCATAGAGTGCACCGGCGCTCTCTGCAGATTTGGTGAGCAGGCAGATGGAGTGATACTCCCTGGAGACGCAGATGCCTATCTCGGCCTGAAGATGCTGAACCAACTCAGTATCTGAGGAGGCTGCTGTAAACAGCGGCAGGTCACCGGGACGATTGAAGCTGGTCAGATCAGGGGTCTTATCCAAGAACTGCAGACTGTACTGCAGGATCTCACTGGTACAGCGGAAGGACTTATTTAAGGTTATCAGGGAGGCCTTTTCCTTGTGGAGGTGAGCCTGTACGCTCTGATAGAAGGAGAGGTTTTCCTGCTTAGCCAGTGTCTGGTTCACATCTCCCAGCACGGTAAACCTGGCATTGGGGAAGCAAAGACTCAGGATCTCAAACTGGATCGGATAGTAATCCTGGGCCTCGTCGATGACTACCTGTTTGATCCCTCGATTTCTTCCGCCCTCGAAGATTTTCAGTGTCAGGTAAGCGATGGCAAAGGCATCCTCATAGGGAATACGGTTGTTGTCCAGACAGATCATCGTGCGCTTCACGATCCTGTCATAGACGTGGATGTCCTCGAACTCTGCCTGAAGCTCTTCCATGTATTCTTCTGCCAGAAGAAATTCGCGATACAATTTTACAATGTCCAGTTTCAGAATCTCATCCAACCGGGCGCTGAACCGCATGATCTCTTCGTTCAGTCCCGGAGCGGGATCCACTCCGAAAGCAAGCTCTGTCAAGTGATTGTGGAGCTGCTTGAGGCGGGTTCCGAGAGGAACGTAGGGACGTCTGCAGAGCCAGTCTTTCATTTCATCGGCAGTCATGACACACTTGTCATTGTAATCAATATCCTGATAAGAGATATACCTTTGCGGAATTTCCTCCAGGAAGAAGTTCAGAAGCTCCAGATAGTGCTCGGAGGTCTTCAGCTCCATGCCTCTCTTCATGGTTTTGCCGGCTTTTTTGCCCGCCATAACATGCTCCAGGTATTCATGATAGGGTTCCACGTAGTAATCACGGATCACTTTTGTCAGAAGATCTCGAAAGATGGCGGTCTTGACGTTGTCTTCACCCAGCTCGGGAAGCACCTCTGCGATATAATCCTCAAAAGTGGTATTGGGAGAGAGAATCAGGATGCTGTCGGCGGTCAGTCTGGAGGAAAGCCCCTGATACATCAGGTAAGCGGCGCGGTGGAGTGCGATGGAGGTCTTTCCGCTGCCTGCCACACCCTGTACCATCAGCAGATCATTCTCCATATCCCGGATGACGGTATCCTGTTCGCTCTGGATGGTCTCCACGATCGCTTTCATCTTGGGAGAGGTATTCCTGGACAGGAGCTGGCGGAGGATTCCGTCACTGATCTCACGGTCCGCATCAAAAAAGAATTCCAGCTTGCCATCCTTGATCTCAAACTGCCGCTTCAGAAGCAGTTCTCCCTCGATGCGGCCGTAAGGCGCGTCATAGAAGGCAGGGCCGCTCATAAACCGGTAAAACACACTGGAGATGGGTGCCCGCCAGTCAAAGATGAGAGGATCCTTTGTCTTTCGGTCAGAGAGTGCCCGTCTTCCGATGTAGATCTTTTCAACATCTCCCTCCTCATATTCAAAGTCGATTCGGGCAAAATAGGGTGCTCTGATGATGGCCTGCATTGCCTTGATCCGGTCATGGTATTCCGCGTGGTTGGATACCAGTTTGTCTACGTGGGTCATATTCTGGGCAAATTCCAGAAAGGCATCGAAATTGTCGGGATTGGACATGTCTGCATCACTGGACTTGTAATTGTCGCTGGTGTCCTCCTTGGCAATCAGCATCTCCTGCTCGATCTCTTCGATGGCTGTCTGAAAATAGTCGATCTCCCTGCGGGCAGTCTCTATGGTCTCCTCAAAATGAAGCTGTTCTTCACGGGTCGTCTGATCGATAGGTTCCATTTGTGTTCCCCCTCGTATGATTTTAGTGTGTCCTATTAGCATACCACAAACTTCCGCTTAGGTACAGATGAGATTATGCACAAATTATTATCTGTTGTCACAGGCATTTCACTTCAGCTTTTTCTCGAATATTTCAGAAAATCAAAAACCAACACTTTGATTATAAGAGGTTGGCGAGGAATCTGCCCTTGCAAAGAATAAACTTTTCAGATATAATAATGCGTTGTAGCTTCTATGAATACAATGTTCTGCAAAAGAAATACCTTACTCAAAGGAGGAACGCATATGATAGAGTTATTGCAAGGCGGTGCCTATCTGGTGAACGGCACCGAAATCATTCCTGACAACCATGAGGCTGCGGCTGCGATTGCGGCAAAGACCGGCAGGCAGATCACCAAGGAAGAGGCTGCCAAGGAGACCATCGCCTATGGCATTCTGACAAGCCACAATACTTCCGGCAATTGTGAGAAGCTGAAGATCCGTTTTGACAAGCTGACCAGCCATGATATTACATTTGTGGGTATCATTCAGACTGCAAGAGCATCCGGACTGCAGAAGTTCCCGATGCCTTATGTTCTGACCAACTGCCACAACTCTCTCTGTGCGGTAGGCGGCACTATCAATGAGGATGACCACATGTTTGGTCTTTCCTGTGCGAAAAAGTACGGCGGAATCTATGTTCCCCCTCATCAGGCGGTCATTCACCAGTTCGCAAGAGAGATGCTGGCAGAGGGTGGTAAGATGATCTTAGGCTCCGACTCTCACACCAGATACGGTGCCCTCGGTACCATGGCAATGGGCGAGGGCGGTCCTGAGCTGGTAAAGCAGCTGTTGAACCAGACCTATGACATCAACATGCCCGGTGTGGTAGGTGTGTACCTGACAGGGGAGCCTGTGAAGGGCGTAGGTCCTCAGGACGTGGCACTGGCGATCATCGGTGCAGTATTCAAGAACGGCTATGTGAAGAATAAAGTAATGGAGTTCGTGGGACCCGGCGTGGCGTCCCTCTCCGCTGATTTCCGTATCGGCATCGACGTGATGACCACCGAGACCACCTGCCTGTCCTCCATCTGGAAGACGGACAAGGAAATCGAGGAGTTCTATGAGATCCACGGCAGAAAGGAATGCTTCAAGGAGCTGAATCCGGGTGAAGTGGCATACTATGACGGTATGATCACCATCGACCTGTCCACCATCCGTCCCATGATCGCGATGCCTTTCCATCCCAGCAATACCTACACCATCGAGGAACTGAATGCAAACCTGATGGACATTTTGGACGAGACCGAGAAGCGTGCGCTGGTAAGCCTGGACGGTGCAGTCGATTTCTCCTTGAAGGATAAGGTGAAGAATGGAAAACTGATGGTTGACCAGGGTATTATCGCAGGCTGTGCAGGCGGCGGATTTGAGAATATCTGTGCCGCAGCGGACATTTTGAAGGGCAGATACATCGGTTCTGACGGATTTACCCTGAGTGTTTACCCTGCTTCCATGCCCGTTTACATGGAACTGATCAAAAACGGTTGTGCTGCAGCGATCTTAGAGACCGGTGCGGTGATGAAGACTGCATTCTGCGGCCCTTGCTTCGGCGCAGGAGATACGCCCGCAAACAATGCTTTCAGTATCCGTCACTCTACCAGAAACTTCCCCAACCGTGAGGGAAGTAAGCTGCAGAACGGACAGATCTCTTCCGTTGCCCTGATGGATGCGCGGTCCATTGCAGCCACTGCGGCTAACAAGGGAATCCTGACTCCCGCTACCGATTTCGACGGAGAAATCGGAAAATACAAATATCACTTTGACAGCAAGATCTACGCAAACCGCGTATTTGACTCCAAGGGTGTGGCTGATCCCGAGGCACAGATCCAGTTCGGCCCCAATATCAAGGACTGGCCCGCTATGGGCGCACTGCCTGAGAATCTGATACTGCGGGTTGTCAGCGAGATCCATGACCCGGTTACCACTACCGATGAACTGATTCCTTCCGGTGAGACTTCCTCTTATCGTTCCAATCCTCTGGGACTGGCTGAGTTTACTCTGAGCCGCAAGGATCCCGAGTATGTAGGACGTGCCAAGGCGATTCAGGCAGCACAGACTGCTTTGATGGATGGAAAATGTCCCGGCGAGAGTTGTCCGGAACTGGAGCTGAAGGCTGTGTTCGATGCAATCTCTGAGAGATTCCCGGAGTTCCCGGAAGTGGCCGCAGCATCCTACAGCAGTCAGAATGCCGGTGCCGACGCACTAAAACCCCGTTCTCTGGGCTTTGGATCTACCATCTTTGCCGTAAAGCCCGGTGATGGTTCTGCCAGAGAGCAGGCAGCAAGCTGCCAGAAGGTACTGGGCGGCTGGGCAAACATCGCAAACGAATACGCCACCAAGAGATATCGCTCCAACCTGATCAACTGGGGTATGCTTCCTTTCCTGATCGAAGAGGGTGAGCTTCCCTTCAAGAATCTGGACTACCTGTTTATCCCCGGCATCAAGAAGGCTGTGGAGGACAAGAGCGAGGTCATCAAGGCCTATGTTGTCAAGGATGGCACCTTGAAAGAGTTCGAGATGAAGCTTGGTGAACTCACCGATGAGGAGAGACAGATCATTCTGAAAGGCTGTCTGATCAACTATAACAGAGTGTAGGAGGCAGTGGATGCAGTTTAATAAAACAGTAAAAAATCATATGCTGTTGGGTTGTATTCAGTTGATGAAGGAGGATGATACACCGGAGCATCGCACCATGTTTTTGAGCGAACTGGAGAACAGTGAGTTCTATGCTCCCGCTTTGGTGACACCGGAGCCTGTGACAGACCCGATCACCGGAGATATGACATTGGATCCCAAGAGCAAGATCCAGTTTCCCATGCTTCCCACTACAGACGGCAGGTGCTTCCTGATGGCATTCACCGATGATGCGGAGTATCAGAAGTGGGTGGATAAGAATGCACAGCTTCCGAAGTTTGTCATGAATCTGGAAGATTTTGCCGGAATGATGTTTGTGCCGGATGCACAGGGCAAGGAAGCCCCAGCCATCGGTCTTGTCATCAATCCTTTAGGCTGCAATGTTGTGATCCCCAGAGAGCTGCTGGCCGGTATCTATGCGGGAAAACTGCCTGAGGTACAGGAGTATATCCATCGACAGAGTCAAATGCAAAAAAATGACAGCGAAACGGACTGATTTTAAAAACAAAATAGGATCATTTTTCACAAGAGCCTTGATTTTTCCGGGCTCTTGTTTTTTTGGGTGCGACGCATAATCCGAATCTTTGTGGAAAGACTATCTCTACAAGGATGACTTGTCTCGTACAGAATCGAGAAGAAAGGAAAGGGATTATGAGAGGAAAAGGAAATCATCAATCAAAAAAAGAAAAGACTCTTATGCTGGTCTCTTCGGCATTGGTACTTACAGCATTGACTGCAGCCGGAATCTATATGCAGGAGGATACCGGGAAAAATGCGGATGACGGGTATCAGCTGGATTTTACAAAGCTGGAGCAGAATGTGCCGAAAAAGAATGACCAGATTGCAAAAAATCAAGAGGTGCTGCCGGAGGAAGTCATGCCCTCTATTGAGGATGATCTGGACTATATGCCGTTGGAGGTGGATTCCGGGAAAGTGACCATCGGAGAAGACCTCAAGGACAATCAGATCAAGGAGGAGATTCCCATTGTAAAGCCCA
Source organism: Acetatifactor sp. (assembly GCA_018385425.1). GTDB lineage: Bacteria > Bacillota > Clostridia > Lachnospirales > Lachnospiraceae > Acetatifactor. The sequence goes on from JAHBAA010000061.1 coordinate 6,135, forward strand.
GGGAACAGCTGCCGGCGGAATCTCAGATCGAAGAACCCTTTGCGGATACGAATCCGGTGCAGGAGGAGATTCCCATCGCGGAGACCACAGGGGGCATTCGAGAGCTGAGTTTTTCGGAGCTGGAGGGACTGATCCGACCGTTGAACGGGGACGTTCTGATTCCCTTCAGTATGGACAGCAGTGTCTATTTTCCCACCCTGGATCAGTATCGCTACAATCCGGCTCTGATGCTCAGGGCGGCGGAGGGCACAGAAATATATGCCTGTGCGGAAGGAAAAGTGAAGAGTGTGTTCCGGGATGCGGAGATCGGAAACGCCGTTACCATGGAGCTTGGAAATGGGTATGAGCTGACTTATGGTCAGTTACAGGAGATCACTGTGGCGGCAGGAGAATATGTAGATGCGGGACAGATGATCGCCAAGGTGGCGGCACCGACTAAGTATTTTCTCGTGGAGGGCAGCAATTTGTACCTGAAGTGTACGCAGAACGGGGCACCTGTGGATCCTTCCGGGCTGTTTCAGGAGTAACCAATGATCATCATAGGAGGAACTATCAAAACAATGGTTGGACCGGATATTCCCTACGGCTATCTTCGTATCTCTGACGGAAAGATCAGGGAGATCGGTTCTTTAGCGCCGGGAGAGACGATTCCGGATCAGGGAGAGCAGGTGCTTAGCTTCCCTCCCGGAATCATTATGCCGGGGATCATTGAGGCACATTGTCATATGGGGATCACTGAGGAGAAGAAGGGCATGGAGGGAGACGACTGCAACGAGACAGTGGATCCCGTCACGCCCTATCTTCGCGCCATCGATGCCATCAACCCGATGGACGCGGCATTTGATGATGCAGTACGGGCAGGAATTACTGCTGCCATGATCGGGCCGGGAAGCTCCAACGTGGTGGGCGGTCAGTTTGCATTCGTCAAGACAAGGGGGCGCAGGATCGATGACCTGATCGTGAAGGCACCGGCTGCCATGAAGGTTGCTTTCGGGGAGAATCCCAAGGTGAATTATTCCGGACAGGGAAAAAGTCCTTCTACCAGAATGGCTATCGCGGCGCTCCTTCGGGAGGAACTGTTTCGCGCCCGGCAATATGCAGACCGAAGGAGAAAGGCGGAGGAAGCGGGGGAGTATTTTGAGAAGGATTTTCGTCTGGAATGCTGGCTGCCGGTATTGCGGGGAGAAATTCCCCTGAAGGCCCATGTACACAGGGTGGATGATATCTACACAGCCATTCGGATCGCCAGGGAATTTCGGCTTCGCATGACGCTGGATCACTGCTCGGAGGGTCATCTGATCGCGGAGGAACTGGCAGCAGAAGGGTTTCCTGCCATTGTGGGTCCGGATCTGACCAGCAGGAATAAGATCGAGGTACAGAACATGGCGTTCAAGACCGCAGGAGTCCTGCAGAAGGCGGGCGTGGAGCTGGCCATTACCACAGATCACCCGGTATCCCTGATCAGTTCGCTGCCCCTCTGCGCCGGGATGGCTGTCAAGGCAGGCCTGGATGAGGAATATGCGCTGAAAGCCATCACCATCCATGCGGCCAGGATCTGCGGCGTGGAGAATCGGGTGGGCAG
>JAHBAA010000093.1 GCA_018385425.1 Acetatifactor sp.
TCTCCAGGCTTCCGGGATCATCGGACACCTTTAATGCGGTATCTCGTGTGATCTTGTCATCCTGTACGAGACGAACCAAATCGTCATTCAAGGTGTGCATACCTTCGCGGCGACCGGACTGCAGGAGGCTGGGAATCTGAATCGTCTTGTTCTCACGGATCAGATTGGAGATTGCGAAGTTGGCAATCATTACCTCGGTGGCGATGACACGGCCTTCACCGTTTGCGGTAGGAATCAGCTGCTGTGTGATGACACCGCGGATCACGTTTGCAAACTGGGAACGCATCTGATTCTGACCCTCCAAAGGACAGGCATCAATGATTCGCTCCACTGTCTGTGCAGCACTGGTAGTGTGCAGAGTGGAGAGCACCAGATGACCGGTCTCAGCGGCTGCAACTGCGGCAGAGATGGTCTCATAGTCACGCATCTCACCTACCAGAATGACATCCGGGTCCTCACGAAGCGCAGAGCGCAGAGCGGAGGCAAAGGACTTGGCATCCTTACCCACCTCACGCTGATGGATCATCGCCTGATTGTGAGGGTATACATACTCGATGGGATCCTCGATGGTCATAACGTGACGCGCGTGATTCTTGTTAATATAGTCTACCATGGAAGCCAGAGTTGTGGATTTGCCGGAACCGGTGGGACCGGTTACCAGCACCAGACCTCTGGGCATCTCGGCCAGATCCTTGACAACTGAGGGAAGACCTAACTCCTCAAAACTGGGAATGACCTGCTGCAGGATACGGATACTTGCTGCAAGATTGTTGCGCTGATGATAAATATTCGCTCTGATACGAGTGCCGTCGGGCAGCATCACACCGATGTCCAGGTCTTCGCCCGAGTTCACTCTCTCGATCTGCTTCATATCCAACAATTCATAAATCATGCTGGTGGACTCCTCTGCAGTAGGGCAGTCAGCCAGAATGGATAACACACCGTAGCGACGAATGGCCAGATTCGTTCCGGCTGTGATATGAACATCGGAGCAGTCTGTGCGCACAGCGTAAGTCAACAATTGATTTAAGGTCATAACCCAATCCTCCTAATTCGTAGTAAAGATAAACCTGTTCAGCGGGCAGACTACAGATTCCTCTTCTGATTTCCGTGTAACCTTTCAAAAACTAATTAACATTATACCGCATTTTGGGGGAAATAGAAAGATTTTTTTGCAGATTTCTGTATTTTTTGTGATTAATTTGTTATAATTCCAATCATCAGGTTTATTAATGCATGAAAGCGGAAGGATTTTGGTAGAATATATGAGAAGAATGATACGAATATTACTGCTGATCTGCATCGTGTGTTCCTTCAGCGGCTGCGGAGACAAAGGAAAAGAGGCAGACAGTACAGCATCAGAAGAGGGCAAGACTCTTTGGACGCTTACCCAGTACGGAGATACAACCGGATTGCAGGCTTCATTCTATACTATCGTGAGTGATGAGGGACAGGTGGTCGTGGTGGACGGCGGACACGAGGAAAATGCTCCTTATGTGGAGAAAGTGCTTGCTGAGAGCGGAAACCATGTGGATGTCTGGATACTGACGCACCCGCATCCCGACCATATCGGTGCATTTCTTCGGGTCATGGAGGACGGAGAGGTTACAGTGGATGCAATTTATGACAATGGTGTAGATCCAAAAGTATATACAGCACTTGCTCAGGAGTGGGATGAACCGAAGATCTATGAGCGGTATCTGGAGCTGACCGAGGGCTGGAGCGAGGTGAAGAGTGCGAAAAAGGGAGATGAGGTGTCTTTGCCCGGATTGAGCATCCGTTTTTTCTGGAGCTACGAACCAGGTATGGAACAGACCATCGGTGATATTCACAATAATTCCTCTCTGGTCTTTCAGGTGAAGACGCAGGAGAGGAGTATGCTGTTTGTGGGAGACTGCCACCAGGACTTAGTGGCGGAAAGGCTTCTGGAGGAAAACGCAGAAGGTCTTTCCAGTGATTATGTGCAGATGGGCCACCATGGGAACAATACGCTGCCCTATTCATTTTATGAGAAGGTGAGCCCCAAAGGGGTGTTCTTCGATGCACCGGAATGGCTGCTGACCGGGGAACAGTATGATGCGAAAACCAATTATGAGCAGATGAAACAGCTTGCAGATGAGATCTACGATTACCGCACAACGCCTAATAAGGTCTGTCTGTACGAAACCGACGGAAGATAGCAGAGATTTGTGCAGGAATACTGGACGGATACAGGATAAAATGTTATAGTAATAGGGAAATGGCTGCGCAGCGCAGCCGGGGGAATCTGTAAAGTATTGGATGAATCACAGGGGGATAACGGAATGGGTGAATTGGAGTTTGAGGATTCCATGCGAAGCTGGACGACGAAACAGCAGACCATGGCAAAGATTTTTGACAAGTATTGCAACAGCATGAAGGTGCGGAGCCTGAAGTGGTATTTCCCGACGGGATCCAAATGGGCAATGAGAAAGATCAACAAGTTTATGGCTTTTTTTGCCATTCCCCTGAAGCTGTGGGATGTGGTAGCCTTTCTGGACACCACGACCTTCCGCACGGGCAAGGAGGGAATGCTCTTCACTAAGGACGGCATCTTTATCAAGGAAGCGTTAAATAAGCTGTATTATATTGCTTATGAGAAGGTGGAGAAGGCAGAGATCATCGAAAAGTTTGACGATGCAGGCTATCTGGTCTCCTCCGAGCTGTATGTGCACTACAAGGATGGAACCAAACAGCTGGTGTTCGATTACGACATCCGCAAGCTTTTCTTTGCGGAGTACATCAATGATGTGGCAGAATACCTTCGAACAGGTTATTTCAAGGCTGCAGTGGAAGAAGAATAAGCGTAAGCAAAACCCGGTCAGGTGATGCCTGGCCGGGTTTTTCGGTTAAGAATCCATGCGGGAATGCTCCGTTTTCACATAGGAGTAGTCAAGCTTCACGGGGATTCCGGTATACATGCGGTAGAATGCCTTGAGGATACGCTCCGTAATGGCATCCAGGCTGTCTTGCTCCGCATCCAGAAGAATGATGCGATAGCCGCTGTCACCGAGGGGAGTGAAGATATCCACGGTCCGAAGACTTTGACGGATCGCCTGGTGCATGAAGGCCATTGCCTTCTTCAGATCCTCATCGGAAGCCTGAAGAGACGCTTCAAAGGAGATAAGAATATCCAGCATTTCATAGGAGTGATTGTATCTGCTTGCCAGATTATTCAGGTAGTGGATCAGACTGGAAAAATCATCTTTGGACACAGAGTAGGGGCCGGTTAAGCCCGTATCCTTCACGGGACGCTGATCTGCGCCCAGAGCCCGGCTGTTTGATACCAGTTCCGCCATAAAGTCACTCAGCTCCTTGGTGACTTCAGTCTCGGTATCATTCTTTCGGAATCGCAGCTCACTGACTGCTTTGGCAGGTGTTCCCTCGTCCAGAAGCTTTAGGAAGGTGTCCAAGAGCTCCGGGTCAAACTGGGTCCCGCGACCCCTCACAAGCTCGTTCCGGATATATTCCGGTGTGAGAGAACTTCGATAGACACGCTTGGAACTCATGGCATCATAGGAATCTGCAATACATACCAGTCTTGCCTCCAACGGAATATCTGTCCCTGCCAGACCGGTGGGATAGCCGTGCCCGTCATAACGCTCGTGGTGGTGCATGGCAACCTTCTCCGCCAGACTGGTGACATTTTTCCCTTTCAGAATCCCGGCACCCAGAGTGGTGTGCGTCTTGATGATTCCGTATTCAATATCGGTGAGTCTGGACGGCTTGTTCAGGATGCAGTCCGGGATACCGATCTTGCCGATATCATGCAGCATTGCCGCGAAGCGAAGATCCTTGATCTGCTCCTCAGACCATCCCAGCTCCCCGGCGATCAGGGCAGAATAGATGGCAACTCTGGAGGCGTGTCCCTTGGTGTAAGGATCCTTAGCATCAATGGCATTGGCCAGCATCGCCAGCGTCTGGTTGGCATAGTCCGCCTGCAGAAGCGCCTTCTCTTCGGACAGCTTTGCAGTATGTGCCACCAGAATACGGATGAAGACAAGCATCAGACCGACGGTTACACCGATGCAGAGAAAATCATATCCGAGGAATCTGATCTGAAGCACTTCCGCAATCAACGGGAGAATATAGAAGCTGGACATAAACATCAGGTCCGTTTTCGTGAGCAGCTTTCGATACTGAAACATCAAAATGATCAGGCAGCAATATATGACCAGAGAGATCAGGATGGAGACAGGGAACAGAGGTCCCCGCACATAGCGGCCGTCCTCATCAATATGAAAGTAAAGATTAAACCACAGACTCGCCACGGAAAGGGTGGTGCTCACGGCAAAAATAATTTTGGGCAGCGTGACCCACCTGGGATCCGTTTTTTTCAACTTATCCAGAAATGCAAGAAAGAACAGAAAATAACAGGTCAGGATGCAGCCGTTGGCAAAGAAGGACAGACTGCTGCCGAAGGTGATGACAGCTCTCGCCGCAGGGGTGTTTATTCCGGAGAACAGCCAGTCGGTCATACTTCCCAGGATACTGGCGATATTGGCGATCAGGGTCATTCTGAAGTACCGGTGGATCTTCTGCCTGTACTCTGCGCTGAGCAGCATATACAATAGAAGAATCAGAGTCAGGAGGATGCTGTAGGCTTCTTCCACCAGATTAAATTGGATCGCGTCGAAATTGATGCTGTTCATGTAAATCAACTCCTTTTCCCGAAATGGAACGGAACAGGCACCGGGGAAAGACCCGATGTGTACTGCTTTAAATGTACCATAATATTGCAATTTTGTAAATGTTTCCGACAAAATGCGTCGGAGCGAAAAGGGTAAGAATTATCCGGGTACATACAGCGGTGCGGTGCAGTCGTTTTCACATGTTTTTCGTCAGAGTGAATGGAATGACCTTGCGTACTCCCTGTTTTTTGGTTACAATATCAATAATCATTTTTGAAACATTGGGGGTTTTCCATGGAACAAAGTGCCAACAACCTTATCAAACGAAAGATCCTGAGCAACAAACTGTATCTGTATCTCACGGAGTTTTTTGCGGGGATGTCTGTGATGGCGGTTGAATTGGGCGCCAGCAGATTACTGGCTCCCTACTTCTCCTCTTCCCAGATCGTGTGGACCATTATCATCGGAACGATCATGATCGCCATGGCGCTGGGAAATATCTATGGCGGCCGGGCTGCAGATAAGAATCCCAACCCGGACAGGCTGTACGGCCGGATCCTGATCGCAGCCGTATGGATCGCATTGATCCCGGTGCTTGGAAAATATATTATTCTGGGAATCTCCGGAGTAATGATTTTTTCTGTGAACAGCAATTATCTGGTGTGGGCTGCATTTGCCGCCTGCATGATCATCTTCGTGTTCCCGTTGTTTTTGCTCGGTACCGTGACCCCCTCTCTGGTGAAGTACACGGTGGATGATCTGGAGGATAGCGGCAAGACAGTAGGGATGCTGAATGCGTCCAATACCATCGGCAGCATCATCGGGACCTTTGTGCCTACCTTTGTCACCATTCCTGCGGTGGGAACCTCTGTGACTTTCTTCCTGTTTGCAGGAATTCTGCTGCTTTTGTCACTGATCTATTTTGCCAGTGCCCGGAAGGCTCCGGTAAAGGTGACTGCCGCAGTGCTGATCTTCGGACTGTGCTTCTTCTTCGGAAAGAACAACAGCTTTGCCTTTTGGGAGAGCGATCTGGTCCACGAGGGAGAGTCCATCTATAACTATCTTCAGGTGAAGGAGGACGACAGAAGGGTATATCTGTCCACCAATGTATTGTTCGGTGTGCAGTCCGTGTATGTCAAAGGGGAGGAACTCACCGGAATGTATTACGATTATGCCCTTGCGGCTCCCCTGATGGCGGGCGTACCGGAAAAGGAACAGGCGGACATGCTGATTCTGGGCATGGGAACCGGCACCTATGCGACCCAGTGCAGCAGACTGTTTTCCAATCTGTCTATAGAGGGTGTGGAGATCGATCAGGGGATCACCGATCTGGCTTACGAATACTTTCATCTGTCCCGGGAGATTCCGGTATACACCTATGACGGCAGGGCCTATCTGAACGCCGTGGAAAAGCAGTATGATGTGATCATGGTGGATGCCTATCAGGACATCACCATCCCCTTTCAAATGTCCTCCGTGGAATTTTTCACGCTGGTAAAGGAGCATTTGAAGGAGGGCGGCGTGATGATCGTCAATATGAACATGCGGGGCAGCAAGGAGGGAAGCATCAACGAGTATCTGATGAATACCATTCGTTCGGTGTTTTCGCAGGTCTATACCGTGGATGTGGCCGGGTCTACCAATCGTGAGCTTTTTGCCTCCAATGATCCTGACATTCTGGCAGTGATGGAGCGGAATGCTGCGGCTGCGGAGAATGCCGATCTGGCAGGTCTGATGGGACGTATTCGGGAAAATCTTCAGAAGTGCGAGGCGGGGAAGCTTGTTATGACGGATGACCAGGCACCGGTGGAGCTTCTGGGAATGCGGGTAATCGACGATCTTATTCGAGACGAAGTGACCTACTATAAGGATATCTATGAGGAACGGGGATTGCAGGGGTTGCTGGAACAGCTGCAGTGACAGTAGTTTCTTTTACGGATGGGAGGTATGACAGATGAGCTTTTTTCAAAAATTCATCAAGACAAAGGAAGAAAAGGAATTATTGCTTTCTATAGAAAAAATCGAGATGAACATGTCAAACAACTACAAGGACGCAGCACAGATGAATCTGGCAGAGCTGGAGGCAAAGCTTTCCCGGTTTACGGAGCAGGGAAAACTGAGTGACGAACTGAGGGAAAAATATGAGAGCATTGTGGGGACCTATCGCCAGAAACTGAAAGGATATACCCACAAGGACCAGAAACCCTACTGGACGTAAAGGGAGAGATATGGTGAGACAGTGGATAAAAAGAGGAAGCTTACTGGTGTGCACCCTGATACTGATCGGATGCGGGGCGAAACAGGACCCGTTTCAGACCTATCGGCCGCAGAAGCTGGAACAGACTGAGATTGCCGGGACCGAGAGCATGGTGACCGGGGAGAATACCTCTGAACCGGATGAGAACGAGAGCTTTCGGGAGGATGTTTCCGGGGAAGAGAGCGCAGTGACCGGGGAGTCTGTTCCGGAGGCGGAAGTGACTCAGGCGGAGGAACCAACCCCTCCCGCCTACACGGGAAGTCATGCCGGCAGGATCATTGTGATCGATGCCGGTCATCAGGCCAAGGGAAACAAGGAACAGGAGCCCATCGGCCCCGGTGCCGAGACAATGAAGGCCAAGGTCTCCTCCGGCACCAGAGGGGTCGTCACAAAGCTTCCGGAGTACGAGCTTACCCTGACGGTTGCCAAGCTGCTGGAGGAGGAGCTGTTGGGCAGAGGGTATGAGGTGATCATGGTCCGAACCACTCATGATGTGGATATCAGCAACAGCGAACGGGCCAAGGTGGCCAACGATGCTGGGGCGGCGGCTTTTATCCGGATCCATGCAAACGGTTCTGAGAACCCCGAGGTTCACGGGGCAGAGACGATCTGCCAGACTCCGGATAACCCATATAACGGTGATCTGGCGGAGAAGAGCAGGGATCTGTCGGAGAAGGTGTTGGACGGAATCGTACAGGAGACCGGCTGTAAGCGCAGGAAGGTATGGGAGACGGATACCATGAGCGGCATCAACTGGTGTCAGGTGCCGGTCACGATCGTAGAGATGGGTTACATGAGCAATGAGACTGAGGACAGGAACCTGTCCAGTGAAGACTATCAGCAAAAGATCGTGAAGGGAATTGCAGACGGAATTGACTTATTTCTTCAAGAATGAAGAAGTATTAAAAGTCTATTAAAATTGCGAGATACCTCTTGAAAAGAAACGAAAAAAAGGATATGCTTACCACTGAAAAGAGCACTTTTTGATATATTTGGAGGATGATCATATGACGAAGGCAGAGATTTTGAGAAAAGAGATCAAGAAGAATTATCGCAGTGTCAGAAAATTCGCGATGGAGATGGGAATCCCTTACAGCACCCTGGTGACCGCACTGGACAGAGGGATCGAGGGCATGGCTTACGGCACCGTTATCAGAATGTGCGAAAAGCTGAACCTGAACCCTGTGGACTTTTCCGCTTTGGACAGAGACGCTTCCCTGGGAGCACATCTGTTGGAGAATCGTGTCATGCAGTATTATCTGAAACTGAACCAGACCGGCAGAGATAAGGTGCTGGAGATGATGGAGGATTACACGGCTCTGGACAAGTATAAGGCCAAGGGCAGCAAGAAGAGCAGCAAACAGACGCAGTCTGAATAATAGGGTATCGGTGAGAGATAGAACAGGGAGGGTTCGGCGGATCAGCTGTGTGAACCCTCCCGGGTCTTTCCGCCGGACCCTTTTTTGCTGCAGCCTGTCCCTACATCCGAAATTGTAAAAAACAGTTGACGGGAGAGCAGACCTGTGGTATAGTGGTCAAGCGAGATAAGATTTTAGGTCTTTTTTTTATGCTCAAAAAACAACTGGAGGTAGGGATTTATGCGTACAAAAATTACTTTAGCTTGCACCGAGTGCAAACAGCGTAACTACAATACAACCAAGGATAAGAAGGCTCATCCTGACAGAATGGAGACCAAGAAGTATTGTAGATTCTGCAAGACACACACAACACACAAGGAGACCAAATAAGTTAGGTCGGATAGTTTTGGGAGGACTAATATGGGAGATTCCGCAGATAAGCAGAAAGGCCCTGGCTTCTTCGCCGGTGTGAAGGCCGAGTTCAAGAAGATTATATGGCCGAACAGAGAGTCCACCCTGAAACAGTCTGTTGCTGTTGTAGCGATCTCTTTGGTGGTCGGATTGATTATCGCCGTTTTGGATTATGTTGCAAAATACGGCGTTAACTTCTTGACATCAATTAAGTGAGGGTGAGTAAATGGCAGAGACAAATTGGTATGTAGTGCATACCTATTCAGGGTATGAGAATAAGGTGAGAGCCAATATTTTGAAGACCATTGAGAATAACCAGAACCTGGCAGAGCAGATCCTTGAGGTCAGAGTGCCTGAGGAGGTTGTGGAGGAGCTGAAGAACGGCGCCCGAAAGCCTGTCACCAGAAAGCTTTTCCCCGGATATGTTTTTCTCAATATGGAAATGAACGATGACACCTGGTATGTTGTCCGCAATACCCGCGGAGTGACCGGTTTTGTGGGTCCCGGAAGCAAGCCGGTTCCCCTGACTGCCGCAGAACTGAGACCCTTCGGCATCGCAGTGTCAGGCGAGGAGGAAGCGGCGGAAGCAGGCAGAGAGAAAGTGATCACCGTGGACTTTGAGGAGGGCGATACCGTCCGCGTTCTCTCCGGACCTTGGGAGAGCAAGGAGGGCGTTGTCTCAAAGATCGACTTCGGCAAGCAGACTGTCACCGTCATTCTCGAAGTGTTCGAGAGAGATACTCCGGTGGAGCTGGATTTTGACTCTGTTCGTCGGGTATAAGAAAGGTTCATTTCCGAATCGTTTTGGTATTTTCCGGCGTGAGCCGGTGAATATATTGGGGAGAATTCCCCGGCAACAAAGTGGGAGCGGGAGAGATTCCGCGCCGAATTGCCGCATTTGCAGACGGCCTGGGCCGTTTGGGCGGTTACCACATTTTTAGGAGGTGCCAATATGGCAAAGAAAGTTACAGGTTATATCAAATTACAGATTCCTGCCGGCAAAGCAACACCGGCTCCCCCTGTTGGTCCTGCACTGGGTCAGCATGGTGTGAACATCGTTGAATTCACAAAGCAGTTCAACGCAAGAACAGCAGACAAGGGTGACCTGATCATCCCTGTTGTGATTACTGTATATGCAGACAGATCTTTCAGCTTCATCACAAAGACTCCCCCTGCAGCAGTTCTTCTGAAGAAGGCATGCAACATTAAGTCCGGTTCAGGTGCTCCCAACAAGACAAAGGTTGCTACCATCACAAAGGCAAAGCTTCAGGAGATCGCTGAGCTGAAGATGCCCGATTTGAACGCAGCAAGCCTCGAGGCTGCAATGAGCATGATCGCCGGTACAGCCAGAAGCATGGGTATCACTGTAGTAGACTAATTCACGAATAATTGGGAGACAACTTCTTGCGCAAAGAGTTGTCGCTGGAACCTAGGAGGTAAAAGAATGAAACATGGAAAGAAGTATACAGAGACTGCGAAGCTTGTAGACCGTTCCGTAGCTTACGAGCCCGAAGAAGCAATTGCTCTGGTGAAAAAGACTGCAACTGCAAAGTTCGATGAGACCATCGAAGTACACATTAGAACCGGTTGTGACGGACGTCACGCTGAGCAGCAGATCCGTGGTGCGGTTGTACTGCCCAACGGAACCGGTAAGACCGTTAAGGTTTTGGTTTTCGCAAAGGGAGATAAGGTGGCAGAGGCTGAGGCAGCCGGCGCTGATTTCGTAGGCGGAGACGAGCTCATCCCCAGAATCCAGAACGATGGATGGCTTGATTTCGACGTAGTAGTGGCAACCCCTGATATGATGGGTGTTGTAGGTCGTCTGGGTAAGGTTTTGGGACCTAAGGGTCTGATGCCCAATCCTAAGGCAGGTACCGTTACTATGGATGTTACCAAGGCTGTTAAGGATATCAAAGCCGGTAAGATCGAGTACAGACTTGACAAGACCAACATCGTGCATGTTCCCGTAGGTAAGGCTTCCTTCACGGAAGAGGCTCTGCAGGAGAACTTCAAGGCTCTGATGGATGCTATCGTAAAGGCAAGACCCAGCGCATTGAAGGGTCAGTACTTAAGAAGCATTACCCTGAGCAGCACCATGGGACCCGGCGTAAAGGTTTCCGTTGCAAAGTTCTAATTTAAGAGAATGTTTTCTGCCGGCAGACCGATCGGGTCTGCCGGTTTTCAAAATATTCGTTTTTTTTACTGTTGACACAAGCCCATATTTGTGTTAATATACTTGAGGTCGTGAGACTAAGCCGAAGACAGCAGGCCCGTAAGGGTAAGTTCTTTGAACGCCTGCCGAGGAAAGAGTTTTGAGCAAGACTACTTACCTTCCTGTCTTCAGGGAGGTTTTTCTTTTATAAAACTCCTTTCGGCTGGGGGATACCCCAACACAAATCTATAAGGAGGTAGAAAAATGGCAAAGATTGAATTGAAGCAGCCCATCGTAGAAGAGATTTCTGCTCAGATCAAGGATGCTCAGTCTGTAGTTCTGGTTGATTACCGCGGACTTACCGTAGAGCAGGACACACAGCTTCGTAAGAGCTTGCGTGAGGCAGGAGTTGTCTACAAGGTGTACAAGAACACCTACATGAATCGTGCTTTCAAGGGAACTGCATTTGAAGGTCTTGCTCCTTATCTTGAGGGACCCAGTGCAGCAGCTATTTCCACCACAGATGCGACAGCACCTGCCCGTGTAATTGCTGAGTTCGCTAAGACGGCACCTATTCTGGAGATGAAGGCCGGCGTTGTAGAGGGTACCGTATACGACGCTAAGGGAATGCAGGCAATCGCTTCCATCCCCGGAAGAGAAGTTCTTATTTCCAGATTGTTGGGAAGTCTGCAGAGTCCTGTCACCAATTTTGCTCGCGTGATCAATCAGATCGCAGAGAAGAACGGCGGCGCTTCCGCAGAGGCATAAGTTACCCGCACAGATGTGTACCATCAGTGCAAACACATTATCTGATTACAAATTATTGAAAAATGGAGGAAAACAAAAATGGCTAAATTGACAGCTCAGGAATTGATCGATGCAATCAAAGAGATGACCGTATTAGAGTTGAATGATCTTGTAAAGGCTTGTGAAGAGGAGTTCGGCGTATCCGCAGCAGCAGGTGTTGTTGTAGCAGCAGCCGGCCCTGCAGTAGAGGTTGAGGAGAAGACCGAGTTCGACGTTGAGTTGACCGAGGTTGGTTCTGAGAAGGTTAAGGTTATCAAGGTTGTTCGTGAGGTAACCGGTCTTGGCCTGAAGGAAGCTAAGGACGTTGTTGACGGCGCTCCCAAGGTTCTGAAGGAAGGCGCTTCCAAGGAAGAGGCTGAGGAGATCAAGAAGAAGCTTGAGGAAGTTGGCGCAAAGGCTACTCTTAAGTAATTTTCTTTTGAGAGAATCTGACAGAACGGTTTCTGCTTTGGCGGGAGCCGTTCTTTTTTCGTTCTTCGCCCCCGATCCGTCTGCCCATCCGGGCATATTATCCCCCAAAAAAACATCTTTTTTCACAAAATTTTCTCTTGACCTATTGACAAGCCTGTGATATCATGAAAAATGCACTATTGTGCTGTGCTGTGCCTTTTTATGCCCTTTTTTGGGAATAAGGTGTGCATATGAATATAGAAGAACGGGGTGAATATGTCGATGAAAAAAAACAGAATACGTCCGGTAGCCGGTTCTAAGGTTATGCGTATGAGTTATGCAAGACAGAAAGAGGTTCTTGAAATGCCCAATTTGATCGAGGTTCAGAAGGACTCGTATGAGTGGTTCCTCAGAGAGGGCTTTGAAGAGGTGTTGAAGGATATCTCTCCTATTGCTGATTACAGCGGCAATATGAGCATGGAATTCTTGGGCTTCAAATTTGAAAAAGACAAGGCGAAGTACACGATCGAAGAATGCAAGCAGAGAGATGCAACCTACGCAGCACCGCTGTCTGTCATTGTCCGTTTACATGATAAGAGTAAAGAGACCGATGTGCCTCAGCAGGAGATCTTTATGGGTGACCTTCCCCTGATGACTGAGACCGGTACCTTTGTCATCAATGGTGCGGAGCGTGTTATTGTCAGCCAGCTGGTTCGTTCTCCCGGCATCTATTACGGAATCGGCCACGATAAGATCGGTAAGAAACTGTTCTCCTGTACCGTGATCCCGAACAGAGGTGCATGGCTGGAGTATGAGACTGATTCCAACGATGTATTTCATGTTCGTGTAGACAGAACCCGTAAGGTACCCGTTACTGTTCTGATTCGTGCACTGGGTGTCGGCACCAACGAGGAGATCCGTGAACTTTTTGGTGATGAGCCCAAGATCGAGGCCAGCTTTACCAAGGACACTGCTGAGACATATGAGCAGGGTCTGCTGGAATTGTACAAGAAGATCCGTCCCGGTGAGCCCCTGAGCGTTGACAGCGCACAGAGTCTGATCCAGGCGATGTTTTTTGATGCCCGCAGATATGATCTTGCGAAGGTCGGACGTTATAAATTCAATAAGAAGCTTGCGCTGAGAAATCGTATCCGCAATCAGATCCTGGCTGCAGATGTGGTGAACCCCGTCAGCGGAGAACTGATTGCAGCTGCCGGAACCAAGGTGACTGCAGACCTGGCAGATGCGATTCAGAACGCGGCAGTTCCCTTCGTTATGATTCAGACGGAGGAGAAAAATGTGAAGGTCCTCTCCAATATGATGGTAGACCTGAGGGAGTTCGTGGACTGCAACCCCGAGGATTTCGGCATCCGCGAGAAGGTTTACTACCCTGTGCTGGCTGAGATTCTCGAGAAGTTCGGCGATGACCAGGAGCTTCTTGGTGATGCTTTGAGAAAGAACGTCAACGAGCTCGTTCCCAAACATATTACCAGAGAAGATATTTTTGCTTCCATCAATTACAATATGCACCTTGAGTATGGTCTGGGCAACGATGACGATATCGATCATCTGGGCAACAGACGTATTCGTGCGGTCGGCGAACTGCTGCAGAATCAGTACCGTATCGGTATGTCCAGAATGGAGAGAGTGATCCGTGAGCGTATGACTACCCATGACGGCGGTGAGATCACTCCCGGCAGCCTGATCAATATCAAGCCTGTTACGGCTGCGATCAAGGAATTCTTCGGATCCTCCCAGCTGTCTCAGTTTATGGATCAGAACAATCCCTTGGGTGAGCTGACACACAAGAGACGTCTGTCTGCATTGGGACCCGGTGGTCTGTCCAGAGACCGTGCGGGATTTGAGGTTCGAGATGTCCATTATTCCCACTACGGAAGAATGTGCCCGATCGAGACACCCGAAGGTCCTAACATCGGTCTGATCAACTCCCTTGCAAGCTATGCCCGTATCAATGAGTACGGTTTTGTGGAGGCTCCCTACAGAATCATTGACAAGTCTGACCCCAAGAACCCTCGTGTAACCGACGAGGTCGTATATATGACTGCAGATGAGGAAGATAATTATCATGTAGCACAGGCGAACGAGGCGCTGGATGAGGAGGGACATTTCATCCGCAACATCGTATCCGGTCGTTACCGTGAGGAGACCTCCGAGTACCCTCGTACCGCTTTTGATTACATGGATGTATCACCCAGAATGGTATTCTCTGTGGCTACTGCATTGATTCCCTTCCTGCAGAATGATGATGCAAACCGTGCGCTGATGGGATCCAACATGCAGCGTCAGGCAGTGCCTCTTCTGACCACGGAGGCTCCCGTAGTAGGCACCGGTATGGAGCCCAAGACTGCGGTGGACTCCGGTGTCTGTGTGGTTGCAAAGAAGTCCGGCGTGATCGATTATGTTTCTTCCGAGCTGATTCGCATGACCTGTGATGACGGTGAGAAGATGGAATTCCATTTGACCAAGTTCTCCAGAAGCAACCAGTCCAACTGCTACAATCAGAGACCTATCGTCCTGAAGGGCGACCGTGTGCAGGCGGGACAGGTGATTGCTGACGGTCCTTCCACCGCTATGGGTGAACTGGGTCTGGGCAAGAACCCTCTGATCGGTTTCATGACCTGGGAAGGTTATAACTACGAGGATGCTGTTCTCCTGAGCGAGAAGCTTGTTCAGAATGATGTTTATACTTCTGTCCACATCGAAGAGTATGAGGCAGAGGCTCGTGATACCAAGCTGGGACCTGAGGAGATCACCAGAGACGTTCCCGGCGTAGGTGATGATGCACTGAAGGATCTGGATGACAACGGTATCATCCGTATCGGTGCAGAGGTACGTGCCGGTGATATTCTGGTCGGCAAGGTGACTCCTAAGGGAGAGACCGAGCTGACAGCGGAAGAGAGACTGCTGCGGGCAATCTTCGGTGAGAAGGCCCGTGAAGTGCGTGATACTTCCCTGAAGGTTCCTCACGGTGAATACGGTATTGTTGTGGATGCTAAGGTATTTACCAGAGAGAACAGTGATGAACTGTCCCCCGGCGTGAATATGTCTGTTCGTATTTACATTGCACAAAAGAGAAAGATCTCTGTGGGTGATAAGATGGCAGGACGACACGGTAACAAGGGTGTCGTTTCCCGTGTGCTTCCCGTTGAGGATATGCCGTATCTGCCCAACGGTCGTCCTTTGGATATCGTATTGAATCCTCTGGGCGTGCCTTCCCGTATGAATATCGGACAGGTGCTTGAGATTCACCTTTCTCTTGCTGCCAAGGCACTTGGCTTTAATGTTGCAACCCCTGTATTTGACGGCGCAAATGAGAAGGATATCATGGATACCCTGGATCTTGCCAACGACTATGTAAACCTTCCTCTGGATGACGAGGAGGCTGCGCAGTGGAAGGCTGAGGGACTTACCACCTCCGCAGACGGCACACGAGAGTGGAACGGTGAGACCTTTGTAGGCCTCCATGGCGAGGAGCTGCTTCCCGAGGTGCTGGATTACCTTGTTGCGAACAAGGATCACAGAAAGGTTTGGAAGGGTGTGCCTATCAGCCGTGACGGTAAGGTTCGTCTTCGCGACGGACGTACCGGTGAGTACTTTGACAGCCCTGTTACCATCGGTCACATGCACTATCTGAAACTGCATCATCTGGTAGACGATAAGATCCATGCACGTTCTACCGGCCCTTACTCTCTGGTTACACAGCAGCCTTTGGGCGGTAAGGCACAGTTCGGCGGACAGCGTTTCGGTGAGATGGAGGTTTGGGCACTGGAGGCATATGGTGCATCCTATACACTGCAGGAGATCCTGACCGTGAAGTCTGATGATGTCATTGGACGTGTGAAGACCTACGAGGCAATTATCAAGGGCGAAAATATTCCTGAACCCGGTATTCCCGAGTCCTTCAAGGTTCTTTTGAAGGAGCTCCAGGCACTTGGACTTGATGTAAGAGTTCTTCGTGAAGACATGACTGAGGTTGAACTGAAGGAAATGGCTGATTATGAAGATACAGAGTATCGCAGTGACATCGATGATAACCGCGGATACGACGACAACGAGGATTACGGCAAGATGGGTTATCAGACACAGGAATTCGATGAAAACGGTGAACTGTTAAGCTCTGAAGATGAGTATTCCGAAGACAGTTATGAAGAAGAGTTTGACGATTCTTATGATGACACTGACGAAGAGTACTAAGATAGTTTCGTTTCAAATGGGCGCCGGGGCAGCCCGGCAGCCCAAGTCAATACGAAGAGTTGAAAGAATGGAAGGGAGTATCATTCATGGCAGAAGTAAAAAATGAAACATCCTATCAGCCTATGACATTTGATGCCATCAAGATTGGTCTGGCATCACCTGATAAGATTCGCGAATGGTCCCACGGTG
The DNA here is from genome assembly GCA_018385425.1 of Acetatifactor sp. Taxonomy (GTDB): domain Bacteria; phylum Bacillota; class Clostridia; order Lachnospirales; family Lachnospiraceae; genus Acetatifactor. Next base: position 16,429 of record JAHBAA010000093.1, read on the forward strand.
AGGTCACAAAGCCTGAGACGATCAACTACAGAACCCTGAAGCCTGAGAGAGACGGTTTGTTCTGTGAGCGAATTTTCGGACCCAGCAAGGACTGGGAGTGTCACTGCGGTAAATATAAGAAAGTCAGACATAAAGGAATTGTCTGTGACAAGTGTGGTGTTGAGGTGACGAAGGCCAGCGTTCGAAGAGAGCGTATGGGTCACATTGAACTGGCTGCACCCGTTTCCCATATCTGGTATTTTAAGGGTATCCCCAGCCGCATGGGTCTGATTTTGGATCTGTCCCCCAGAGTTTTGGAGAAGGTTCTCTATTTTGCATCCTATATTGTGCTTGACCCCGGTGAGACGAATCTGGACTATAAGCAGATCCTCACCGAGAAAGAGTATCAGGAAGCCTATGCGACCTACGGCAACAAGTTCCGTGTGGGAATGGGTGCTGAGGCGATCAAAGAACTTTTGGCAGCGATCGATCTGGAGACGGAGGCAGCTGAGCTGAAGGCTGAGCTGAAGGCATCTTCCGGACAGAAGCGCGCACGTATTATCAAGAGATTGGAAGTAGTGGAAGCTTTCCGTGAATCCGGCAACGATCCTCAGTGGATGATCATGGATGTCATTCCTGTCATCCCTCCTGATATTCGTCCTATGGTTCAGCTGGACGGCGGTCGTTTCGCAACCTCCGATCTGAATGATCTGTACAGACGTATTATCAATAGAAACAACCGTCTGAGAAGACTGCAGGAGCTTGGAGCACCTGATATCATTGTCCGCAACGAGAAGAGAATGCTTCAGGAAGCAGTAGACGCACTGATCGACAACGGCAGAAGAGGACGCCCTGTTACCGGCCCCGGCAACAGAGCACTGAAGTCTCTGTCCGATATGCTGAAGGGTAAATCCGGACGTTTCCGTCAGAACCTGTTGGGTAAGCGTGTAGACTACTCCGGACGTTCCGTTATCGTAGTCGGACCCGAACTGAAGATTTATCAGTGCGGACTTCCCAAGGAAATGGCCATCGAGCTGTTCAAGCCTTTCGTTATGAAGGAACTGGTATCCAAGGGAATCAGTCAGAATATTAAGAATGCCAAGAAGCTTGTGGACAAGATGGACAATCAGGTCTGGGATGTGCTGGAAGAGGTGATCAAGGAGCATCCCGTTATGCTGAACCGTGCTCCTACCCTGCACAGACTTGGTATTCAGGCTTTTGAGCCCATCCTTGTAGAAGGTAAGGCGATCAAGCTTCATCCCCTTGTATGTACCGCGTTCAACGCAGACTTCGATGGAGACCAGATGGCAGTGCATCTTCCCCTGTCCGTTGAGGCACAGGCGGAGTGCCGTTTCCTGCTCCTGTCTCCCAACAACCTGCTGAAGCCCTCCGACGGCGGCCCTGTTGCCGTTCCTTCTCAGGATATGGTGCTTGGTATCTACTATCTGACCCAGGAGAGACCCGGTGTGTTGGGCGAGGGCAAGTGCTTTAAGAGTGTCAACGAGGCGATTCTTGCATATGAGAACGGAGCTTGTACGCTTCACTCCAGAATCAAGGTTCGCGTATCGAAGAAGACCGAGGGCGGCGAAGAGATATCCAGCATTGTAGAGTCTACACTGGGAAGATTTATCTTCAATGAGATTCTGCCTCAGGATCTTGGATTCGTAGACAGAAGCATTCCCGAGAACGAACTGAAGCTGGAGGTCGACTTCCACGTAGGAAAGAAGCAGCTGAAGCAGATTCTGGAGAAGGTTATCAATACCCATGGTGCGTCCAAGACCGCAGAGGTTCTGGATGATGTAAAGGCCATCGGCTACAAGTATTCCACCAGAGCTGCCATGACAGTATCCATTTCCGAGATGACCGTGCCTGCCGATAAGCCTGAGCTGCTTGCACAGACACAGAAGACCGTCGACAGAATCGCAGCAAACTATCGCCGCGGACTGGTTACCGACGAAGAGCGTTACAAGGAAGTAGTCGACGCCTGGACCGAGACAGACCGTATTCTGACAGAGAAGCTGCTCTCCGGTCTGGACAAATATAACAATATCTTCATGATGGCAGACTCCGGTGCGCGAGGATCCAACCAGCAGATCAAGCAGCTGGCAGGTATGCGTGGTCTGATGGCAGATACAACCGGTAGAACCATCGAACTGCCCATCAAGTCAAACTTCCGTGAAGGTCTGGATGTACTGGAGTACTTTATGTCTGCACACGGAGCACGTAAGGGTCTGTCCGACACCGCGCTTCGTACTGCTGACTCCGGTTACCTGACCAGACGAATGGTTGATGTATCCCAGGAGCTGTCCATTCGTGAGACAGACTGCAGCATCGGCAGAAGCGAGATTCCCGGAATGGTTGTGAAAGCATTCCAGGACGGCCGTGAGAAGATCGAGAGCCTGCAGGATAGAATCACCGGCAGATATTCCTGTGAGGATATCTACGATGCAGAGGGCAATATGATCGTGAAGCACAATCATATGATCACGCCTAAGCGTGCGGCCAGAATTCTCAGCGCCGGCGTAAAGGACGGCAAGCCCATCGAGGAGGTAAAGATTCGTACTATTCTTACCTGCCGTTCCCATATCGGTATCTGCGCAAAGTGTTACGGCGCCAACATGGCAACCGGTGAGGCTGTTCAGGTAGGTGAGGCAGTGGGTATTATCGCTGCACAGTCTATCGGTGAGCCCGGTACACAGCTGACCATGAGAACCTTCCATGCCGGCGGTGTTGCAGGTGATGATATCACCCGTGGTCTTCCCCGTGTAGAGGAGCTCTTCGAAGCAAGAAAGCCCAGAGGTCTTGCGATCATTGCAGATTTCGGCGGTATTGTGGAAGAGAGAGAGACCAAGAAGAAGCGCGAGGTCGTTGTGAGAAACGAAGAGACCGGCGAGGAGAAGGCATACCTGATCCCTTACGGCTCCCGTGTCAAGGTGACAAACGGACAGGTGATCGAGGCCGGTGATGAACTGACCGAAGGAAGCGTAAATCCTCACGATCTGTTGAAGATCAAGGGCATCCGCGCAGTACAGGATTACATGCTCCGTGAGGTTCAGCGTGTATATCGCCTTCAGGGTGTAGATATTGCGGATAAGCATATCGAAGTGATCGTTCGTCAGATGCTGAAGAAGATCCGTATCGAGAACAATGGCGACAGCGACTTCCTTCCCGGAACACTGGTTGACATCCTGGACTTTGAGGATATGAATGAACAGCTTATCGCAGAGGGCAAGGAACCTGCAGAAGGCAAGCAGATCCTGCTTGGTATTACCAAGGCAGCACTGGCTACCAACTCCTTCCTGTCCGCAGCATCCTTCCAGGAGACTACCAAGGTTCTGACCGAGGCTGCCATCAAGGGCAAGATCGATAACCTGATCGGTCTGAAGGAAAATGTTATCATCGGTAAACTGATTCCTGTAGGTACCGGTATGAAGAGATACCGTACGACCACACTTTCCACTGATAAGATCGAGACCCTGGACTTCGATGATATGGAAGAGGCTGAGGTTTTCGAGACAGAGGAAGTACAGAGCGAGGAAGTGACCGTAACTGAGGATACGACTTCCGAGGAATAAGATATTGATTCAGTCATAACGCATGTACGGGCATGGTCCTAGTGACCATGCCCTTGCTGTAAAAGGAGAAAAGTATGAAGGTGTTTGTGACAGGCGTCAAAGGCCAGTTGGGCTATGACGTGGTGAAAGAACTGGACAGACGCGGTATTACCGCAATCGGGGTTGACATTGACGAGATGGACATCACCGATGGGGAGAGCGTCGATCGGGTGATCAGAGAGGCTGCACCGGATGCAGTGATTCACTGCGCAGCATTTACCGCAGTAGATGCTGCCGAGGAACAGGCAGAGCTGTGCCGCAGGGTAAATGTGGACGGCCCCCGCAATATCGCAAAGATATGCAGAGAATTGGACATCAAGATGATCCAGATCAGTACGGATTACGTTTTCAGCGGTGAAGGGGAAAAACCCTGGGAGCCGGAGGACGAATGCGCTCCAAAGAGTGTATATGGACAGACAAAGTATGAAGGCGAGCTTGCGGTGCAGGAGCTGTTGGACAAATTCTTTATTGTCCGCATCGCCTGGGTATTCGGCATCAACGGCAAGAATTTTGTGAAGACCATGCTGAACCTGTCTGAAAAGTATAACACTCTTCGTGTGGTGAACGATCAGTTCGGGTCTCCCACGTATACCTATGATCTGGCCAAGCTTCTTGTGGATATGGTACAGACAGACAAATACGGTATCTACCATGCAACAAACGAGGGAATCTGTTCCTGGTATGAGTTTGCCTGCGCGATCTTTAAAGAGGCGGGAATCGATATGCAGGTGGTGCCGGTGACAAGTGAGGAGTATGGCGCCAAGGCAAATCGCCCCAAGAACAGCCGGATGAGTAAGGAGAAGCTGACGGCAGCCGGTTTCAATCGCTTGCCCACCTGGCAGGATGCTCTCTCAAGATATCTCGGGGAACTGAAGAATTGACGGAAAACCACCGGGGATCAGTCCGAAATGAAGCATTTTGACGAAAAGTAAGAAATAACGCGAAAAGTCGAAAAAATATTTGTAAAATCATTTGACAACGCACCTGCGGACGGCTATAATGATATAGCATGCGTGTGGATGCGTTGTTTTTGTTGTATCAAATTGATCATGTCTGCGACAAGAGATGTTTGCCAACGGAACAATTCTTTCGCACAGCAACAATACATTTTAGAAAGAGGTGAAACAGAATGCCAACATTTAACCAGTTAGTAAGAAAAGGACGTCAGACTGCTGTAAAGAAGTCTACTGCACCTGCACTGCAGAAGGGTTACAACTCTCTTCACAAGAAGGCTACAGATGTATCCGCTCCCCAGAAGCGTGGTGTATGTACAGCTGTTAAGACAGCTACTCCTAAGAAGCCTAACTCAGCTCTTAGAAAGATTGCCAGAGTACGTCTTTCCAACGGAATCGAGGTTACAAGCTACATTCCCGGCGAAGGTCACAATCTGCAGGAGCACAGCGTTGTTTTGATCCGCGGTGGTAGAGTAAAGGACCTGCCTGGTACAAGATATCACATCATCCGTGGTACCCTTGACACTGCAGGTGTTGCCAACAGAAAACAGGCTCGTTCCAAGTACGGCGCTAAGAGACCTAAGGCTGCTAAGAAGTAATATGGTCTCGTAACCGTATGAACTGTACAGGCTCTGTGCCTGTGCAAGGTGTCACAAAACGAAACTAAGAAAGTGTTGGAAATTCTGTAATGCAGATAATCAGCACGTACACTTGGGGAAACACATGTGAGTACCGTCGATCTAACGTTAATTTTTTGTTAAGGAGGGAAGAATCGTGCCACGTAAAGGACATATTCAGAAAAGAGATGTTTTAGCAGATCCTTTGTACAATAATAAAGTGGTTACCAAGCTTATCAACAACATTATGCTTGATGGTAAGAGAGGTGTAGCACAGAAGATTGTATACGGTGCATTTGCAAAGGTTGAAGAGAAATCCGGTAAGCCTGCTCTTGAAGTATTTGAAGAGGCTATGAACAATATCATGCCTGTTCTGGAGGTTAAGGCAAGACGTATCGGTGGTGCTACTTACCAGGTACCTATCGAGGTAAGAGCAGAGAGACGTCAGGCTCTCGGACTTCGCTGGCTGACCATGTTCTCTCGTAAGAGAAGCGAGAAGACCATGGAAGACAGACTTGCTAACGAGATCCTCGATGCAGCAAACAATACCGGTGCTGCAGTGAAGAGAAAAGAAGATATGCACAAGATGGCAGAGGCAAACAAGGCATTCGCTCACTACAGATTCTAGTAGGCGACTCCTTGGAGTTTTTGATGTCACACTTTTATTTCCGCAGTTTGTTTTTGCCTAAAATTCTGGCTTATGACAGGATTCAGCAGGAAAATTGTGGGAATGCTTCATAGGGAGAGATCCCTAGAGAAATAAAATAAGGAGGAAAAAATCTTGGCTGGAAGAGAATATCCGTTAGAGAGAACCAGAAATATCGGAATTATGGCTCATATTGATGCTGGTAAGACTACCACCACCGAGCGTATTCTGTATTATACTGGTGTAAATTATAAGATCGGTGATACTCATGAAGGTACTGCTACCATGGACTGGATGGAGCAGGAACAGGAGAGAGGTATTACCATTACTTCCGCAGCTACTACCTGTCACTGGACTCTCCAGGAGGGTGGTAAGGCTAAGCCCGGTGCGCTGGAGCATCGTATCAACATTATCGATACCCCCGGCCACGTAGACTTTACTGTAGAAGTTGAGCGTTCCCTTCGTGTACTGGACGGCGCTGTCGGCGTTTTCTGTGCAAAGGGCGGCGTTGAGCCTCAGTCCGAGAATGTATGGCGTCAGGCTGACACCTACAATGTACCTCGTATGGCATTTATCAATAAGATGGACATCCTTGGTGCAAACTTCTACGGCGCAGTAGAGCAGATCAAGACCAGACTTGGTAAGAATGCAATCTGCATTCAGCTGCCTATCGGTAAGGAAGATGAGTTTAAGGGAATCGTTGATTTGTTTGAGATGAAGGCTTACATCTACAATGATGACAAGGGCGACGACATCTCCATCGTTGACATTCCCGATGATATGAAGGATGATGCTGACCTGTATCGTTCCGAGCTTGTAGAGAAGATCTGCGAACTGGATGACGATCTGATGATGGCATATCTGGATGGTGAGGAGCCTTCTAACGAGCAGTTGAAGGCAGTCCTTAGAAAGGCAACCTGTGAGTGCTCTGCAGTTCCCGTATGCTGCGGTACCGCATACAGAAACAAGGGCGTTCAGAAGCTTCTGGATGCAATTGTTGAGTTTATGCCTTCTCCTTTGGACATCCCCGCTATCAAGGGTGTTGATATGGAGGGCAACGAGATCGAGAGACATTCTTCCGATGACGAGCCTTTCGCAGCACTTGCATTTAAGATCATGACCGACCCCTTCGTTGGTAAGTTGGCATATTTCCGCGTGTACTCAGGTACTATGAACTCCGGTTCCTATGTCCTGAATGCAACAAAGGATAAGAAGGAGCGTGTAGGACGTATCCTTCAGATGCATGCAAATAAGCGTGCAGAGCTGGAGAAGGTTTACTCCGGTGATATCGCAGCTGCAGTTGGATTTAAGTTCACCACAACCGGTGACACCATCTGTGATGAGCAGCACCCTGTAATCCTTGAGTCCATGGAATTCCCTGAGCCCGTTATCGAGCTTGCTATCGAGCCTAAGACCAAGGCTGGTCAGGGCAAGATGGGCGAGGCGCTTGCAAAGCTGGCTGAGGAAGATCCTACTTTCCGTGCTCATACCAATCAGGAGACCGGACAGACCATTATCGCAGGTATGGGTGAGCTCCATCTGGAGATCATCGTTGACCGTCTGCTTCGTGAGTTCAAGGTAGAGGCAAACGTTGGTGCACCTCAGGTTGCATATAAGGAAGCATTTACCAAGGCTGTAGAGGTTGACTCCAAGTACGCTAAGCAGTCCGGCGGACGTGGTCAGTATGGTCACTGTAAAGTTAAGTTCGAGCCCCTTGAGGCGAACTGTGAGAAGTTCGAGTTTGATCCCAAGGCTAATATCCTGATCAACGATCCTCCTACCCTGCTCTTCGAATCCACCGTTGTCGGCGGTTCTATTCCTAAGGAATACATCCCCGCTGTCGGCGAAGGTATCCAGGAAGCAGCTCAGGCAGGTATCCTTGGCGGATTCCCTGTACTTGGTGTTCATGCGAATGTATACGACGGTTCCTACCACGAGGTTGACTCCTCTGAAATGGCATTCCATATTGCCGGTTCCATGGCATTCAAGGAAGCTATGCAGAAGGCAGCTCCTGTACTCCTTGAGCCTATCATGAGAGTAGAGGTTACAATGCCTGAGGAGTATATGGGTGACGTTATCGGTGACCTGAACTCTCGTCGTGGCCGCGTAGAGGGTATGGAAGACATCGGCGGCGGTAAGATGGTTAAGGCCTTCGTTCCCCTTGCTGAGATGTTCGGTTACTCCACAGATCTGCGTTCCAGAACACAGGGTCGTGGTAACTACTCCATGTTCTTCGAAAAGTACGAGCCCGTTCCCAAGAACGTTCAGGAGAAGGTTCTTGCCGCAAAGAAGGGTTAATGCCCTGATATTAAAAAATTAACTTGAAATACCTCCAATTTTTCGATATAATTGGAGGTAGCCGAGTTAAAAAGCGCCGAGTGTGCTTGAGGGCCGTCGGCGAATACAATTGTTATTATTTCAAGGAGGAAATGAATAATGGCTAAAGCTAAATTTGACAGAACAAAGCCCCATTGTAACATTGGTACCATTGGTCACGTTGACCATGGTAAGACTACTCTGACCGCTGCTATCACCAAGGTTCTTGCTGAGAGAGTAGCCGGTAACGAGAAGGTTGATTTCGAAAACATCGATAAGGCTCCCGAAGAGAGAGAGCGTGGTATTACCATCTCTACCGCTCACGTTGAGTACCAGACTGAGAAGAGACACTATGCACACGTTGACTGCCCCGGCCATGCTGACTACGTTAAGAACATGATCACCGGTGCTGCTCAGATGGACGGCGCTATCCTTGTTGTAGCTGCTACCGACGGTGTTATGGCTCAGACCAAGGAGCACATCCTTCTGTCTCGTCAGGTAGGCGTTCCTTACATCGTTGTATTCATGAACAAGTGCGATATGGTTGACGACGAAGAGCTTCTTGAGCTGGTTGAGATGGAGATCACCGAGCAGCTGGAAGAGTACGACTTCAACGACTGCCCTATCGTAAAGGGTTCTGCACTTCAGGCTCTGAACGATCCTAACGGTCCTTGGGGAGACAAGATCATGGAGCTGATGGATACTGTTGACTCTTACATTCCTGATCCTCAGCGTGATACCGATAAGCCTTTCCTTATGCCTGTTGAGGACGTATTCACCATTACCGGACGTGGTACTGTTGCTACCGGCCGTGTAGAGCGTGGTACCCTTCATCTGAACGAGGAAGTTGAAATCGTTGGTATCAAGGAAGAGACCAAGAAGACTGTTGTAACCGGTATCGAGATGTTCCGTAAGATGCTTGACGAGGCTCAGGCTGGTGATAACATCGGTGCACTGCTTCGTGGCGTTCAGAGAACCGAGATCGAGCGTGGTCAGGTTCTTGCAAAGCCCGGCACTGTTACCTGCCACACCAAGTTTACCGCTCAGGTATACGTACTGACCAAGGATGAAGGTGGACGTCATACTCCTTTCTTCAACAACTATCGTCCTCAGTTCTACTTCAGAACAACCGACGTTACCGGTGTTTGCTCTCTGCCTGCTGGTACAGAGATGTGCATGCCTGGTGATAACGTAGAGATGACCATTGAGCTGATCCATCCTATCGCTATGGAGCAGGGTCTTACCTTCGCTATCCGTGAAGGTGGTAGAACAGTAGGTTCTGGTAGAGTAGCAACAATCATCGAGTAATAACTTGTTGATTGTTCAATAATACAGTAAATTCAAGGGTTTCAAGCATTTGCTTGGAACCCTTTTTACATGCAAAAAACGCTTTAGTTAAATGAAGTAAAAAGGCTCGTGGCGTAAAAATGGCGTAAAAATAAATGGTGGGAGATTTGTAAGAATTTACGTTTAGACAAAAAAATAAGGAACCAATGCAGGCATCAGCTCCTCGGAAAAACGTTCGTTTTTTGATCTTCCTACAGATTATATGATATATAAGTACCGGATGTCAATACTTACTTACGATATTTGGATTTGTCGTAGATTTTCTGGATTTCCTTTTTGACAGACTCTTTACGCTGTTTTGAAGGAGAAACTTTTCGATTAAGAAAAGCTCGGTATCCAGAGCGAGATACGCCTAAAAATTTCAGCATTCCGGAAGTAGAGACGCGGCGTCCGGTAACTTTAGATGCCTCTACTTTGGCAGATACTTCAGTATAGATAGCTTCTGTCAATCTTTCCCCAGAATGCTGATGGCTTTTTTTAACACATCAAGAGCATCCTGAGCGTCGCGAAGTTCGCGCTTAAGCCGTGCGATTTCCTTGGCTTCATCGGATTCATAATTACCAGAACCTCTAACAGGAATGTCGCCTTCATTGTCTCGGAACTGTGCTTCCCATCTGGCGAGAGTGCTGACTCCGATGCCAAGATTCTTGGCACATTCTACTTGAGTGAGATCTGGATGTTCTTTTCGATAGTTGACAGAATCCAACTTAAATTGTTTGGTGTGTTGAGTTTTCTTACGTGACATAATGAGTTCCTCCTCTTGTTATTATACATTTTATTTGTATCAAGGGAATATCTCATTTTGTTTTGTACTATTTAGATGCTAACATCAAAATATTAATTTAATACGGGGGGTAAGTGATGGATACTGTTGTACT